>NZ_JBKKAD010000112.1:0-20323 GCF_046714715.1 Conyzicola sp. | reverse complement strand
GGCAGCGAGCTGCTCTCGAGCGCGTTCTTGCGACGCTGCGTCTCCTTGTGCGTGCGCGCGGAGATGCGCGACTTCATCTCGGCCACGATCTTGTCGAGCACGAGGGCCGACTGGGCCTTGTCGTCGCGCTTGGTCGACGAGAACCGCTCGGCCATGGCCTTCGCGACGACGTTCGCGACGATGTTGCGTACCGCGGGTGTGCCGAGGATCTCTTTGGTCTGGCCCTCGAACTGCGGTTCGGGCAGGCGCACGTTCAGCACGGCGGTGAGGCCGGCGAGGATGTCGTCTTTGTCGAGCTTGTCGTTGCCGACCTTGAGGCGGCGCGCGTTCAGTTCGACCTGCTGGCGCAGGAACTTCATCAGGCCCGCCTCGAAGCCGGCCTGGTGCGTTCCGCCCTTCGGGGTCGCGATAATGTTGACGAAGCTGCGGAACACGGTCTCGTACCCGGTGCCCCAGCGCAGCGCGATGTCGACCTCGACGTCGCGCGTCAGCTCGGTCGGCACCATGGCGCCGGTCTCCTGCAGCACAGGAACGGTCTCGGTGAAGGTGCCGTCGCCCTGCAGCCGCCACGTGTCGGTGAGCGGGGCGTCGGTCGACAGGAAGTCGACGAACTCCGAGATGCCGCCCGCATACCGGAACATCTCGCTCGTCGGCTCATCACCGCGCTCGTCGGTGATGTCGATGCCTAGTCCGGGAACTAGGAAGGCCGTCTGGCGCGCACGCCCGGTGAGCTCCTCGGTCTGGAATGCGGCGCCGCGGGTGAAGATCTGCGGGTCGGCCCAGTAGCGCACTCGAGTGCCGGTGACGCCCTTCTTCACCTTGCCGATGACGCGGAGCTCGCTGCCCGAGATGAACGGGGTGAAGGGCGAGTCGGGGCTCGGCCCGTCGGTGTCGGCGAAGTTTCCGGGTTCGCCGCGGTGGAACGACATGGCGTAGGTCTTGCCGTCGCGGTCGACCTCGACGTCGAGACGCGCCGACAGGGCGTTGACGACGGATGCGCCCACCCCGTGCAGTCCACCCGAGGCCGCGTACGAGCCCGAGCCGAACTTGCCGCCCGCGTGCAGCTTCGTGAAGACGACCTCGACCCCGCTCAGCCCGGTCTTCGGCTCGATGTCGACGGGCACGCCGCGGGCGCGGTCGCGCACCTCGACGCTGTCGTCTTTGTGCAGGATGACGCTGATCTCGGTGCCGTGCCCGCCCAGCGCCTCGTCTACCGAGTTGTCGATGATCTCCCAGAGGCAGTGCATGAGCCCGCGCGAGTCGGTGGAGCCGATGTACATTCCGGGGCGTTTCCGAACGGCTTCGAGCCCCTCGAGAACGGAGAGGTGTCTCGCCGAGTAATCCGATCCCGCCACGGGAACTCCTTATAAATAGTGCAATTTCGGCACGCGGGAACAAACCGGGCCCGGGCCGTCGTTAAGACTACTGAATCACGCGCCGACGACAGCGCTCCGACACCCTCCGCCCCATCAGGCTGGGTAAGTCATACGCGTTCAGCGAAATACACGGTAAATGTCGCACCGCCGTAACAACGGCGTGATTGTATAGATACACGGAATCAGTTCGTGAATACGCCCGAAGGAGCAACACATGTCTCAGATCGCCACAGAGAACAACGTTGACGAGCTTGAGCCTGTGTACACGCTCACCGCACTCGACCGTTGCGACAGCTGCGGAGCCCAAGCCTACGTGCGCGTCACGATGAAGAGCGGCGAACTGCTGTTCTGCGCACACCACGGTGCTGAGTTCAAGGAGAAGCTGTCTGCGACCGCTCTCCACTGGCACGACGAGTCCGACCGTCTGGTCGAGTCCTCTCGCAACTGAAACCCCCATCATCAGTAGGGCCACACGTGTGGCGAGCATTGATCTCGCCGCGCTGACCCACAACCTCGAACTTCTCTCCGGCGCCCTCGGTGTCGACCAGCCACTGGTCGACCTGAGGGCGTCGGCGTATGGTCACGGCCTCGTCGAGGTCGCGCTCGCCGCCGAGGCCGCCGCGATCACCGCCTTCCGGGTGTCGAGCCTTGCCGAGGCACTCGTCTTGCGCGACGGCGGCGTCGGCGCCGACATCTGGTCTCCGCTTCGCGACGGCGAGGCGCAAAGCGCGCGCGAGGCAGACATCCGGGCTCTCGGCGACGGAACAGACGCTCAGGATGACGCAGCCCGCCGCGACCTCGGTGCAGGCGTCTACGGCCTCGCCTCCCCCGCCGGCATCCGCACCACGGCGGTCATGACGCTCACCGCCGAGGTCATCGCGGTCAAGACCGTCGCGGCCGGCACCGGCGTCTCGTACGGCTACACCTACCGCGCGCCCACCGACACCTCGATCGCACTCGTTTCGATCGGGTATGCCGACGGTGTTCCCCGACTCGGGTCGAACACCGCCTCCGCTCAACTGGCCGGCGAAACCTACCCGGTGGTCGGGCGCATCGCCATGGACCAACTCGTGCTCGATATCGGCACCGCCCGGGCGCAACCGGGCGATATCGCAACCGTCTTCGGCGACGCCGCGCTCGGGGCTCCGACCGCGATCGAGTGGGGACTGCGCACCCGGCGCCCGCCGCTCGCCCTCACCGCCGGTCTCGGGTGCCGCATCGTGAGGACGTACACCCCATGACCAGCACCGTCGAACCGGGCACCGTGTCGATCGGTGCCGTCGCGACCGTCGACCTCGCCGCCTTCCGCCGCAACGTCGAGCTGCTCGTCGCGACCGCGGCTCCCGCTGAGGTCATGCTGGCCGTCAAGGCGAACGCCTACGGTCACGGCATGCTTCCGATGTCCCTCGCCGCGCTCGAGGCGGGCGCGACGGCCCTCGCCGTGCTCGAGGTGAGCGCGGGACTCGAACTGCGCGCCGCGGGCATCGGTGTGCCGCTGTTCGCCTGGCTGCACGGCCGCGACACCGACTTCAAGGCGGCGGCCGAATCGACCATCGACGTGGGTGTGTCGGCGGTCTGGCAGCTGGAGGCCATCGCCGAGAGCGGCGCCCGGGTTCCCGCGCGCGTGCACCTCAAGATCGACACCGGCCTGAGCCGCAACGGCGCCTCTGCGCAGGACTGGCCCGAGCTCGTTTCGACCGCCCTGCACCTCGAGTCGCAGGGGTTCCTCGAGGTCTACGGGGCGTGGTCGCACCTCGCCGACGCCTCGACGGCCGACGACGAGATCGCGCTGGCCAAGTTCACCATCGCGGTGGAGGTGGCGGAATCTCTGGGCGCGAAGTTCGAGAAGCTGCACCTCGCCGCGAGTTCGGCCGGCCTCCGGATGCCGCGGGCCCGCTTCGACTACGTGCGCTTCGGCATCGCCGCGTTCGGCATCTCGCCGTTCGACGATGTCGACGGACGGGGCCTCGGGCTCGAGGCGCCGATGACGCTCAGCGCGCCCGTGATCGCGGTCTCCCCCCTCGACGCCGGCCACGGCTGGTTCGGCGGCCTCGAGTACAACCTGGCCGAGCCGGCTCGGCTCGCCCTCGTGGCGGTCGGTTTCGGAGACGGTGTGCAGTCCCCCGCGGCCGACCGGGCCGAGGTACTGCTCGGCGGCGAGCGTCGGCGCATCGTGTCGCTCGGCGTCGACCGCATGTTGGTCGACGCCGACGACCTCGAGGTCGCGGCGGGCGATTCCGTCGTCGTGTTCGGCAGCGCCGAGCGCGGCGAGCCGACGGCCGAAGAGTGGGCGGCGCACGCCGACAGCATCGGCGACGAGATCGTCTCGAGCGTGGCGCCGCGCGTCCCGCGCCTCTACATCAACTGACCCGCGCGTTCACCAGTTTCCACAGGTCGCGATACGCGACGGCCGCGTCCGAGCGGGGCGCGTAGACGCCGACCGGCGCCAGTTCGTAGCCCATGCGCTCGACGATCACCGAAGCGGGAACGACCACCTCGCTGACCTCGGGGCGGTGCGCGGCGAGCCGCTCCACCGCAGCGCGGTGCGCCGTCTTGCGGCGGTCGACCATCGACAGGAACCCGATGACCGGCACGGGACGCTTCGACTCCGCGACGACGTGCAACACCTGGTCGAGCGACCGCAGCGAGAGCGGCGAGGGCACCAGGGGCACGACCACGACATCCGCGCCGTACACGGCGTTCTCGGCGACGAGCGACGAGCCGGGCGGGCAGTCGAGGATCACCACGTCGTAGTCGTCGGCCATCCGCTCGAGCACCTGGGCGATCTGGTGCGTCGGCTTCTTCGCGGCGTCGAACAAATGCTCGAGCTCGCGGTAGGTGTCGTCGGCGGGCAGCACGTCGATTGCCTCGTAGGCCGTGGAGCGGATCGCACGGTGCAGAGAGGTCTTACCCTTCACGAGAGCGTCCACCCCGTCGCGCAGCTTGGGCTTCACCTGCAGGATGAACGTGGTCGCCCCCTGCGGATCGAGATCCCAGAGCAGCACGCGGTTGTCGCGCGATGCTTCGTAGGCGAGGCTGACGGCCGCGGTGGTCTTACCCACGCCGCCCTTGGTGCTGTAGACCGCGACGACTCTCATGGCTACAGGCTATCGACTGTGGCCAGCCTCCGGGACTAGAGCCCGAGCCGCTTCGCGATCGCGGCGCGGCTGTTCGAGGCGGCCAGGTCGATCGCGGCGAGACGTTCGCTGCTCTCGAGCGCCCCATCGAGACCGCGGTGCTCGAGTGCAGCCCGCAACAGCCGGTCGGCGATCGCGGGGTTCATCGGCAGTAACGGACCGTGCAGGTGCGTGCCGATGCTCGCGCCGTCGACGACTCCCTCGATTCCGAGCCCCGCGGATGACGCGGCGCCCGCGTTGCCGAAGCCGGCCGTGACCGTGCCGAACGGCGACGCGCCCGCGTCGAGGGTCGTGATGGCGCCGTGGTTCTCGAAACCGGCGACAGTTCCCCACTCGGTCGAGACGACGATCTCGCCCACGGCGCGCTGGGCGACCAGGGTGCTGGTGGTCGGGAAGAGTGCGGCCGCGGGGATTCGCTCGCCCGTTTCATCCACTATCGACGAACCGAGCAACTGCCAGCCCCCGGCGATCGCGACGACGGGTACACCCGCGTTCTTCCACGCCGCGAGCCGCGGAGTGATGAGGGCGAGGTCGGCCTGCACGGCGAGTTGCGCGGTGCGCGGACCCGATCCGATGTGCACGAGGTCGACGTCGTCGGGGAGCGTGTCGCCGACGTTGTGCTCGACCACGGTGACGTCGATGCCACAGGCCTCCGCGCGCACCCGCAGCGCGAGCACGTTGCCCGAGTCGCCGTTGATGCCGAGCTGGCGCGGGTAGAGCGAGAGGATGGTCAGCGAGCGGGTCACGGTGCGTTCTCCAACTCGAGGAAGCCGAGCAGCTTGCGGATGAGCATCATCTGCTCGTAGTTGACGATCATGGTCTTGGTGCCGCGGGCGGGAGCGGGCAGTTTGAGGAACGTCTCGAGCGCCGGCTTCAACTCAGGTATGACAGTACCCACCGGGATCGCGCCGTAGCCGAACCGGGTGGCCAGCTGCCACGCCTTCGTGCCGGACACGATGTCGACGTGGTCGATGTGGCTGAAATCGGTGTCGTACATCCACGACGGGTCGGGGGTGCCCTCGTCGACCGCGACGAACAGCTGCTCGGGCGCCTCGTCGAGGTAGTCGAGGTTCAGCTGCAGGCTCGGCGGGTTCTTCATCATGATGACTTCGATGTCCTCGCCGTTGTAGGTGAGGATCTCGCCCCGGCCGTAGACGGTATCGAGGGCGAGCATTGCGGATGCCACGAGCTCGGGTCGGAACGACGCGCCGAGAAGGCGTTCCGCCATGGCAGCGGCGCCGGCGACGTCGACCGCGTAGTGCAGGCCGCGCGCGGGAAGCCGCACGTCAACCTCGGAGCCGGCGATCGACAGGGTCGAATCGACCCCCGAGAGCCGATCGACCACGACGCGGGCGACGGGCGCCGCGGCATCCGGCTTCGCAGCGTAGCTCTGGGCGTTGGCGAGACCGTTCGGCGATCCGCTGAGCAGCGCGGGATCGACACCGAAGTAGCTGACCTCAGCGCCGCCGCTCAGCCCGGCCGCCACCGCCACGAGGTTGTCGTCGTTGGCGTTCACCACGACGTGGGCGTCGGCGGCGTTCGCGATCGTCGCGAGCATCTTCACCACGCGGTCGGGCTCGAAGAAGCGGTTGAGCTGGTCGATCTGCACGTTGAGCAGCAGCACGCTGGAGGGGCGCAGCACCTTCGCCAGGTTGACCCCGTAGGCCTCGTCGACCTCGAGAACGGCGATCTGCTCGCGCAGGCGGCCGTCGAGCGGCATGCTGGCGAGCAGCGCGGAGGCGATGCCCTGCGGCAGGTTTCCGCCGGACGGGTTGCTGAACACGTCGACGCCGTGGGCGCGCAGGATACCGACGAGCATGTTGGTCGTCGTCGACTTGCCGTTCGAGCCGGAGACGAAGACGACGCCGAGCGGCATCTTCTCTACGGCACGCTCGAGGGCGTTCGGCGCGACGGCCAGCAGCACCCGGCCGGGCACAGCGGAGCCGCCGCCACGCAGACGCGTGGCCCACCGCGCCATCCTGCCGAGCAGGATGGCGGCTGCGATGCGCACGTGTTTACTCGAGGTAGTCGCGCAGCGACTGCGACCGGCTCGGGTGACGCAGCTTGGCCATCGTCTTCGACTCGATCTGGCGGATGCGCTCGCGCGTGACCCCGAAGGTGTCGCCGATCTGGTCGAGGGTCTTCGGCATACCGTCGCCGAGGCCGAAGCGCATGCGGATCACGCCGGCCTCACGCTCGGAAAGGGAGTCGAGCAGGCTCTCGAGCTGCTTCTGCAGCATGGTGAAGCCCACGGCGTCGGCGGGGACGACGGCCTCGGTGTCCTCGATGAGGTCACCGAACTCGCTGTCGCCGTCTTCACCGAGCGGGGTGTGCAGCGAGATCGGCTCGCGGCCGTACTTCTGCACCTCGATGACCTTCTCGGGGGTCATGTCGAGCTCGCGGCTCAGTTCTTCGGGCGTGGGTTCGCGGCCGAGGTCCTGCAGCATCTGGCGCTGCACGCGGGCGAGCTTGTTGATGACCTCGACCATGTGCACCGGTATGCGGATGGTGCGGGCCTGGTCGGCCATGGCGCGGGTGATCGCCTGGCGGATCCACCAGGTGGCGTACGTGGAGAACTTGAAGCCCTTGGTGTAGTCGAACTTCTCGACCGCGCGGATGAGGCCCAGGTTTCCCTCTTGGATGAGGTCGAGGAACTGCATTCCGCGGCCGGTGTAGCGCTTGGCGAGGGACACGACGAGGCGCAGGTTGGCGCCGAGCAGGTGGCTCTTCGCACGAGCGCCGTCCTTCGAGACCCAGATGAGTTCGCGGCCGAGCTGCGACTTCTTCTCGGCGTCGCTCATCTGCGAGAGCTTGTCTTCGGCGAACAGGCCGGCCTCGATGCGCATGGCGAGCTCGACCTCTTCGGCCGCGTTGAGCAGAGCGACCTTACCGATCTGCTTGAGGTAGTCCTTGACGGGGTCGGCGGTGGCTCCGGTGATCGCGGACGAGTAGACGGGGATGTCGTCTTCCTCGTCGGCGATCGAGATGACGAGGGCGCCGGTGGGCAGGGCCTCGTCTTTGCCGGTGGACTTCTTCGCCTCGGCGTCGTCGTCTTCGGCGTCGTCGGCGACTTCCTTGACCTCGTCGCCCTCGACCACATCGGCTACGACAACGACGACCTCGTCGTCTTCGTCATCACCGTCTACGGGCTCGGTCGGCTCTTCACCCTCGGGATCGATGGCCTTCGCACTGCGCTTGGCGGCAGGCTTGGTTCCGGCGGCGGCGGCCTTCTTCGCGGGCGCCTTCTTCGCGGCCGCAGCGGTCGCCGTCTTGGCGGCGGCAGGCTTCTTCACCGCGGGAGTCTTCTTCGCCGCGGTCTTCGCGGGGGCAGCGTCTACCTTGACCTGCTCCGCGTCCGTGCTCTCAACGAGCTCAGCGGTCTTTGTTCTGGTTGCCATTAGAACACCTTTCAGGGTTTTCGGGCAGTACTAAGACCCATGTCAAGTCCTTCTTCACCGCGCTACGAAACGAAGCGGCGAACTAACGGAACCTGAACGGGTCTTAGAACAATTATTGCACGAGTTGGCCGCATCACTTGACAAACGGCGAGGTTACGTTCGGTTCCCACGCCGACGCCAACCCCTGACCAATGCAACCCAAAGGGGGGCCACGCGTATTCCCTCTTCCTCGTGCAGCCGACGGCGGGTTCTATGCCGGGCGAGTAGCAGGAACACCACCCCGAGCCCGACCACCGGGAACTGCACCAGGAACGCCACCCGGAACGCCTCGAGCGAGTAGAGCTCGGCCGGTGAGCCCGAGCCCCCGTTGGCCCGGTCGATCACGTCGAGCACCAGCCCGACGAGCAGCATCATGACGAAGCTGGCGAGGAAGCCGCCCACGTTGACGATGCCGCTCGCCGAGCCGAGGCTGCGCGCCGGGTTGAAGGTTCGCGCGAAATCGAAGCCGATGAGCGAGCCCGGGCCGCCGATGGCCACGACGACGAGCAACAGCACGACCACCCAGACCGGCGGCTCCCCCGGCCAGAGCAGAACGGTCGCCCAGGCGACCCCCATCGCGAGCACGATGCCGAGCACGATGTTGCTGCGGCGATACGGGTAGCGCGCGCTCAGAATGCCGAGCAGCGGGCCGGCCACGACGCCGACGGCCACGATGAGCGTGAGGAAGAGGGAGGCGGTGGTCGCGCCGTAGCCCAGGCCCACGGAGAGGAACGGGAATCCCCAGAGCAGCGTCAGCACGGCACCGGGTGACTGGGTGACGAAGTGCGACCAGAAGCCCAGCTGCGTGCCCGGCCGCCCGAGGCTCTCCCGCAACTGGTGCAGGGCGGCCGGCCATCCGCCCGGCCGTTCGACGGGCACCGTGCCCGCGGGGGCGTTGCGCACGAAGAGCATGACGAGCACGAACGCGAGAACGGAGAGGGCGGCCGCGCTGAGGAAGGCGGGCTCCCAGCCGAACTGGTGCAGCACTATGGAGAGAGGGATCGCGCTGAGCACCTGGCCGAGGGCACCGGTCGTGCCCATCGCCTGCGACAGCAGCGGAAGAGCGCGACCGCTGAACCACGACGCGATGAGCCGGGACACCGAGATGAACGTCATCGCGTCTCCGGCGCCGACGAGGATGCGCCCGAGGATCGCCACCCCGATCGTGGGCGCGAGGGCCAGTGTGACCTGGCCCGCGATCATCAACACCGCGCCCGTAGCGATCAGCACGCGCGGGCCGTGCCGGTCGAGCACCACGCCGACCGGTATCTGCAGCCCGGCGTAGACGATGAGCTGCACGACGGCGAGGCTCGACAGGGCCGCGGCCTGCACGTCGAACCGCTCCGTCGCGTCGACTCCGGCGATACCGAGCGAGCTGCGCTGCATCACCGCGATGAGATAGGCGAAGACGGAGACCCCGAAGACAAGCCAGGATCTGCGCGAATTCATTGATTCAGAGTACCGCCCGGTGAAGTGGACGCCCGCGCGGCGGGGTGGCGCTACGAGCGCAGCGGGTCGTCGTCGCCGGAGCGGCGAAGCGCCAGGAAGTTCTCGAGTTCGGCCGCGATGTCGTCGGCGCTCGGCAGTTCGCCGTCGATGTCGGTGAGCGGGGACCGCAGCGGGTTGTCGAGCATGTAGCTGTCGTGGCGCTCTTCGAGCGTGCCCACGAGCTTGCCGAGTTCCTGATTCGTCTCTACCTGGCCGTCGATCTTCGCTATGAACTCCCGGCCGTCTTCGCGCAGCCGGTCGGTCGGGAAGATCAGCCCGGTAGCCGCACTCACGCTCTCGAGCGCGGTGACCGCTGCAACGGGGAACTCGGTATCGGCGAGGTAATGCGGGATGAGCAGCACGAAGCCGGCGACGGGGTGAGCCAACTCCTGGAGCCGGTACTCGACGAGGTGCAGCGCGTTCGCGGGCACCTGGGTCTGCGGCTTCCACACCGACATCGACTCGATGAGTTCGCCACGGTTGCCGCTCACGGTCACGCCGATCGATCGCGTGTGCGGCACCGGCATCGGGATGGCGTGCACCCAGGTGGTCGTCTTCACCTGGAAGAGGTCGACCAGCTGGAGGATTGCCGCGGTGAAGCGGTCCCACTGGAAGTCGGGCTCATACCCCGTGAGAAGGAGGAAGGGCTGGCCCACCTCGTCGGTCGCGAGGTAGACCGCCAGGGCCGCCGGCGTGTAGTCGCTGAGGTGATCGTGGTCGAAGTAGACGAGCGGTCGGCGGGCACGGTAGTCGAGCAGTTCGTCGTTGTCGAACGTCACGACCGTCTGGGTATCGAGGGTGTCGAGCAGGTAGTCGCTCAGCTGGGTGGTGGCGGCACCGGCGTCGGCGAATCCGGTGAGAGCGGCGACGAGGTGGAGCCCCGTGGGCACGTCGGAGACATCGATAGAGAGGTCGTAGAGGCCAGCCGGATCGCGCATGCATCCACTCTAATAGCGAGGTTCACGCGCCGCCGGGTGTCGCGGGTGCGCCGGGTGGTGCTCACAGCGAACAGCGCCGCAGCAGCGCGAGGTTACGATGAGTCAATGACTGTTGCGGCGCTGAGCGTCTCCCCCGAACCCGTCCTCTCCATCGCCGCCGACATCCTCGTCGTCGCGGTCGCCTCGTCGGAGGCGGGACCCACGCTGCTGTGCGACCTCCCCGAAGTGCTCGAGCTGCAGGAGTCGCTCGCTGCCATCGGTGTCACCGGTGCGGTCGACGAGATCACCCGGCTTCCCTTCGCGGCAGGGGCGACGGCGAGTATCGCGCTCGTCGGGGTCGGCAGCGCGGCTCTCACCGCCGATGCTCTGCGCGCGGCGAGCGGCACGGCCGCCCGCCAGCTGCGGGGTATCGATTCGCTCGTGATCGCCCTGCCCGCCGCGGACGACGACGAGGTGCTCGCCCTACTCGAGGGCGCCGCGCTCGGCGCCTACGCCTACACCGCCTACCGGTCGTCGACGCTCGAGTCGACGAAGGTGCCTGCCGCGACGATCATCGTCGCGAGCACGCACGGCTCGCAGTCCGACCTGGTGGCACGTGCAACAACGATCGCGACCGCCGTGCACACGGTGCGCGACCTCGTCAACGCACCCCCTCGCGACCTGTACCCCGAGACGCTCGCGGCAGCAGCGGTGGCACACGCGGCGCACGCCGACATCGACGTCACCGTCTTCGACGAGCAGGCGCTCGCCGAGGGCGGCTTCGGCGGCATCCTCAGCGTGGGCCAGGGCTCCTCGCGTCCGCCCCGTCTCGTCAAGCTCTCGTACAACCCCGTGGGCGCTCAAAAGCACCTCGCCCTCGTGGGCAAGGGCATCACCTTCGACTCGGGCGGACTCTCGCTCAAGCCGGCCGCGTCGATGCTCACCATGAAGACCGACATGACGGGCGCGGCCACGGTGATGGCCGTCGTCGTCGCGGCGGCCGACCTGAAGCTGCCCGTGCGACTGACCGCCTGGATGTGCATCGCCGAGAACCTGCCCTCGGGAACCGCGACGCGGCCCGACGACGTCGTGCGCCTCTACGGCGGCAAGACCGTCGAGAATCTCAATACCGATGCCGAGGGCCGCATCGTGCTCGCCGACGGCCTCGTCGCGGCGAGCGAAGAGAACCCGGACGCGATCATCGACGTGGCGACCCTCACCGGCGCCCAGGTCGTGGCGCTCGGGCTCCGCACCACGGGCGTGATGGGCGACGAGCAGTTCGTCGAAAAAGTGGTGGCGACCGCGAAGGGCGCCGGCGAGCCCTTCTGGCCGATGCCGATCCCCGGCGAGATGCGCGCACTGCTCAACTCGGACATCGCCGACATCGCCAATGTCAAGCCGGGCAACACCGCAGGGGGAATGCTCGTCGCGGCGTCATTCCTGCGCGACTTCGTCGGCACGACCGGCGAGGGCGCCGAGAAGCGTCAGATCCCGTGGGCCCACCTCGACATCGCCGGTCCGTCCTACAACTCCGCGGGCGGCTACGGATTCACCGGCAAGGGCGCGACGGGCGTAACTGTGCGAACACTGATCGCCGTGGCAGAGGACTTTTCGCGCTCGTAGTACAGTCGTAAGGGCGGGTAATTCCGCCCCCTGCGGTCGTGCGCACACCAGCGTGCGAGCCGTCTCACATCTTGAAACACCAAGGGAGTTGCCGAGTGTCGGAACAGAATTTTGACCTTGTGATCCTGGGCGGCGGAAGCGGTGGCTACGCAGCCGCGCTTCGCGCGAGTCAGCTCGGACTGTCCGTAGGCCTCATCGAGAAGAACAAGCTCGGTGGAACCTGCCTGCACGTGGGCTGCATCCCGACGAAAGCGCTGCTGCACTCGGCGGAGGTCGCCGACGTCACCCGCGAGTCGGCCAAGTACGGCGTGACCGCCGAGTTCGGCGGCATCGACATCTCGGCCGTCACCGCGTACCGCCAGAGCATCGTCTCCAGCAAGTACAAGGGACTCCAGGGTCTGATCAAGGCTCGCGGCATCACCGTGATCGAGGGCGCCGGCCGCCTCGTCTCCCCGCACAGCGTGCAGGTCGGCGACGACGTGATCACCGGCAAGAACGTGATTCTCGCGACCGGTTCGTACTCCCGCTCGCTCCCCGGCCTCGAGATCGGCGGACGTGTCATCACCTCCGAGCAGGCCCTCGAGCTCGACTTCGTGCCGAAGAAGGTCATCGTGCTCGGCGGCGGCGTCATCGGCGTCGAGTTCTCCAGCGTCTGGAAGAGCTGGGGCGCCGACGTTCAGATCGTCGAAGCCCTCCCCCACCTCGTGCCCAACGAAGACGAAGCGATCAGCAAGCAGTTCGAGCGCGCCTTCCGCAAGCGTGGAATCAACTTCAGCCTCGGTGTGCGCTTCCAGAGCGTGACCCAGAACGACCAGGGCGTCGTCGTCACTCTCGAAGACGGACAGACCTTCGAAGCCGAGCTGCTGCTCGTCGCCGTCGGCCGCGGACCGGTCACCGCCGATCTCGGTTTCGAGGAGGCCGGCGTCACCGTCGACCGCGGCTTCGTCATCACCAACGAGCGCTTGGAAACGAGCGTTGCCGGCGTGTACGCGGTCGGCGACATCGTTCCCGGACTCCAGCTCGCACACCGCGGATTCCAGCAGGGAATCTTCGTCGCCGAGGAGATCGCGGGACTGGCGCCCATCGTGATCGACGACCTCAACATCCCGAAGGTCACCTACAGTGACCCGGAGGTCGCATCCATCGGCTATTCCGAGGCCAAGGCCGCAGAGAAGTTCGGTGCCGACAAGATCACGTCGTACGACTACAACCTCGCCGGCAACGGCAAGAGCCACATCATCGGCACCGCCGGTTCGGTGAAGGTCGTGCGGGTCAACGACGGACCCATCGTCGGCGTCCACATGATCGGCGCCCGCGTCGGCGAACTCATCGGAGAGGCCCAGCTCGCAGTGAACTGGGAGGCCTACCCCGAAGACATCGCCCCGCTCCTCCACGCGCACCCGACCCAGAACGAGGCTCTCGGCGAAGCCTTCCTCGCGCTGGCCGGAAAACCGCTGCACGCGATCTGAGAATCGCGTACCCCAAGAATCAAGCGAGCCACGCTAATCCGGCGTGACTCAGAACTAAGCTGGCTAGAACAAGATTTTGGTTACTAAGGAGCATCCCTGATGAGCGAATCCGTCAACCTCCCGGCACTCGGCGAGAGTGTTACCGAGGGCACGGTCACCCGCTGGTTGAAGAAAGTGGGCGACCGCGTCGAGGTCGACGAGCCTCTGCTCGAGGTCTCGACCGACAAGGTCGACACCGAGATCCCGTCGCCTGTCGCGGGCGTGATCGAGGCCATCCTGGTTCAGGAGGACGAGACTGTCGAGGTCGGCACCGCCCTCGTGACCATCGGATCGGGTGAGGCCCCCGCCGAGCCCGAGGCGCCCGCCGCTCCGGCCGAGGCAGCTCCGGCCGAGGCCGCTCCCGCTGAGGCAGAGGCAGAGGTCGAGGCTCCCCAGCCCGAAGACGCCGCCCCCGCGGCATCCGCAGCTCCCGAAGAGGTTCCGTCCACCGAGGCTCCCGCCCCGGGCCAGACCGACGAAGTCTCCGAGGCGCCCGAGCCCGAACCCGTCGACCCTGCTCCGGCAGCCGAGGCCGAGTCCGCACCCACCGAGGCCGCTCCCGAGCCCGCGTCGACTCCCGAGCCTGCCGCGGCTCCCGAGCCCGCCGCAGCTCCCGCTCCCGCAGCTCCCGCTCCCGCAGCTCCCGCTCCGGCAGCCGCGCCCGCACCTGCGGCCGCACCCGCCTCGGCTCCGGCAGCCGCCGCGGCGCTCACCGCCAACGCCGGCTACGTGACTCCGATCGTGCGCAAGCTCGCGAACGACCGCGGCATCGACCTGTCGACGCTCAGCGGCACCGGCGTCGGTGGACGCATCCGCAAGCAGGACGTTCTCGCAGCCGTCGTCGCCGCGCCGACCGAGGCTCCCGCCGCGGCCGCCGCCCCGGCCCTCGAGACCTCGCCGCTGCGCGGCACCACGGTTCCGATGTCGCGACTGCGCAAGGTCATCGCCGAGCGCGCCGTCATCTCGATGCAGGCGTCGGCACAGCTGACGAGCGTCGTCGAGGTGGATGTCACCAAGGTGGCGGCGTTCCGCGACCAGGTGAAGGCGAACTTCCACGAGAAGGCGGGCGTCAAGCTCTCCTTCCTGCCGTTCTTCGCTCTCGCCGCGGCCGAGGCACTCAAGGCGTACCCGATCGTCAACGCGACGATCGACGGCGACACGATCGTCTACCCGGCTCACGAGAACATCTCCATCGCCGTCGACACCGAGCGCGGCCTGCTGACCCCGGTCATCAAGGACGCCGCGTCGCTCGACCTGGCCGGCATCGCCAACCAGATCGCCGACCTCGCAGCCCGCACTCGCGACAACAAGCTCAAGCCCGACGAGCTGGCCGGTGGCACGTTCACGTTGACCAACACCGGTTCGCGTGGCGCGCTGTTCGACACTCCGATCGTGTTCCTGCCGCAGAGCGCGATCCTGGGCACCGGCATCGTCGCGAAGAAGCCCGTGGTCGTCTCCCACGACGGCGTCGACTCGATCGCGATCCGCTCCATGGTCTACCTGGCGCTGTCGTACGATCACCGCATCGTCGACGGGGCAGACGCGGCCCGCTTCCTCGTCGCGGTAAAGAACCGCCTCGAGGGCGGCGACTTCGCCGGAGTGCTCGGCGTCTGATCCCGTTTCAGTCGTCCAGGTAGTCCCTGATCCGCCAACCGGCCTCGCCCCTCATCACGAGGGCCGAGGCCGGTTGCGTTTCCGGCATGTCGCCGAGGTCGAGCAGCACCGAGTCGCCGAGCCGCTCGACCACCACCGCGCCCTCAGTGGTGATCGTGTCATCCGCGGACTGTTCCCCGCCCGCCTGCAAGGCGCGAACGACGGCGACGTCGCGCTCCATCGCGGCCGACCCCGGCTGGGCGACGGCCTCGAGACACAGCACCGAGATCTCGCGCAGGCAACGGTCGCGCTCGTCGAGCAGCACAACGATCGCCGCGACCGGGTCGTCGCCGAGCACCACGTCGCCGGGCAGCGGGTCGTCTGGCAGCGGGTCGTCTGGCAGCGGGTCGCCGCCCGTGTCACCAGTGCCGCCGGTGCGGTCCGTCTCCGCACTCGGGCCCGTCGACGGTGCGCGCTCCCGCTCATCCGGCTCGGCCGCGGTGTCGCCGGTCGGGATCGCGAGAGCGGCGACGAGCAGGCTCACGGCGACTCCCCCGGCGGCGATCCAGACGGGCCGACGCACGCCGCGGGCGTGGGCGGGCATGGCGCGGGCCACGGCGAGGATCCGTGCCTTCACGGTCGACGACGTTTCGGCATTGTCGACGACGACGGTGGCCGGACGGCGCGGCTGTCCGAGCCGCACCGCTGGCTCGCCGTCGTCGCGCAGCCGCACCGGCTGAGCCTCTGCGAGGTCGAATAGCGCGTCGCTGAGCCGGGCGCAGAAATCGTCGGTGGCCGTCGGCGTCTGCCCGAGCCACGACTCGACCGCTCGGGCGCCGGGATCGTCGACCCGTTCGAGCACGGCGTCGACCAGCCGTGCCAGCTGGGCGCGGTCGTCGAGCACCGCCGGGTGCGCCGCGAGGGCAGCGGGCGAGAGGAGTGCGGGGATACCCGCCGCGTGCCCGAGGCCGGCGAGAACAGGGGCGCCGGACGCCCGGAACAGCACACGCGACAGCCGGATGTCGCGGTGCACGAACCCCGCGGCGTGCAGTGCCTCGACCGCCGCCACGAGCGGCGCGAGGATCGTGACGGCCTCCCCGGCCGCCAGGCTCGCGCGATTGGCGACGAGCGCGGCGAGCGTGCCGGCCGCGCAGCGTTCGAGCACGAGGCACGGGTGTGCGCCGGGCGCCGTCGCGATATCGACGAGGCGCAGCAGGTGCGGATGCGCGGCCGCGGCAAGTGCAGAGACCTCCGCGTCGACACGTTCGGGCGTCACCCCCGGCCGGTAGACCTTCACCGCCGCCGTTCGGCGGGGCTCGTCGTCTGCCACGGTGTCGGCGTAGCCGAGGTGCACGACCGCCGAACGCCCCTCGCCGAGGGAACGCACCAGCCGGTAGCCCCCGGCACGCTGCTGCCCGGCACGCTGCTGCCCGGCGAGCTGCCGTCCGGGCTCGGCGAGCATCCCGCCGAGACCCAGCACCACCGGGTGCTCGGCGACCGCCGATGCCGGCCGCTCGCCGGTCGGACGGACGGAAGCGTTCTCGCGTCGGTGTCTGCGCACACCGAAATCCTGCCGCGGGATCCTGCGCGACGGCGGAGCGGCATCCGAATCGTGAGGTTATCGCTGGCAGCGCAACGGTGGAGGACAGGGTGACGTTTCGCCGCCCTGATCTGCCCGTATCCTTATACCCATGGCACGCACCAAAAAAGACCCGAACAAGGAACCAGGCCGCATCAAGCAGATGTGGCAGGTTCTGCAGATGACCCGGCGCTACGACTCGTTGGCCGTCTGGTACCTCGCCCTCGCATTCCTGCTTCCGGTATTGCTCGGCGTCGCGCTGGCGTTCCTGTTCTCGAACCCCACCGACCAGATCATCGGTTTCGTGCTGTTCATCATCGCCGGCCTGCTCGGCGGACTGCTCGCCTTCCTCATCGTTCTCGGTCGCCGCGCCGAGAAGGCCGCCTACTCGCAGATCGCCGGCCAGCCCGGCGCCGTGGGTGCCGTGCTGAAGAGCTCGCTACGCCGCGGCTGGGCAGCCAGCGAGATGCCCGTCGCCGTGAGCCCCAAGACCCAGGACGCCGTCTACCGCGCCGTCGGCCGCGGCGGCATCGTGCTCATCGGCGAGGGCCCGCGCAGCCGCACCCAGCGCATGCTCGACGACGAGCGCCGCTCGGTCGTGCGCATGCTGCCGAACGTGCCCGTCAACTTCGTCTACGTCGGCCCCGACCCCGAGTCGGTGCCGCTGCACAAGCTCGCCGGTCGCCTGAACAAGTTCAAGACCGCGCTGCGCAAGCCAGAGATCCTCGCGGTGAGCAACCGGCTGAATTCGCTGGGCAAGAACCAGCTGCCGATCCCCAAGGGAATCGACCCGTTCAAGGTGCGCTCGAGCCGACCGCGCTAGTCGCCTCGCAGAAAGGCCCCGTTCCGACAGGAACGGGGCCTTTTCTCGTCGTCGTCGTTCGTGATTCCGGATGCACCGGGGCGAGGCCACCGGCCACGCGCGGTAACCCATGCGCGGCCTGAGCGCGGGCGCATCCGCCCTGAATCACGAACACGGCGCGCCCCTCCCAGGCCCGCGTTTTCGGAAACCAGGCCCGAGTTTCGGAAACTCAGGAATCGGCGTCGCCAGTTGCCCGAGGGCACGCGGGAATACGGGCGAGCACGAAACGCCATCGACGGCATCTCCTGAGTTTCCGACATAGCGGCGGGAGTGCCAGGAGCGGCAGGAGTGGCGGGAGTGGCGGGCGTGGGGCGGCGAGGCTAGCGGCGCACCAGCACGGTCGCGGCGAGGCGGTCGTGCATGCCGCGCTGGTCGCGGTCCCAGATGACGGCGGGGATAAAGAGGCAGAGCAGCGCGGTGCGGATGACCGGCTTGAGCACGCCGATCCAGCCGGTCGTCAGAGGAACGACGCGCATGCCGAGAGCCAAGTGCCCGAGGCTGCCGCCCAGGGTCGGGATGAACAGCACCTGCAGCACGGCGAAAGCGATGAGCGTGGCCGTCGGGTTCGATGCTCCGAGGCGCTCGAGCACGGTCTCCCCGGGCGTGAAGAAGATCACCGAGAGCGTCGTGGCGATGGCCCAGTCGAGGGCGACCGCGACCAGCCGGCGGGGCGCCCGGGCGATGGACCGGGGGCCGCGTTCGGGAAGACCGAGTCGCTTTCCCGGCCAATCTGTGGCGGGGTGTGGCTGAGTCGGCATCCGATAATCCTAAACTGGAATACGCTCGTAACACGCCGGAAACAATTGTGTCACCCCGGCGAAATGCCTTACCTCTACCCTCGACAGTGGCTGCGAACGCAGTCCACCCCGCACCAAGCTCATTGGAGTTCCTCACATGTTCAGTGATTCTTCCGAAGTGCTCAAGTTCATCAAGGACACTGACGTCAAGTTCCTTGATATTCGCTTCACCGACCTCCCCGGTGTGCAGCAGCATTTCAACATCCCCGCGTCCACCGTCGATGAGGAGTTCTTCTCCGTCGGCCAGCTCTTCGATGGCTCGTCGATCCGCGGTTTCGCGTCGATCCACGAATCCGACATGCAGCTCATCCCCGACGTTACGACGGCATACCTCGACCCCTTCCGCGTCGAGCGCACGCTCATCATGATCTTCGACATCTACAACCCCCGCAGCGGCGAGATCTACGCCCGCGACCCGCGCCAGGTTGCGAAGAAGGCAGAGAAGTACCTCGTCTCCACCGGCATCGCCGACACCGCGTTCTTCGCCCCCGAGGCCGAGTTCTACATCTTCGACGATGTGCGTTACGAAGTGAAGCAGAACACCAGCTTCTACTCGGTCGACTCCGAGGAGGGCGCCTGGAACTCGGGCCGCGTCGAAGAAGGCGGAAACCTCGCCAACAAGACGCCCTTCAAGGGTGGCTACTTCCCCGTCAGCCCCGTCGACAAGCAGGCCGACCTGCGCGACGACATCAGCCTCAAGCTGATCGACGCCGGCCTCATCCTCGAGCGCGCCCACCACGAGGTGGGCACCGGCGGCCAGGCCGAGATCAACTACCGCTTCGACACGATGGTGCACGCGGCCGACGACATCCTCAAGTTCAAGTACATCGTGAAGAACACCGCCGAGCAGTGGGGCAAGACGGCGACGTTCATGCCGAAGCCGCTCTTCGGCGACAACGGCTCGGGCATGCACACCCACCAGTCGCTGTGGAACGGTGAGACGCCGCTCTTCTACGACGAGGCCGGCTACGGCGGACTCAGCGACATCGCGCGCTGGTACATCGGCGGCCTGCTCAAGCACGCCCCCGCCGTTCTCGCGTTCACGAACCCGACGCTGAACTCCTACCGTCGCCTCATCCCCGGATTCGAAGCCCCCGTGAACCTGGTCTACTCGGCCGGTAACCGTTCGGCCTCGATCCGCATCCCGATCACGGGCACGAACCCGAAGGCCAAGCGCATCGAGTTCCGCGCGCCCGACGCCTCCGGTAACCCGTACCTCGCCTTCGCCGCACAGCTGATGGCCGGCCTCGACGGAATCAAGAACAAGATCGAGCCGCACGAGCCCGTCGACAAGGACCTCTACGAGCTTCCCCCCGAGGAAGCCAAGAACATCCCGCAGGTTCCCGCATCGCTCGAGGATGCCCTCAAGGCACTCGAGGCCGACCACGAGTTCCTCACCGCGGGTGGCGTGTTCACGAACGACCTGATCGAGACCTGGATCACGTACAAGCGTGAGAAGGAGATCATCCCGGCCGCGCAGCGTCCGACGCCGTTCGAGTACGAGCTCTACTACAGCGTCTAGACCTCGCTGACGAAAGGCCGCATCCCCTCGGGGGTGCGGCCTTTCTGCGTCGGGCCGGTTCGTGATTCAGGGCGGATGCGCCGGGCCGCCGCCCCTACCGCGGGTTACCGCGCGTCGGAGGTGCCCGCGCCCCGGTTCGTCCGGAATCACGGACCACGCCTTGTCTCGCAACTCAGGCAGAATCCCGTCGCCGGCGAGGCCGGCCGCGTCGTTACTGGGCTCCCGGTCAGGCTCTACCGTTTCTGCCTGAGTTGCGAGGTGTAAACCGCGGGTGATTGTTCAGGCGGAGGGGTCGAACGGCTCCAGAACGAAGAGCGGGATGAGGCGCTGCGTCTTGAGCGCGTAGGCGGCGTAGTCGGGGTACGCGGCGACCGCCCGCCGCCACCACAGGTCACGCTCCTCCCCCTGCGCCTCGTGGGCGAGGTAGTCGCGCTTGTGCGCACCGTCCTGCAGTTCGACGTGCGGGTGCGCGACGACGTTGTAG
>NZ_JBKKAD010000111.1:0-19280 GCF_046714715.1 Conyzicola sp. | reverse complement strand
GACCACCGCCCAGCTGGAGTTTCTCGCGGCGGCCGGCGCCTTCGAGTCGCTCGGCCTCACGCAGCGCGAG
Organism: Conyzicola sp.; assembly: GCF_046714715.1. Taxonomy (GTDB): domain Bacteria; phylum Actinomycetota; class Actinomycetes; order Actinomycetales; family Microbacteriaceae; genus Conyzicola. Next base: position 19,210 of record NZ_JBKKAD010000111.1, on the reverse strand, counting down.
GCGCTGTGGACGGCGGGGAGCGCCGCGCAGGACCGCGCCGAGTTCCTGCCCGGGTCGACGGTCACCGTGCAGCCCCCGCTGTTCTCGATGCCGTCAGACGCGGAGCAGCTCAGCTCCGACCTCTGGGCCACGGGCATCTCGCCGGCCGACCACCCCATTCGGCACGTGCGGCACCTGCTCGACGCGCGCGGCGTGTTTTCCGCCGTGGCACTGCGCGACGCCGAAAACGGCCGCCGCATCGAAGTGGCCGGCGTGGTGACCCATCGGCAGCGCCCGGCGACGGCGAGCGGCATCACGTTCGTCAACCTCGAAGACGAAACGGGCCTCGTCAACGTGATCTGTTCGGTCGGCGTCTGGAACCGCTACCGGCGTGTCGCCCGCGAAGCCCCCGCCATGGTCGTGCGGGGCATTCTCGAGCGCTCCGCCGAGGGGGTTATCAACCTCGTCGCCGACCGCATAGAAGCGCTCACCGTGGGCCAGCAGACGAGTTCCCGGGACTTCCGCTGAGCGCCGCGACGGGGCCGAGACAGCGCCGCGGCAGCGCGGATCAGGCGACACGGAAAATATTCTTTTGTCGAGTTTTGAAGTTATTCCCCATTCGGGCCCATAACTCCTATACCCTTAGCGTGAACTGGCAAGCTCAATCGAGCTTGACGGTAAGGTTCCGACAATCGGAGCCAAGAAGAACGCTCCTGGAGGAGTTTTACATGGCAATTGGCACCGTAAAGTGGTTTAACGCAGAAAAAGGCTTCGGCTTCATTGCTCCCGAGGATGGTAGCCCGGACGTTTTCGCCCACTACTCAGCCATCGCGAGCGGCGGCTACAAGTCCCTCGACGAGAACCAGAAGGTTGAGTTCGACATCACCCAGGGACCCAAGGGTCCCCAGGCGGAGAACATCCGCTCCCTCTAGTCTTTGCATTAAAGAAGCACAGGCAAGATAGCAAGTCGGCAAGATAGCAGTACAGCAGAAAAGAACGGCCCCGGTCCTATGCCGGGGCCGTTCCTGGTTTAACCCTTCGCCTACTGCAGGCCGCGCACGCGCTTGCGCAGGTAGTCGATGCGGGCCTGCAGCTGCGTGACGGTCGCCTGGGCCACGGCGGGGCCACCGAGCACGCGGCGCAGCTCGGCGTGGATGAGCCCGTGCGGCTCTCCCGTCATCTTCGACCGGATGCCGACGAGGCTGTTGAGCAGGGTGCGCTGCTCTTTGAGCGTGCGGAACAGGGCGGGCGGATCGCGGTCTTCCTCGGGCAACGCTTTCTGCCGGTCGCCCGACCGCTTCGACTGGCGCGCCTGGCGCTGCTTCAGCAGCTCGCGCACCTGATCGGGCTCGAGCAAGCCGGGGATGCCGATGAAGTCGAGTTCCTCGTCGCTCTCCGGGTCGGCAGCGAAACCGAACTCGCCGCCCTCGTAGAGCACCTTGTCGAAGTTCGCGTCGGATTCGAGCGCCTCCCAGGTGAATTCGTCCTGCAGCAGGTCGTCGGAGGTCTTCTCCTCGCGGTTCTCCTGGTCGAGCAGCGAATCGTCGAGCAGCCCGTCGTCTTGCTGCGTCTCGCGATCGAGGGCGTGGTCGCGCTCGAGCTCCATGGTCGAGGCGAGAGCCATGAGGTTCGGAACGCTCGGCAGGAAGATCGTGGCCGTCTCGCCGCGTCGACGGGTGCGCACGAAGCGCCCGACGGCCTGGGCGAAGTAGAGGGGCGTCGAGGCGGATGTCGCGTAGACACCCACGGCGAGGCGGGGCACATCGACCCCCTCGGACACCATGCGCACCGCCACCATCCAGCGCTGCGTGCCCTGGGAGAAGACGTCGATGCGCTCGCTCGACTCCTTCTCGTCTGACAGCACGATCGTCGGCATCTCGCCGGTGAGTCCGTGCAGCACCTTCGCGTACGCCCGTGCCGTCGTCTGGTCGGTCGCGATCACGAGGCCGCCGGCGTCGGCCACCGAATGCCGCACCTCGCTGAGCCGGCGGTTCGCGGCCTTGAGCACGGCGGTGATCCAGTCGCCCCCGGGGTCGAGCGCCGTGCGCCAGGCCTGCGAGGTGATGTCTTTCGTGTCGCCCTCACCGAGGCGGGCCTCCATCTCGTCGCCCATCTTGGTGCGCCAGCGCATCTTGCCGGCGTAGGCCATGAAGATCACGGGGCGCACGACACCGTCGGCGAGGGCGCGGCCGTAGCCGTAGTTGTAGTCGGTGATCGACGTGCGGATGCCCTTGTTGTCGGGCGCGTAGCTGACGAACGGAATGGGCGCCGTGTCGCTACGGAAAGGGGTACCCGTGAGGGAGAGCCGCCTGGTCGCCGGGCCGAAGGCGTCGCGGATGGCGTCGCCCCAGCTGAGCGCGTCACCGCCGTGGTGGATCTCGTCGAGGATGACGAGGGTGCGGGCCGACTCGGTGATCGTGCGGTGCAGCAGGGGGCGCACGGCCACCTGCGCGTAGGTCACGGCTATGCCGTGGAAGCGGCGGCCGCCGAAGGCCTGGCCGTTGGCGTAGGCCGGGTCGAGCCGGATGCCCACCCGGTGGGCGGCCTCGGCCCACTGGCGTTTGAGATGCTCGGTGGGCGCGACCACCGTGATGCGGTCGACCTCGCGGCGGGCGATGAGCTCGGTCGCGAGGCGCAGTGCGAACGTGGTCTTGCCGGCGCCCGGGGTGGCGGCGGCGAGGAAGTCGCGCGGCTCCTTCTCGAAGTAGGCGTCGAGTGCCTCCGCCTGCCAGGCGCGCAGGGCACTCGCCGTACCGCGGGCCGCGCGTTCGGGATAGGACGGCGAGAGGTGCTCGGCGGCGAAGGTTCCGACGTGCGGATGGAAACCCGTGCCCGGCAGCGGAGCGGGGATCTGCTCGGAACCGCTCTGCATCGATTCGCCCTGCGCCGATTCGCTCTGCACCGATTCGCTCTGCACCGGGTCGGCCGTAACCGGGGTCTCAGAGGGGGTAGTCACTTGATGAAACTTTACCCGCCGTCGGGGCTGCCCGCTGTCAGCGGGCATGCTCGGCCGACGGCATCAGGCGTCTCGGGCGAAGCCCTTGGCCTCGCTGTCGCGACCGCGTTTGTTGCCGAGCAGGGACGCCTGAGTCACGCTCCCCCGCCCAAACCGGGCGCTCACGGCGTCCATCACGTCTTCGGCGTCGCGCCAGGAATCGTCGTCGTCCCACAGGCTCATCTGCCCGCCGCCGCCCTCGGAAAGTTGTTCGACGCGAACCCCGACGAGCCGCACCCGGGCGTGTTGTTTGCCGGTCTGTGCATAGATCTCGCTCACCTCGTCGTAGATGCGGCGCCCGAGGTCGGTCGACTCGCTGAGGGTGCGCGAGCGGGTGATGGTGGTGAAGTCGCCGAAGCGGAGTTTCAGCACGACCGTACGCCCGACGGCGCCACCGCCGCGCAACCTGACGCCGATCATGCCGGAGAGCCGCAGGAGCTCGCGACGGATGATGGCCGGATCGGTGACGTCGGTCTCGAACGTGACCTCGTGACCAATGCTCTTCTCGACGGCGCGCGGCTGCACGGTGCGCGGGTCGATGCCCCACGCGAGGTCGTGCAGTCTGCTGCCGAGGGCCTCGCCGACGATGTGCTTGAGCGAGGTGACCGGCGTGTGGGCGAGGTCGCCGATGGTGCGGATGCCGTGCTTGGTGAGTGCGTCTTCGGTCTTGCCGCCCACGCCCCACAGCCCGCTGATCGGCAGGGGGTGGAGGAAGTCGAGGGTGCCGTCGCGCGGGATCACGAGTAACCCGTCGGGCTTGGCCTTACTCGAGGCGAGTTTGGCCACGAACTTCGTGGCGGCCGCACCGACGCTGCACACGAGCCCCGTTTCATCCAGCACCCTGCGCCGCAGGATGGTGGCGACGGTGATCGGCGAACCTATGTGCTTGCGTGAGCCGGCGACGTCGAGGAAGGCCTCGTCGATGCCGAGGCGCTCCACCGAGGGCGTGAGCTCGTCGCAGATGGCCATGACCATCGCGGAGAAATGCTGGTAGCGGTCGAAGTGCGGCTCGAGCACGATGGCCTGCGGGCAGCGTCGTTTGGCGATCGCGAGCGGCATGGCCGAGTTGACGCCGAACTTGCGGGCCTCGTAGGTGGCCGCGGTGACGACCGAACGAAGCGAGTCGTGGGCGACGATGACCGGCTTGCCGCGCAGGTCGGGGCGTTCGAGCAGTTCGACGGAGGCGAAGAAGGCGTCCATGTCGACGTGGAGAACGGTGGCGGTGCTGTCGTCGACATCGGCCGCGCTGACCTGGCGCCCGCTGCCGTCTTGTTTGCTCACGGTTCCATCATCCCAGCCCCGTACGACAAAGCGCCCCTACCCGTAACGGGAAGGGGCGCTCTAAGTCAGCGTGTCGCTAGTTACGCGCGACGGCTACCGCGGGTGACGAGGCCGTAGATCAGCAGAACGATGATCGAACCACCGATCGCGAGCAGCCAGGTCTGGATCGAGAAGAAGTCCTCGAGCGGCGCGTTGAAGAGGGCGCTTCCGATGAAGCCACCCAGGAGGGCACCGACCACACCGAGGATCAGGGTGATGATCCATCCGCCGCCCTGCTTGCCCGGCAGAATAGCCTTTGCGATTGCACCTGCGATAAGGCCCAATACAATCCAGCCAATGATTCCCATGACGACCTCCCAGTCGGTCAGTACTCAGTTCCGGGTCTCGGAACCAGCAGTAAGCCAACCATGCACGGAATTGGGGGGTCAAATCCAGCTTAGTGCATTGCTGGATTGTCAACACCTGTGGTAGGCGACTGGCGATTTCGCCGAAGCTGATGCACTCTTAGGTAATGACACAGCAGCATCCGTGGACCAGATACGTCGCCCTGGGCGACTCCTTCAGCGAAGGAATCGGAGACCCAGAGCCGGCGAGTCCCGGAGGATTCCGCGGATGGGCAGACCGTGTTGCGGAGGTGCTCGCCCAGCAGACCGAGGATTTCGCGTACGCCAACCTCGCGATCCGCGGTCGCCTGCTGCAGCAGATCATCGACGAGCAGGTGGAACCGGCGCTCGCGCTGCGACCCGACCTGATCTCCATCTCCGCGGGCGGTAACGACATCATCCGGCCCGGTACCGACCCGGACGAGATCTCCTCCCGCCTCGAGGGTGCGGTCGAACGCCTCGCCTCGGGAGGCGCCACCGTCGTGCTGTTCAACGGCCCCGATATCGGCACGACACCGGTGCTGGGCCGGCACCGCGGCAAGGTCGCGATCTACAACGAGAACGTGCGGGGTATTGCGGCCAGGCACAACGCCGTCGTCGCCGACATGTGGCCGCTTCGCGAACTGCGTGACCCGCGCATGTGGGCGCCCGACCGGTTGCACTTCTCGCCGCTCGGCCACCACACGATCGCGCGCATGGTGTTGTCCACCCTGGAGGTGGAGAACGACCTCGAGGCGTACGAGCCCGAACCGTTCCCCAGCAGCACCTGGCGTCACGCACGGGTCGAGGACCTGGGCTGGGCGCGCGATCACTTCGTGCCGTGGGTGCTCAGGCGCATCCGGCACCAATCGTCGGGAGACAACGTGACGGCGAAGCGTCCGGCCTGGCCGGAGACGAAGTAGCCGTCCGACCCGCAATACCCGCTTAACGAGCATTGAGCCTGTCGAAATCAGATTTCGACAGGCTCAATCACTCTCAGGGTTTAGCGGCCGTAGCGCATGGCGGCCGGGCAATCGAAGGGATCGCCGCCTGCCGAGAGTCCGACGCGGTTGAGGTACGCGATGACGATGGCGTACGACTCGAGAACGCTGGTCTCCGTGTAGAGGATGTTCTTGCTCTGGCAGTATTCCTTGGTGATCTCTCGCGCACGCTTCAGGTGCGGGCGGGGCATGCTCGGGAACAGGTGGTGCTCGATCTGGTAGTTGAGGCCGCCCATGAAGATGTTCATGAACCAGCCGCCCCGGATGTTGCGGCTCGTGAGCACTTGGCGGCGCAGGAAGTCGACCTTGCTGTCTTTCGCCAGAACCGGCATGCCCTTGTGGTTCGGGGCGAACGAGGCGCCCATGTAGAGGCCGAAGACCGCGAGCTGGATGCCGAGGAATGCGAAGCCCATGCCGAGCGGCATGACGAGGAACACGGCGGAGATGAAGGCGATGTGGCGAACCGCGAGCAGCACGATCTCGAGCGAACGCTTGTCGACCTTCTTGCGGGGCGAGAACACGGTCGCGAACGCGTGCTGGTGGAGGTTGATGCCTTCGAAGATCAAGACGGGGAAGAACAGCCAGCCCTGACGGCGGGCGAGGAACGTGAGGACGGGGCTGGAGACCTTCTCCGCGTGTTCCTTCGTGAAGATGATGAAGTCGGTCTCGATGTCGGGGTCTTTGCCCGCGGTGTTCGGGTTCGCGTGGTGCCGCGTGTGCTTAGTCATCCACCACGAGTAACTGATGCCGACGAACAGGTCGGCGAGCACGCGGCCCGTGAGGTCGTTGGCCTTGCCCGACTCGAAGACCTGGCGGTGGCTGGCCTCGTGTGCCATAAAGGCGTACTGGGTGAAGAGCACGCCCATGACGGCGGCGAGAATGAGGGTGTACCAGGTGCCGCTGAGCAGCACCACTCCCACCCAGGACGCGGCCATGAGCAGCGTGATGGCGGCGAAGTTGAGGATGTAGAAGGTGCGCTTGCGGTGCAGGAGACCGGCGTCGCGCACGGTGTGCAGCAGTGCGGAGAACTCTGACACCGGATTGGCCAGCCCGCGCTGACCCGTCTTGATGATGCGAGCGGCAGGCTGTGATGCTGAATTCGTCACTGGACCTCTATGTCGTTTCGACTTCCCAGTCACGGAGGTGAGCATGAGCTCTTGGCGGATGTTCGTCAGTCTAGGTCGGAACACTGGGAAACCCTTGCACGGCGAAATACTTTCGCGTGTGTGTCGGGGTGTGCTAGTTAAAACAGCGCGGCGGGGTTCGTCAGGCGCCACCACGCGCCCGGGTCGTCGATCGTCGAAGCCAGTTCGAGGGGCACCGCGATCTGCTCGCCGTCGACGGTGAAGGTCACCTCTCCGACGTCGTCGCCCTTCTGCGCGACGCCGACCTGATCCGCCTCGACAGCCGTTGTCACCGGGCGGTCGGACCAGACCACCGCGCTGGAGTCCTGCGCGGCCACCAGGTTCGCGGTCTCGCCCCACGGGGTGGTGTACGTGCCGAAAGGCTGCCCCGCCGTCGAGAGGGGGACGACGCGGAAGCTCGCTTCGACGTCGGCGAGCAGCGAACGCACCGCGACGTTGAGGCTCCTGTGGTCGACGCCGCCGAGCACGGCACCGACGATCGTGATCGTCTCACCGCCCACGACGTAGTCGGCGGCGAAGAGCAGGCAGGCGCCGGCCTCGTCGAGCGTTCCGGTCTTGATGCCGCGGATGCCGTCGACGCCCAGCAGGCTGTTGCTGTTCTCGAGATCGCCGACGCCCGGAACGGTCTCCGCGCTCGTGCCGACGATGGCGTTGACGACCGGGTTGGCCAGAGCGAGCTTTCCGAGCGTGACGAGGTCGCCCGCCGTGCTCACATTGAGCGGCGACATGCCCGTCGGCTCGGTGATCGCGGTGGAGTTCATCCCGTTGGTCTTCAGCCACTCGTTCGCGACGGGTACGAACTCGTCGACCGACCCGAACGCCCAGGTGACGAGCGATTCGGCGTAGTTGTTCGCCGACTCGACGAGCACGACGTCCATGACCTGCCGCTGGCTCAGCACGAGGCCCGCAGTGACCGGTTCGGTGGCGCCGTTGACGGCGCGGTAGGCGTCTCTGATCGCCACGTCTTTCGCCGTGAACGTGATGTCGGGACCGGCGTCACCGAGTTCGAGTGGTTTGGCCTGCAGCACGACGAGCGCCGTCACGATCTTGCTGATGGATGCCATGGGTGCGGGCTCCGAGGCTCCCCCGGCCGCCAAGACCCCGTCGTAGCCGATGGCGCCCACCGCACTCGCGCCGAGAGCCGGCCATTCCAGCGCCGCTGCCGGCTGCGCGGCGACTTCGACGGAGGCGATGGCGGCGTCGACCGAGCCGAGCGGCGCCAGCAGGGTCAGCGGAAGATAGAAGACCGTGCCGAGAACGACCGCTGCGGCACTGAAGAACGCCACGCGCCGACGGCGGAGAATTTGGCGACGTGAGGGGGGCATCCGACCATCGTAAGTTAGGCGTACCCGCCATCGACCGAGCGCAGTGGCGGGTGTTCCGTTTCGGGCGCGAGAATCGGCGTCTCCCGGTTGAGGCTTTCCCCGCGGAAGAACGGTTTCGAGTCGGGGAACAGGAACCACAGGGCCATCAGAACGACGCCGAGGGCGAGCGAGCCGATGCCGACCACAAAGACCCCGCCGATACCCCAGATCACCGTGTAGCCATAGTCCGGGTCGAACATGTCGATCGCCGAGAACACGAAGGCCGCGGTGAGCATCAGCGCGCCGAGGAGCGGGAGAACCAGCTTGAATACAACGTTGTGGGCGCTCGCGAACAGTTCGCGGCGGAAGTACCAGACGCACGCGAACCCGGTGATGGAGTAGTAGAACGCGATGGCGAGCCCCAGGGCGAGGATGGTGTCGGAGAGGAAGTCTTCGCTGATGATCGTCAGGCCCACGTAGAAGACGGTGGCGACGACGCCCATAACGAACGTCGAGAACCCGGGGGTCTTGAATCGCGGATGGACCGTGGCGAATCTCTTCGGCAACGCCTTGTAGGCCGCCATTGCGAGGGTGCCGCGGGCCGTCGGCAGAATCGTGGTCTGGGTCGACGACACGGCCGACACCATGACCGCGATCACGAGTAGCCAGGCCCACGGGCCGAACAGAACATCCTTAAGTGCGAAGAAGACGTCTTCGGCGTTCGTCTCGTTGCCGAGGCCCACACCCGAGGTGCCGAGACCGGCGTATGCCATCGCCGCCACGGCGACCCCCACGTAGGTCACCAGCAGGATGACGGTCGTGAGGATGGCCGCACGCCCCGGAATGCGCTGCGGGTCTTTCGTCTCCTCGTTCAGGGCGAGGCAGGTGTCCCAGCCCCAGTAGATGAAGATGGCGAGAAGTACGGCTTCGACGAAGGCGGACGCCGACTCGAAGGCGAACGGGTTGAACCAGTCGAGCTGCGGCGCGGTAGCTCCCGCGGGTGCCGTTCCCGTAGCTACGGCGACGGCGGCCGCGACCACGAAGACCACGAGCGCCAGGTACTGGATGCCGAGCAGCACGTTCTGAAGCCGCTCCCCGATCTCGGTGCCGCGGTAGCTGATCCAGGTCATCAGCGCGATGAACACCACACCGGTGGAGGTGACGACGAAGCCGTTCTCGGCGAGCTCAGGGTTCACGAGCAACCAGAAGTACTTGCCGCCGATCTGGGCGAGGTTGGAGAGTACGACCATCCCGGCCACGGCGACGCCCCAGCCGCCCATCCACCCCACCCACGGCCCGAAGGCCTTGGTCGCCCAGGTGAACGTCGTGCCGCAGTCCGGCACCTCACGGTTCAGCTCGCGGTAGGCAAAGGCGATCAGGAACATCGGCACGAACGCGATGATGAACGCGATCGGCGCCTGCGCTCCCACGGTGAGCACGACGAAGCCGAGGGTCGCCGCGAGCGAGTACACGGGCGCCGTCGACGCGAGCCCGATCACGGTCGACCCGACGAGGCCGAGCGTGCCGGTGGCGAGGCCCTTGCCCGTGCTCGGCGGTGAGGTCTTCTGGTCGGACATCGGCGTCTCCCCTCGGGTGGTACCGAGATACTACAACCTAGCGGTCATGCGTGACACTTCGGAGCATTCGGTGACATGTACCCCCCGATAGGGGGTAGGGTCTGGATATGACGAAAATCGTTCAGTACCGCATACAGTTCGAGTGCCTCGGCCTTCCGGCACTCGCGGCGCGCACGAAAGCATGGGTTGACGAGGTCTCGGGCAGCCTGCCCCTTCACCTGATCGACCCGTCAGAGAGCAACTCCCACGTCGTCCCCGGCGTGTGGCGGTACCGGTCCCGCGACCCGAGGTCCCGGGTCGTCACCTACACCCGCCCGGCAACGGAGCGGGAGCGCACGCTGGCTACAGCGGCTGCCTAGGTCACCGTGACCTTCTGAGTCAGCGCACCCGCAGCGTATAGAGGGCGACGGCGCTGGCCGCCGCAACGTTCAGCGAATCGACGCCGTGCATCATGGGGATGGTCACGACCGTGTCCGAGTTCTCCAGTGCCGCGCGGCTCAGGCCGTCCCCCTCGGAACCGAGCAGCACCGCCACCTTGTCGGGCATGGATGACGCGAACGTGTCGAGTTCGACGGCGGTGTCCGACAGCGCGAGCGCCGCGATGTGGAAGCCGGCCGCCCGCAGCTGCTCGGCGCCCTCCGGCCACTCGGGCAGGCGCGTCCACGGCACCTGCAGCACCGTGCCCATGCTCACCCGAACACTGCGGCGGTACAGCGGGTCGGCGCAGCGCGGCGTGATCAGCACGGCGTCGGCACCGAGCCCCGCCACCGAACGGAAGATCGCGCCCACGTTGGTGTGGTCGACGATGTCCTCGAGCACCACGACCCGGCGGGCGCCCTCGAGCAGGTCGGCGACGGCGACGATCGGCGGGCGGTGCATCGAGGCGATCGCACCGCGGTGCATGTCGAATCCGGTGAGCTGCTTGAGCAGCTCCGGCGCACCGACGAAGACGGGGACCTCGTCGAAGTCGTAGGCGGCCAGCAGCCGCTCGACGTCGGGGAGCCACTGTTCGATGAGCAGAAACGACCGCGGGCGGTGCCCGGCCGCCAGGGCACGCTCGATCACCTTGGTGGACTCGGCTAGGTAGAGCCCCCCGGCGGGCTCGCTGACGCGTCGTAGCGCGACATCCGTCAGCGACTTGAAATCGCGAAGCTCGTCGCGCTCCAGGTCGGTGATTCTCTCGATGCGCATGCGTGACGTCCAATTCTGCGGGGGAATGAAGTGCCGACTCAGAGACACTGCCAGCAATCGGAAACATTTCGGCAAAGGAACACGTTTACTCTGGAGGTAGCTTTACCGGGAGGAGCAGACGCGTGACATTGCCGCAGGTCCATTCTCCCGCGAATCCCGACGCCGAGCGCTCGGCCGCCGTACAGACGGCCGCCGAGCACGCACAGGCCCAGCTCGACGAGGCCGTCGCACTGCTGCGCGGTCGTCGCGTCGCCATTCTCACGGGTGCCGGCCTGAGCACCGACTCGGGCATCCCCGACTACCGCGGCGAGGGCGCGCCCGTGCGCTCCCCCATGACGTTCTCGCAATACCTGGGCGACCTCGCCTACCGCAAGCGCTACTGGGCGGGCAGCCACCTCGGCTGGAAGCGCTTCGCCGCCGCGGCACCCAACGCCGGTCACCGCGCCATCGCCGATCTGGAACGTGCCGGGCTGATCAACGGCGTCATCACGCAGAACGTCGACGGGCTGCACCTGCGCGCCGGATCGCAGCGCGTCGTCGACCTGCACGGATCGATGGACCGCGTGCGCTGCCTCACCTGCGGCCAGTACTACGCGCGCGGCGACATCGCCGCCCGGCTCGCGGCCGCCAACCCCTGGCTCGACGACGAGGCCGCGATCGAGCTCTCCCCCGATGGCGACGTGCAGATCGCGTCGGTCGACGACTTCGTCGTGCCGGAGTGCAGCGTGTGCGGCGGCCTGCTCAAGCCCGACGTCGTGTTCTTCGGAGAGTTCGTTCCGGTCGAGAAGTTCACCGAGGCCTCGGCGCTCGTGCAGAGCGCGGAAGCATTCATCGTCGCCGGGTCCTCTCTTATGGTCAACTCCGGCATCCGGCTGCTCGACCAGGCGGTCAAGAAGAAGCTGCCGGTGATCGTCATCAACCGCGGGGTGACGAAGGGCGACTCCCGGGCTGCCGTTAAGATCGATGCAGGAACCTCGGAGACGCTCGTCTCCCTGCTGGAGCGGCTGCCCGTCTAGGCCGCTCGCGGGTGCGGTTCTCGAACCGAGGGCCACAGTATGACCACGATCTATCTCGTCCGGCACGGCGAAACCGACTGGAACCGGGAACGCCGCATCCAGGGCAGCACCGACATCCCGCTCAACCAGACCGGCCGCGACCAGGCCGCCGTCACGGGCGCCCTGCTCGCGACGCGCCAGTGGGACGGCGTCTACGCCAGCCCGCTCTCGCGCGCCTACGAGACCGGCGCGATCATCGCGGGCCAGCTCGGCCTGCCCGCCCCCGAGGCTGTGCCGGAGGTCGCCGAACGGCGTTACGGCGAGGCCGAGGGCCTCACCGGCGACGAGATCGACGCGCGTTTTCCCGGAGACACCCCCGTGCCCGGCCGCGAATCACGGGAGGACGTCGCCGCGAGGGTCATCCCCGCGATCGTCGCCCTCGCCGAGCGCCACCCCGGCGAGAATATCGTGCTGGTCAGCCACGGCGGCGTGATCCGCACGATCCTCACCGTCGTCGCACCCGACGAGCACCCCGAGTCGATCCGCAACGGTTCGGTGCACAGCTTCCGCCACACCGACGGCACACTCGACCTCATCGCGTTCGACGACCCGATCGAGGAGCAGTCGCTCGCCTGCGCGACCGACGACATCGAAGACCAGAACGCCGTGGAGTCGCGCGACTCGCTCGTCTAGTTCGACGCGACCCTCTGGTCGGCCAGGCTGCCGGACCCGAGGAAGTCGACGATGAAACCGGCGGCCTCGCGGGACTTCTCGTAGTGGATGAGGTGCCCCACGTCGGGGATGACGTGCAGCGTGGCATCCGTCATCTCGTCGCGCAGCGCCTCCAACTGGGGAACGGTGGTGATGAGGTCGTGCTCCGCGCCGATGAGCAGGGTCGGTACCGAGATGTCGGACGCGACCGAGGTGACGTCGTTGCCGATGGATGCCTCGAAGCCCTCCACCACGGTGCGGCGGTCGCTGAACCTGCCGAAGTAGGTGTGGTGCTGGTCGTGCACGAAGCGGCGCAGCTCTTTGTCGCGCGTCTTGACCAGGGAGAGGCTCATAAAGCGGATGACCAGCCAGTTGTCGAGCAGCCAGTACCCCACGCGTTCGGGGAGCGCCATCGCGAGCTTGTAGTAGACGACGGTGCCCTGGGTGCGGATCTTGCCCGGCCCCTCGAGCGCGTTGGCCGCGATCGGGTTGACGAGCACCAGCTTGGGCGTCGAGACGAGTCCCTTCGCGACGGCGTACGAGGTGACCAGCGTGCCGAACGAGTGACCGAGCACGATGGCCGTGCCGCCGGGCGCGACCGCCGCCACGAACGCCGCGTACCAGGCCGCGTAGCCGGCGACGTCGTGCTTCACGCCGGGCATCGCGGGCGACTCGCCGAAACCCGGCAGGTCGGGGCTGATGATCCTCATGCCGCGCAGCTGCGCCACGACGGGCTCGAGGCCGTGGTGTTCGCCACGGTAGCCGTGGCAGATCACGACGGTCGTCGTGGCATCCTCCGGGCCGTAGACCCAGTAGTGGGTCTCGGCGCCGAGGATCGAGACGGTTTCGCGGCGCACGGGCAGCTCGGCGAGCAGGGCGGCAAAAGGGGATTCGACATTCATCCCGTTCAGTCTAGGCACGGGTCGCTACTCGGCCGCGCGACGGCCGCCCATAGACTCTTTTCGGCACGCTTTTCGTGCCGTCGCCGCTGTCCCGAGGAGTCCAGTGACCTTTACCGCCCCCATCCAGCTGCCCGGACTCGCGCTCGACCCGCAGTGGTATCGACGCGCCGTGTTCTACGAGGTCATGGTGCGGTCGTTCGTCGACAGCAACGGTGACGGCTCGGGCGACCTGCAGGGCGTCGTTCAGAAGCTCGACTACCTGCAGTGGCTCGGAATCGACGCGCTCTGGCTTCCGCCGTTCTTCAACTCGCCGCTGCGCGACGGCGGCTACGACGTCTCCGACTTCACGTCGATCCTGCCCGACTTCGGCACCCTCGACGAGTTCCGCGACCTCGTGACCAAGGTGCACGAGCGCAACATGCGCGTCATCATCGACCTGCCGGTGAACCACACCTCAGACGCGCACGAGTGGTTCCAGCAGTCGCGCTCCGACCCCGACGGTCCCTACGGCGACTTCTACGTCTGGAGCGACACCGACGAGAAGTACAAGGACATCCGGGTCATCTTCGTCGACACCGAGGAGTCGAACTGGGCCTTCGACTCCGAACGCCGCCAGTTCTACTTCCACCGGTTCTTCTCGCACCAGCCCGACCTCAACTTCGAGAACCCGGCCGTGCACGAGGCGATGTTCCAGATCGTGCGTTTCTGGCTCGACATGGGCGTCGACGGATTCCGCCTCGACGCCATCCCCTACCTCTACGAGACCGAGGAGGGCAACGGCGAGGGCGAGCCGGAGACCCACGCCTTCATCCGAAAACTGCGCGCCATGGTCGACGCCGAGTACCCGGGGCGCGTCATGATCGCCGAGGCTAACCAGTGGCCGAGCGAGGTCGCCGAGTTCCTCGGTACCAACGAAGACCCCGAGTGCCACATGGCCTTCGACTTCCCGGTCATGCCCCGCATCTTCTACTCGCTGCGTTCGCAGCAGGCCGGCGAGCTGGTGCGCGTTCTCTCGGAGCACACGTCGATCCCGGATGGCGCGGGGTGGGGTGTCTTCCTGCGCAACCACGACGAGCTCACGCTCGAGATGGTGAACGAGGAATACCGCCAGGCCATGTACGGCTGGTACGCCTACGACCCGCGCATGCGCGCCAACATCGGCATCCGCCGCCGGCTCGCTCCCCTGCTCGACAACTCGCGCGCCGAACTCGAACTCGCCCACGCTTTACTCTTCTCGCTGCAGGGCAGCCCGTTCCTCTACTACGGCGACGAGATCGGGATGGGCGACAACATCTGGCTGCCCGACCGCGACTCCTCGCGCACGCCGATGCAGTGGACGCCCGACCGCAACGCCGGCTTCTCCACCGCAGACCCGGGCAAGCTCTACCTGCCGGTCGTGCAGTCGCTCGTCTACAACTACCAGCAGGTGAACGTGGAGGCGCAACTCGCGCAGTCGCGGTCACTGCTGCACTGGATCCGCAACGTGATTCATGTCCGCAAGGGTCATCCGACCTTCGGCCTCGGAACGCTGCGTGTGCTCGAGACCGACCACGAATCGGTGCTCGCCTTCGTGCGGGAGTACAAGGGATCGGGCACACACTTCGGCGACCTGCCCGAGAAGGTGCTGTGCGTCTTCAGCTTCGCGCACAATCCCGTGTCCGTGACGATCACCGACCCCGACAATCCGGGCGAGGTGCTCTACGACCTGTTCGGCGGCGGAGAGTTCCCGTCGATCGGCGACGACGGAAGCCTCCACCTCACCCTCGGAACTCAGAGCTTCTACTGGCTGCACGTGGGCGGGGCCCACTTTGCCGGTGGTCGCGTTTAGAGTGACGACATGAGCAACTCGTGGTTTGACCAACTGGGCGTATTCGATCTCGAGACCACCGGAATCGACGTGGAGACGAGCCGCATCGTGTCGGCGCACGTCGGCCTGATCGACTCGACGGGCGCCGTGATCGAAGAGCGCAACTGGCTCGCCGACCCCGGGGTCGAGATCCCGCCGCAGGCCAGCGCCGTGCACGGCATCACCACCGAGCGCGCCCGGGCCGAGGGCCGTCCGGCGGCGCAGGTCGTGGCCGAGATCGTCGCGGCGCTCGAAGACCTCGTCGCCCGGGGTTTCGCGATCACTATCTACAACGCGCCCTACGACCTCTCCCTGCTGCACCACGAGGCGGTGCGACACGGGGTCACTCCCCTGCACGAGCCGGTGCCGATCATCGACCCGCTCGTGCTCGACCGCGCCGTCGACAAGTACCGCAAGGGCAAGCGCACGCTCGAGGCCGCCGCGCTGTTCTACGGCGTCCCGCTCACCGACGCACACGATGCCGGGGCAGACGCCGTGGCGGCCGGCCGCGTCGCTCAGGCCCTCGCCGGACGGTACGGCGATCAGCTGGCGGTCTCCGGCGCCGAACTGCACGCCCTGCAGGTCGGCTGGTGTGCCGAGCAGTCCGCGAGCTTCCAGGACTACATGCGCCGCACGAAAGACCCGGCGTTCACGTCGTCGGGTTCCTGGCCGCAGCGCTGGTAGGTCGCCGACCTCGCCTTTAGCCCGCCGGCCGCACCCGTGCAGTGCCGCCTTCCGCAAATTTAGGAATTCGGATGCGCCTCGCGTCGCGCAGCAGCCGTTTCCCGCGTTTCGCCCTTGATCGGTTGCGCCGTTTGGGGGTATCTCCGGTGCCGAGTGCCCCGAACGGCGCAACCGGTGGTCCCGCACCGCGCCGGCTGGCCGGTCCGTAAGGCTGTGCTGCGCGCGCCGACGATGCTAAACCGGAAGCATGACCGACGTCGAGATCGTCACCGCATCCATGGCCGCGTACCGGACGCAAGACCGGGATGCCGCTGAGCGCATTTTCGCGCGCGATTTCGTCTTCACCAGCCCGCAGGACGATCGTATAGACCGCGCCACCTGGTTCGAGGTGTGTTTCCCGACCGCCGATCGGTTCGTCTGGTACGAACTGCTCGAGATCGTGCGGAGCGGCACGGGAGTTCTATCGCTCTACGAGTACGAGCTGCAGACCGGCGAGCGATACCGCAACACCGAGCTCGCCGTTGTGCGTGACGGCCAGATCGCCGAGGTGCAGGTTTTCTTCGGCGGCCAGGTCTAGCCGGCTGCCCGTTCGCGGCGTCGTGCCCGCGATAGTGCAGTTACGCACGGTGCGCGGACTCAGACACCCGCCATATCTGCACTTCTGCCACGGAGGGGTGGTGCTGCGAAGAGGTCAGCGAGGATGAGTGGGCTGTTCGGCAGTGCGGCGTCGGTCATGCGGGCATGGAGTGGCCAGTAAACCAGCCGGAACCACGACTCACGCGGCCGCAGACGCAGAAAGGGCGACCGGCCGAAGCCGATCGCCCTTTCGGTGCGTAAAAGAAGGACTACTTGTTGAAGCCCTTGTAACGCGAGTTGAACTTCTCGACGCGTCCGGCCGAGTCCATGATGCGCTGCTTGCCCGTGTAGAACGGGTGCGAGGCGGACGAGATCTCCACGTCGATGACCGGGTAGGTCTCGCCGTCGAGCTCGATCGTCTTGTCGCTGCCGACCGTCGAGCGGGTCAGGAAGGTCTCACCGGAGGCGAGGTCGCGGAAAACAACCGCGTTGTACGTGGGGTGAATGTCGGTCTTCATGGATTTTCCTTGGTGTGATTAGGGCGTCAAAGTAAAAAAGTGTGTGAGGCGGGCGCACGGATGCACCGAGCCAAAGGCCTAGCCTACCAGAACTAGACCGCGCGAGCGGCGAAGCGACCCTCGTGGTTTTCGACGGAGATGCGCATGTCGAACGTCTCGCTCAGGTGCTCGTCGGTGATCACGTCGCCGAGCGGACCGGAGGCCTGCACGCGCCCGTTCTTGAGCAGCAGTGCGTGGGTGAACGCGCGCGGGATCTCTTCTACGTGGTGGGTCACCATCACGATGCCGGGGGCCTGGTCTGAGCTGGCGTATCCGCCGAGCAGCTGCAGCAGTTCTTCGCGGGCGCCGAGGTCGAGGCTGGCCGCAGGCTCGTCGAGCAGCAGCAGTTCGGGATCGGTCATCACCGCGCGCGCGATCTGCACGCGCTTCTGCTCGCCGTCACTCAGGCTGCCGAAGCGACGGCCTTCCAGGTGGTCGAGTTTCCACTCGGCCAGGACGCGGCGCGCCCGGCGGGTGTCGATGTCGTCGTACTGCTCGTTCCAGCGTCCCGTTACGGAGTACGCGGCGGTAAGCACCACGTCGAGCACGGTCTCGCTGCCGGGAACACGGCGCGCGAGAGCGGTCGAGGCAAATCCGATGCGCGGTCGCAGCTCGAACACGTCGACCTTGCCGAGGGTGTCGTCGAGCACGCGGGCGACTCCCGAACTCGGGTGGATCGACGCCGAGGCGATCGAGAGCAGCGTGGTTTTACCCGCGCCGTTCGGCCCGAGGATGACCCATCGTTCTTCACTGTCCACCGCCCACGAAACCGAATCGAGGATGGTGTTGCCGTCGCGGACGACGGAGACGTCAGAGAGCTCTAGAACGCTTGCCATGGTGCATCCAGCTTAGACGCGCCCGCCTCCCGATTAGGTGAGCGCCGCGTAGATTTCTCGGGTACGTGCGGCAATGCGGTCCCAGCCGAACTCGGACTCGGCGCGTCGTCGGCCCGCCTCGCCCATGCTCTTCGCCTTCTCGGGGTCGGAGACAACCTCGATCAGTGTCGCCGCCAAGTCGCGCACATACCGGTCGGGATCGGTCGGTGTGCCCGTGCCGTCTTGCAGCTGCTCGATCGGCACGAGGCGTCCGGTGACGCCGTCGTCGATCACCTCGGGGATGCCGCCCGTCGCCGTTCCGACCACGGGTGCGCCGCACGCCATGGCCTCGAGGTTCACGATGCCGAGCGGCTCGTAGATCGAGGGGCAGACGAAGGTCGTCGCCTGCGTGAGCACGGCGGAGAGCTCGTGCTGGCTGAGCATGCGGTCGATCCAGACGACTCCCGTGCGCTCCTCCTGCAGTGCGGCGACCCCGGCCTGCACCTCGGCGAGGATTTCGGGAGTGTCGGGGGCCCCGGCGCAGAGGATCAGCTGGACCTCCGGGGGCAGCATGGCTGCCGCGCGCAGCAGGTACGGCAGGCCCTTCTGGCGGGTGATGCGACCGACGAAGACGACGGACGGACGGCTCGCGTCGATTCCCAGCGACCGCACGAAGTCGGCGTCGTCGACGGGCTTCCAACGTTCGAGGTCGATGCCGTTGTGCACGACCGTCACCTTTTCCTCGTCGAGGAAGGGATAGGAGCGCAGGATGTCGCGGCGCATGCCATGGCTCACGGCGATGACCGTCGACGCTGCCTGGAACGACATGCTCTCGATCCAGCTCGACACCCGGTATCCACCACCGAGCTGCTCGGCCTTCCATGGGCGCAGCGGCTCGAGACTGTGGGCGGTGACCACGTGCGGGATGCCGTGCAGCAGCGACGCCACGTGGCCCGCCGCGTTGGCGTACCAGGTGTGCGAGTGAACGAGGTCGGCGCCGGCAACATCCTGGGCGATCTGCAGGTCGACACCGAGTGTCGCGAGGGCGGGGTTGGCGTCCGTGAGTTCGGCGGGTGCCCGATACGACGAAACGCCGGCCTCATCGCGGTCGGCGCCGAACGCGCGCACACGCACATCGAGGTCGCCTCCCGACGCTCTCAGGGCACGAACGAGTTCGGAGACGTGCACGCCGGCTCCCCCGTATACCTCAGGCGGATACTCACGTGAAATTAGATCGACTCGCATAGTCAGACGGTAGTACAGCTCCGCTCGCTCGCATACTCTGTAGC
>NZ_JBKKAD010000110.1:0-15215 GCF_046714715.1 Conyzicola sp. | reverse complement strand
AAATTTCTTTTTTTTTTTGTTGGGCGCGGCCGGGGGGGGCGGCGGGGGCCCGCGGCGGCTGCAAAACCTACTCGACCGTGAAGCCCTGCTCCTGCGCGTACTTCACGATGATGTCTTGCAGGTCGGTGGCCGCCTGCGATCCACCCACGTCACCGGCGGCGATCTTCACCAGCTGCGCCTGGAGTTGCGCGTAGTAGTAGACGCTGAACGGGCTGTAGGTCGTGCCCTCGTAGGCGTCGGCGGCGGGGATGTAGATGTCCTTGTTCGCCGTCTGACCGCCGAAGAACTCGACCTCGTTGTTCACGAACTCGTCGGAGGTGAGCACGTCTTTGTTGAGCGGGAAGATGGTCTGCGTCTTCCAACCGTCGGTGAGCGAGGCCTCGTCGGCGTAGAGGCCCAGGGCAACCGTCGCCGCGAGCTCCTTGTCGCTCGCCTGGGTGGTCACCGCGAGCGCGGATCCGCCCCAGTTGACCGACACCGGGTTGTCGGCGTCCCACTGCGGCAGCGGAGCCACCGCGAAGAGCCCCGCGTCGTCGCCCTGCCCGACTCCGGCGCCGGTGAGGTAACCGGGAGCCCAGGCCGCGGAGACGTAGGTGGCGTACTTGCCGCCGACGACGCCCGCGATGTAGTCGGTCGTGAACTGGTCTTCGGTGCCGATGAGGCCCTTCTCGGTGAGCCCGGCCCAGTAGTCCATGACCTCTTTGACCTCGGGGGTGTCGAGGTTGATCGAGATCTTCTGCGGGTCGGCGAGGTCGTAGTCGAACGGCACCGCCCCGTTCTGCTGGAAGAGCGCCGTGAGCGCGGCTGGCACGTTGCTGCCGAGGTTGCCGAACCAGGGGCCGCCGGCGTCCTTGACGGTCTGCGCGGCCGCCTCGTACTCCTCCCACGTCGTGGGCGGGGTGATGTTGTACTGCTCGAAGATGTCTTTGCGGTAGATCATCGCCATCGGGCCGCCGTCGATGGGCACGGCGTAGACGGCGTCGCCCTGCGAGACATCCCCCCACGATCCCTCGGCGAAGTTCTTCTTCACGTCGTTCGCGCCGAGGTCGCTGATGTCGACGAGCGCCTCCTGGATCTCGAAGCCGACGAGCTGGTCGGTCTCGAGCATCACGACGTCGGGCGCGCCCTTGCCGGCCGAGACGGCGGTCTGCAACTTGGCGTACTCGTCGGCGCCCTGACCGGCGACGGTCCAGCACACCTGTACGTCGTCGTTCGCGTTGTTGAAGTTGTCGACGACCGTAGCCATGTTCGGATACCAGGCCCAGACGGAGACGACGGGAGCGTCGGCGTTGACGATCTTGTTCGTGCAGTTGGTGGGCTTGGCGTTCGAGCCGCCCTCGCCGCCCCCGCCGTCGCCGCTGCAGGCGGCCAGACTGGCGACGATCGCGATCGCGGACAGACCCGCGACGAGTGATTTCTTCTTCACTGTGATTCCTCTCGGTCGTGCATGGACTTCGTTGTCATGAGCGGTGGATCAGCGGGTGCAGGCCCTCGTTGGCCGCCGTTTACAACGTTGTATATAACGTTGTAAAGGACATAATGCAGAGCGGATGCGGCCGATGTCAAGAGCAGCGCCGCAATCGGCCCGACGTTAGTTCTGCGGCAGCGTGCTGGACTCGCGCACGACCACGCGGTACGCGGCGAGATGCTCACGCGGCTCGATTACCGCGCCCGGGTTGCCGATGCGCTCGAGCAAATACCGCACCGCCACCTCGGCGATCTCCTCTTTACCCGGGTCGATCGTCGACAGTGTGGGCAGCGTGTAGCGCGTCTCATCGATGTCGTCGTAGCCGATGACCGCCACGTCGTCGGGGATGCGCAGGCCAGCCTCCTGCATCACCCGCATCGCGCCGAGGGCCATCGAGTCGTTGAACGCCACGAGTCCGTCGAACCGCGCGCCCGAGTCGAGCAGCAGGCGCATCGCCTGGGCACCGCCCGAGCGGTACCAGCCGCCCACTTCGCCGACCAGCTCGTCGTCGTAGGCAATGCCGGCGTCGGCGAGCGCCTCGCGGTAGCCTGCGAGCCGCAGACCCGCCGAGCCGATGACCTCGCCGCGGTGCGCGCCGACCACGGCTATACGGGTGCGGCCGAGCCCGATGAGGTGTGCGGTCGCGGCGCGTGCTCCCTCGGTGTTCTGCATGGTGACGTGGTCGGTGGGGCCGTGGAAGATGCGCTCCCCCAGCAGCACGAGGGGCGTGGTCACGTCGTTGAGGATGTGCGCGTCGTCTTCGCCGAGGGCGAGGGCGCTGTACAGGATGCCGTCGACCTTCTGCTTGCGCTCCCCGCCGAGCAGCCCGATCTCGCGATCGCGGTCGGCCCCCGACTGTTCGATGATGACGCTGAGACCCTGGGCATCGGCGGCGCGCATCACGACGTCGGCGAGCTCGGCGAAGTAGGCATTGCGCAGGTCGGGGATGATCAGGCTGATCACACCGGTACGCCCAGACCGCAGCCCCCGCGCGATGAGGTTCGGACGGTAGCCGAGCTCGTCGATCGCCGAATTCACACGGTCGCGCGTCTCGGGACGGATGTGCGGGTAGTCGTTCACCACGTTCGACACCGTCTTGATCGACACCCCGGCCAACCGCGCCACGTCGTGCATCGTGATCGACATGTCGTTCCCCCTCGCGGTCGGTTGCCTCACTTTACAACGTTGAAACGGTCGCGGGCGCGGCCAATCTCCGTCGCAGTTGCGTCGATTGTGGCAGGGTGGGGCGCCGGGTTGCGCCGTTTGGGGCAGCTGGGGCAGTCGAGTGCCCCAAACGACGCAATCGGATGCCGCGGCCAGCCCGCGCCGCCGGAGTCACGGGCGCTGCGGCCGTCTCGCACGCGCGCGGCTGTTCGCACGACCGCACCCGAGCCGAACGGCCGCACTCCGCGGGCCGCGCTGTGTTTTTTCACTAGCGCGGCGGGATATTCGGGCGCGGATGTGAAAAAACACGGCCAAACGGGCGGATGTCACGGGCCGGGGCCATTCGCCGCGGCGCTTCGCACGGCTCGAGTGCCTCGTACCTGAGGTTTGATACGCTTCCGTGCATGACCGAGCTGGACGATCTGCGCCGCGTCGCCTTCGGGCGCACGTCCAACGCGGCGGAGGAAACCGCG
Organism: Conyzicola sp.; assembly: GCF_046714715.1. Lineage (GTDB taxonomy): Bacteria > Actinomycetota > Actinomycetes > Actinomycetales > Microbacteriaceae > Conyzicola. Next base: position 12,110 of record NZ_JBKKAD010000110.1, on the reverse strand, counting down.
GCGGCCGAGGCACGCGCGGCGCTGGCCGCACTCGAGGCGCATCAGGGGCAGGTGCGGGCCAATCACGAGGCGGCCGAATTCACGCGGGCGCGGGCGAGCGCGCGCGACGCTGCTGCTGGAGCGACGCCCGGCCACGAGGCCGAATCGGGCAAGGCAGTGATGACCGACGGGAAACCGGAGTCCGCCGTGTCGGGCGGCGTCACTCTCGACGTCGTCGAGGTGTACGACGAGCCGGGCTACCTGCACCGCCTCGGGGCGACGTGGCGTGTGTGGGCCGTGCCCGCCTTCGCGGCGTTCGTCGTCGGCATTGCGCTGACCATGGCATCCGGCCTGGTCGTCTCGAACTTGATTGCGCGCGCGGATTTCGCGGATACCGTCGCGTCCGGGGAACCGGCTCGCGGCGGCGAGCCGGGCAATCTGGAGTTGGCGACCGCACTGCTGGCGCGCGCACAGACGCCCGAAGACGTTCTTCCGCTGGTCGACGAGTCGATCGACGCCACCACGACGCACGCCCTGCGATCACCGTCGGGCGGCCAGGTATATGCGGCTATGTCCGTCGATGGCAACATCTGCCTGATCGTGGCAGACGCCGCCGAGGGTGGGACGTACAGCACGTGCGCTCCGCCGAGCAATTTCGCAAGCGGGGGAATCTGGGTCGGAACGTCGGCCGACGGCGTGGAACTCAAGGTGCGCTGGGACGGCGTTAAGGTCACCGAGTCGCGGTCGCTGTTGTAGGACTCCACCAGCTGCCCGGGGCGCCGGTACGTGAGGTTTGATACGCTTCGGCCCATGACCGAGCTGGACGACCTGCGCCGTGTCGCGTACGGGCGCACGTCGAATGCAGCGGAAGAGGCCGCGGCGGTCGAGGCACGCGCGGCGCTGGCGGAGCGCGAGGCGCACGCCCGGGAGATCGTCGACGACGGAGCATCGGCGTCCGCCGTGTCGGGCGGCGTCACCCTCGACGTCGTCGAGGTGTACGACGAGCCGGGCTACCTGCACCGGCTGGTGGCGACCTGGCGAGTGTGGGCGGTTCCCGCCTTCGCGGCATTCGTCGTCGGCATTGCGCTCGCCGTGGCATCCGGCCTTCTGGTGCTGAACGCGGCGACCCGCGAGGATGGCGACGAAAGTCCCGCCGACAGAAGCGAGACGGCCGAGCCTGCCGTGCCACACACCGGCACTCTTGCTCTTGGGCCGGGTGGCGACCTCGAGGCGGCGACCGCTCAGCTGGCGATGCCCCAGTCGCCGGACGACGCAGTTGCGAATCTCGATGCCGAGATCAATCCTTCAACGACGCAACTTCTGCGCGCGACACCAACGGATACGGCATACGCGGCGATGTCCCACGATGGAAAGATCTGCTTGCTCGTGCTGTGGATCGGTGACAGCAGCCCGACGTGGATCTGCGTCGTGCCAAGCGAATTTCTTGGGGTGGGGTTGACAATTATGCGGGTCGACGACAAAGAGGCGGTTATGTTGCATTGGGACGGCGTGACCGTCGTCGAGACGATCACGCTGCAGTAGGCGCTGGTTGAGCGGGGCGCTCGGCAAGGTTTCGATACGGCCGCAGGCGGCCTACTCAACCAGCGGTTCGGCCCTAGACGTTGTCTCCACCCGAGTCGCTGAAGACGGACGCCGACGAAGCACCGCCCCACGACCACTCCGTCACCTCGGGGATGTCCTCGCCGTGCGAGCGCGTGTAGGCGCGAGCCCTCGAACGGGAGTCCTGCATCGCCTGTCGCAGCGAGCCCTCCTTCTCGGCCAGGCCGGGCACGCGGTCGAGCACGTCGATCACGAGCTTGTAGCGGTCGAGGTCGTTCATCATCACCATGTCGAACGGCGTCGTGGTGGTGCCCTCCTCCTTGAACCCGCGCACGTGCAGGTTGTTGTGCCCGTGACGGCGGTAGGTGAGACGGTGGATCAGCCACGGGTACCCGTGGTACGCGAAGATCACCGGCTTGTCGGTCGTGAAGATCGCGTCGTACTCCTTGTCGCTGAGCCCGTGCGGGTGCTCGCCCTCGCTCTGCAGACGCATGAGGTCGACGACGTTGACCACGCGCACCTTCAGATACGGAACCTTCTCGCGAAGAATGGATGCGGCCGCGAGCATCTCCAGGGTCGGCACATCCCCCGCGGACGCGAGCACGACATCCGGAGCCTCGCCGGCCACCTCGGTGCCGGCCCAGTCGAACAGGCCGAGACCGCGCGTGCAGTGGTCGATCGCCTGGTCCATCGTGAGCCAGTTGGGCGCGGGCTGCTTTCCGGCCACCACGACGTTCACGTAGTCGACGCTGCGCAGGCAGTGGTCGTAGGTCGACAGCAGGGTGTTCGCGTCGAAGGGCAGGTAGACGCGCACGACGTCGGCCTTCTTGTTCACGACGTGGTCGATGAAACCGGGGTCCTGGTGAGAGGCGCCGTTGTGGTCCTGGCGCCAGACGTGCGACGACAGCAGGTAGTTGAGCGACGCGACCGGACGGCGCCACTCGATGTGCCGCGAGCTCTTCAGCCACTTGGCATGCTGGTTGAACATCGAGTCGACGATGTGGATGAACGCCTCGTACGAGTTGATGATGCCGTGGCGTCCGGTGAGCAGGTAGCCCTCGAGCCAGCCCTGGCACTGGTGCTCGCTGAGCATCTCGATCACGCGGCCGGCGCGGGCGAGGTGGTTGTCGCTGTCGATCGACAGGGTGCCGGCGTCCCACTGCTTGTCGGTCACCTCGAACACGGCCTGCAGGCGGTTGCTCGCGGTCTCGTCGGGTCCGAAGATGCGGAAGTTCGTGGGGTTCTTCGTGATCACGTCGCGAAGCCAGTTACCGAGAATCGCGGTGGCTTCGCTCGCGGATGCGCCCGGGCTCTCCACCTCCACCGCATAGTCGCGGAAGTCGGGCAGCTTCAGCGCCTGACGCAGCAGCCCGCCGTTCGCGATGGGGTTCGCGCTCATCCGCAGGTCGCCCTCCGGCGCCAAGGCCGTGGCCGCGGCGGTGACGGCGCCGTTCTCGTCGAAGAGCTCCTCGGGCTTGTACGAGCGCAGCCAGCTCTCGAGCAGGCGCGTGTGCGCCTCGGTGTCGCGGGCGTTCGACAGCGGAACCTGGTGCGAGCGCCAGTTGTTCTCGGCGGGGTGTCCGTCGATCTCCTTGGGGCAGGTCCAGCCCTTCGGGGTGCGCAGGATGATCATGGGCCAGGCCGGGCGTCCGTCGAGAGTTCCGGCCGCGGCATCCGCCTTGATCTGCGCGATCTGGTTGAGAACGAGGTCCATCGTCTCGGCGAGGCGCGCGTGCACGGCGATCGGGTCTTCGTCGTCGAATCCGCCGCTGACGACGTAGGGGGTGTGCCCGTAGCCGCGCATGAGCTGCAGCAGTTCTTCTTCGGGGATGCGGGCGAGCAGGCTCGGGTTGGCGATCTTGTAGCCGTTGAGGTGCAGGATCGGCAGCACGACGCCGTCGTTCACGGGGTCGATGAACTTGTTCGAGTGCCAGCTGGTGGCCAACGGTCCGGTCTCGGCCTCCCCGTCGCCGACGACGGTCGCGACCAGCAGGTCGGGGTTGTCGAACGCGGCGCCGTACGCGTGGCTCAGCGAGTAGCCGAGCTCACCTCCTTCGTGGATCGAACCGGGGGTCTCGGGCGCTACGTGCGACGGAATGCCTCCGGGGAAGGAGAACTGGCGGAACAGCCGGCGCACACCGTCTTCGGTCTTCTCGATGGTGTTGTACACCTCGCTGTAGGTGCCGTCGAGGTAGGCGTTGGCGACCATCCCCGGGCCGCCGTGGCCGGGACCGGTGACGTAGATCGCGTTGAGGCTGCGCTCTTGGATGACACGGTTGAGGTGTGCGTAGATGAAGTTGAGGCCCGGGGTGGTACCCCAGTGGCCGAGCAGGCGCGGCTTTATGTGATCTTTCGTGAGCGGCACCTTCAGCAGCGGGTTGTCGAGCAGATAGATCTGGCCGACCGACAGGTAGTTCGCCGCCCTCCACCAGGTGTTGAGTTGTTCGAGTGCTTCGGAATCGAGAGTGTGGGGTTCGCGGTACTGCCAGGCGTTCATAACTACCTTTCGTCGGTACTCTCAGGCTGCACCACCGGCGGGGTCGCTGGCTAGGGACGTACGTCCCGTTGCTGGCCGGCCGATGTCGAAGTAATGAAGCGCTGACCGTTCCACACGACCGACAGGGAGCCCTTCACGTTCAAGGCGATTCCTCCGGACGCGAATTCGACCGGGGTGACGCAGATCCCGCCGCCGGACCCCGCAGTGTTCGGCATTGCCAGCACGCAGAAGTCGTCCGTGCCGGTGCGCCCGATCCACACGACCATGTCGTGGTCGGTGTAGACCATTCGGGTCGAGGCCGGATCGAGCTCGAGCCCCGCCATCATGCTTCGATCGATTTCGTCCTCGGGCCGTTGGGCGCCGGCGAACCACAGCTGGGCCGCTTCCACGTCGCCCTGGCTGGGTTCGACGGGATGGTTCGCGCTGAGCGGGGCCACAGATGGCGGGAGTTCGCTGGAGCCGGGCGTGAAGGCGGGCGCGGGTTCGACGGCGGGGGCTGCGCGGCCGGTCGCGATCATCGAGCCGGCGCCGAGCAGCAGGCCGACGACGAGCGCGACCGCCGTCGGCGCCAGCCACGTGAGGCGGCGCGCGCGGTGCGGCTCGGCGGGCGCTTCGACCGGCTCGGCGACCGAGGGCGCTTCGAGGTGCGAAGCGACCGGGGGCGGGCCGGGGAGCGGTGAGGTCGTGTCATCCGCAACCGTCAGCGCCGCCTCGAGCTCGTGCCGGGCAGCGGCGGCTCGTGCTTCGTCGTCGGGCGAGTAGGTGCGGCCGAAGGCTATTCGGCGAAGTTCGGCGAGGCGGGCGTCATCCACGGTCATGGCCAGAGAATACCTCTTATCGAGGGATTCTCGGAGAACGCTGGCTCGCGGGGCAGATTTTCTGGTTCTCGAAAACGGTGGTTCAGTTCGTGTTGATACTCAGCACGAACTGAACCAGCGAAATCGCGGACGTCCTATTCTTCCCGGGTCGCGACGACCTTGAGCTGGCTGCCGTTCCACACGGCGGTGAGCACCTCAGACGAGACGGTGAGCCCGCGGTCGGCGAAGTCGGGCGGCAGGGCGCAGCTGCCGGTGGTCAGGTCCGTCACGGTCACCGTCGTCTCGAGGCAGAGCTGGCCGTCGACGCGCTTCGCGACCCAGACCTTGGCGAGCGAGCTGGCGTGCACGAGGCGCACGCTCGAGCGGTCGAATTCCGGAAGCAGCGAGCCCACGCCCTCGAGGTCCTCCTCGGACTGCGGTTCGGAGAACCACCGCTCGGCCGCCTGCACGTCGCCGGCGAGCGTGGACTCGCCGGGCGGGTCGCCGAGAAAGTAGTTGACGCCGGTCTCGCCGGATGTCGAAGCGGATGTCGCGGGCTCAGCTTCGCCCGGACGCAGCGCCCACACTCCCGCTCCGGCGATCACGGCGCCGACGAGCAGCCCGACTGCCGCGGGTGCGAGCCAGCGACGTCGTCCTTCGGTTGCTGAGCTCGTCGAAGCGTCGGGAACTGTCTCGACCGGGGGCGCTTCGACAGGCTCAGCGACCTCAGGCTCGACGACCGCGGGTTCGGCCTCCAGTCGCGCGAGCTCGGCCAGAGCGGATGCGGCAGCTCGCTCTTCGTCAGCGTTCGTCGTGCGGCCGAATGCGACGCGACGCAGCCGGTCTAGATCAGCATCCGTTTCATCCATGGTTACCGTTCGTTGCCGACTACCGACGGGATTGGGGTTGTGCGGGTTGAGTAGGTCGCTCAGCGACCGTAGCGAAACCGGCGAGGGTTTCGATACAGGCCGCAGGCGGCCTTACTCAACCAGCAGCGCGGCCGCAGGCGGCCCTCCTCAACCGGCGGTGGGCGTGGTCTCCGCGATCTCGGCGCCGAAGATGGCGACGAGCAGGCTGTTCGTCCAGGCGATGAGCTCGGCGTCGTCGAGCGGCTCGCCGTTGACGCGCGGCATCGGGATGGCGACGGCGGCGTTCGCGGCGAAGTACTTCGACCCCGGGTACATGCGCTGCAGCCGGATCTGGATCGAGTCGGCCAGGGCGACGCCCGCGACGCGCAGGTTGCCGCCCATCGCCACGACCTCGCTGAGGCCGGCCTTCACCGCCATGCGGCGCAGACGGGACACCGCGATGAGGTTCGTCACCTGCTCGGGCGGCTCGCCGTAGCGGTCGGCGAGCTCCTCGAGCACGAGGTCGATCTGCTCGGGGGTCGAGGCCGGCGCCGACGCGGTCGAGAGCTTCTGGTAGGCCTCGAGGCGGAGACGCTCGCTCTCGACGTACTCCTCGGGGATGTGCGCGTCGACGGGCAGCTCGAGACGCAGTTCGGTCTGTCCCTCGGCGACGTCGCCACGGAAGGTCGAAACGGCCTCCCCGATCATCCGCAGATAGAGGTCGAATCCGACGCCCGCGATGTGTCCGCTCTGCTCGCCCCCGAGCAGGTTGCCCGCGCCGCGGATCTCGAGGTCGCGCAGGGCGATCTGCATGCCCGCGCCGAGCTCGTTGTTGGCGGCGATCGTGGAGAGGCGCTCGTGGGCGGTCTCCGACAGCGGCTTCATCTCGTCGTAGAGGAAGTAGGCGTAGGCGCGCTCGCGGCCACGTCCGACCCGACCGCGCAGCTGGTGCAGCTGGCTGAGCCCGTACTTGTCGGCACGGTCGATGATGAGCGTGTTCGCGTTCGCGATGTCGAGACCGGTCTCGACGATCGTTGTGGAGACGAGCACGTCGAACTTGCGCTCCCAGAAGTCGACCATCACCTGTTCGAGCACGCTCTCGGGCAGCTGGCCGTGGGCGATCGCGATGCGCGCCTCGGGCACGAGCTCGGAGAGTTGCGCCGCGACGCGGTTGATGGATGACACGCGGTTGTGCACGAAGAACACCTGGCCCTCGCGCAGCAGCTCACGGCGGATCGCCGCCGAGACCTGCTTGTCGCTGTACGGGCCGACGAAGGAGAGGATCGGGTGGCGGTCTTCGGGCGGGGTCGCGAGGGTCGACATCTCACGGATGCCCGTGACCGCCATCTCGAGGGTGCGGGGAATCGGGGTCGCCGTCATGGCGAGGATGTCGACGTTGGTCTTCAGCTTCTTGAGCGCGTCCTTGTGTTCGACGCCGAAACGCTGCTCCTCGTCGATGATCACGAGGCCGAGGTCTTTGAAGGCGATGCCCGAGCCGAGAAGACGGTGTGTTCCGATGACGACGTCGACCGTGCCATCCGCGAGCCCCGCCAGGGTCTCCTTCGATTCCTTCTCGGTCTGGAACCGGCTGAGGGCCCGCAGGTGCACCGGGAAGCCGGCGAAACGCTCGGCGAAGGTCTCCATGTGCTGGCGCACGAGCAGGGTGGTCGGCACGATCATGGCGACCTGCTTGCCGTCTTGCACGGCCTTGAACGCGGCGCGCACGGCGACCTCGGTCTTGCCGTAGCCGACGTCGCCGCTCAACAGCCGGTCCATGGGGATGGGCCGCTCCATGTCGGCCTTGACCTCGTCGATCGTGGTGAGCTGGTCGACGGTCTCGGCGAACGGGAAGGCGTCTTCGAGCTCGCGCTGCCAGGGGGTATCTTTCGGGAAGGCGTGACCCTTCGACGCCATGCGCGCCGAGTAGAGCTTCACGAGCTCGACCGCGATGTCGCGCACGGCCTTGCGCGCCTTGTTCTTGGCGTTCGACCAGTCGCTGCCGCCCATCTTGCTGAGGCTGGGCGCCTCGCCGCCGACGTAGCGGCTGAGCAGGTCGAGCTGATCGGTGGGCACGTAGAGCTTGTCGCCCGGCATGCCGCGCTTGCCCGGGGCGTACTCGATGACCAGGAACTCGCGGCTGCGCTTGACGGCGTTGCGTCCGCCGCTGGAGACCTCGCGCTGCACGAGCTCGATAAACTTGCCGATGCCGTGGGTCTGGTGCACCACGAAGTCGCCGTTCTTCAGCTGCAGCGGGTCGACGACGTTCTTGCGGCGGCTCGCGAGCTTCTTCACCTGGCGGGCGTCGTAGCCGACCGCTCGGCCGTAGAACTCGCTCTCGTTGAGCAGGGCGAACTTGATCTCGGGCAGCTCGAAACCGTGCTCGGCCGAGGCCTTGAGCAGGTAGGCGACGCCCGGCTCGAGGGCAGCCGCCTCGCTCGCGGGGAACTCCTCGACGAGCCGCCCCGCCAGCTCGCGCTCGGCGAGCACGTCGACGGCGCGCTCGACCAGGCCCTGGCCGCGGGCGACGATGACCACCGTCCAGCCGTCGCGCATCAGGGTCTCGACGTGGTCGATGGCGCCGGTGGGCTGGCCGGCGAAGCTGGGCACGGCGCTCGCGTCGATGCGCACGTAGGTGTCGTCGGAGTCGAGGGTGGCCGCGACGCGCGCCTCGAGGTCGGCACCCTGCTGGTTGAGTAGGCCGCCCGCGGCCGTATCGAAACCGGGCTCGGTCGCCCCGCTGTCGAACGAGCTCATGGTCCACCAGGCGCGCGCGCCGGCCGAGGCCCGTAGCGCGTTCAGCGTGACGAAGTCGCCAGCGTCGAGGTCGATCGGTGCTTCGGCACCCGCGGTGGCGGCGTTCCACGCGGCGGCGAGGAACTCCTGGTTGGTCTCGACGAGGCTCACGGCCCGGGTGGCGACCTTCTCGGGCGAGAGCACGACGATCGCGGCCTCGGCCGGCAGGTAGTGGGTGAGCGGAACGAGCCGGTCGAGCAGCGCGGGCGCGAGCGACTCCATGCCGTCGACGGGGATGCCCTCGCCGATCTTCGCGAGCATCTGGGCGAGGCCCGGAAACTCGTGCTGCATCTCGCGGGCGCGCTGGCGCACGGCGGGGCTGAGCAGCAGTTCGCGGCTCGGCGGCAGCTGCGCGTGCTCGACCGTGTCGGGCAGCGAGCGCTGGTCGGAGACCGAGAACGGGCGGATCTGCTCGAGCTCGTCGCCGAAGAACTCGAGGCGCAGCGGGTGCTCATCGGTGGGCGCGAAGACGTCGAGGATGCCGCCGCGCACCGCGAACTCGCCGCGGCGCGTTACCATGTCGACGCGTGAATAGGCGAGGTCGATGAGCTCGAGCGTGATGCCGGGCAGGCTGTAGCCCCGGCCGCCGGCCTTGAGGTCGATGGTCGGCGTTTCGATGAGGTTGTCGGCGAGCGGCTGCAGGGCGGCGCGCACGCTCGCCACAACGACGATCGGACGCGAACGGTCCCACTCGGCGAGACGGCGAAGCGCGGCGATGCGCTTGCCCACGGTCTCGCTGCTCGGGCTGAGCCGCTCGTGCGGCAGGGTCTCCCACGCCGGGAACTCGATGATCTCGGCGTTCGGCAGCACCGACGACAGCGACTCGCGCAGGGCCTCGCTCTCGCGACCGGTCGACACGATGGCGAGCAGCGCCTGCGCGTTGGGCCGCTTGGCGAGCAGGCCGGCGATGAGCGGGGCGCGGAGGCCGTCGACGAGCGAGAATTCGGCGTTGCGGGTGGCGTACGAGAGTGCGTCCTCGAACGTGTGGGCGCGCGAAAGCGCCGTAATTAAACCTTCGAGTATCACCGCTTAAGTGTAGGCGGTGCCGCCGACACCCGCCGGGGCCGGGCGGGGTTCGGTCAGGCCGACCCGTGTGCCGCGCCCGAGGCGCGCGACGGGCTCGCCAGTACGGCGCGGGCGTGGGCCGCATCCGTCACAGCCGACCTGATTCCCTCGCGGTACGAGGGGTAGCTGGGTGCCCAGCCGAGTTCGGCCCGCGCTCGCGCGTTCGAGACCCTGATGGATGTCGCGGTCAGCAGCTCTGCGCGATACGGGGCCGTGCGGCGCATCAACCACGACGGGACCACCGTCGGGTCGGGCGACTCGAACGCCCGCGCGCGCGCCTCGTGCACCTCGCGCCAGGTCGCCGGGGTGTCGTCGACCACGTTGTAGACCGACCCGGCGGGAGCGTCGAGCGCGGCGACCGTGGCGGCGGCGGCGTCTTCGACGTGCACGAAAGGCAGCACACCGGCCGAGTCGGACGCGACGGTGGGAATCGGCCCGCGGCCGCGGTAGAACAGCCCGTAGCGCAGGGCGACTCCGCCGAACGCGCGTGCCTGCTGCTCGTTGCTCAGCAGGGCGCGGTGCACGTTGTCGACCGGCCCGCCCGGGCGTTCGCCGAAGGCCGCGTCTTCGTCGACGGGCTTCTGGCCGAAGTTCTCGAAACCGTAGCCGTAGAACGCGGAGGCGGAGACGAACCGGGTGGCGCCGGTAGCGCGGGCGGCCGCGATGAGAGCACTCGTGCCCTCCATGCGCAGGCGGTTGGTCTTGTGCATGTGTGAATACCGGCGGGGTTCGCGGCTCAGCGCAGTGGCCTGGTGAATAACGGCGTCGAACTCGAGACCGTCGACGGCGGCGAGCAGCGCTTCACGGTCGACGATGTCGACTTCGAGCTCGGAAGAACCAAACGAGGTCACCCCCGTGGAGTGGCGCGCGACACCCGTCACGGTGTGACCGGAACGCACCAGGAGAGGCACAAGGAGGCGCCCTATTTCTCCGGTCGAACCGGCAAGGAGAACGCGCATGCCTTAAGAGTAGGCGAGCCTCGGGGGTTAAAAATCCCCCTTGAGGATGAACGATTTCGACAGGGTCAATCCGCGTGGCTAGTCGGCGGGGGCCGACGTGTGGAAACGCAGTTGGGCGGCCGTGAGACTCTCGCGGGCGACCTGCTCGACGGCGTCCGCGGCATCCGAAACCAGGTTCGCCAGAATCTTCTTCTCGTCGCTCGAGAAGTCTTTGAGCACGAAGTCCGCGGCCGGCTGCCGGCCCGGAGGGCGGCCGATGCCGATGCGCACGCGCACGAATTCGGGGCTGCCGATGGCCGCGGCGATGTCTCGCACGCCGTTGTGGCCGCCGTGACCCCCGCCGCTCTTCAGCTTGATCGAGTCGAAGGGGATGTCGAGCTCGTCGTGCAGCACGATGAGGTTGGCCGGCTCGAGCTTGTAGAAGCGCATGAGCGCGGCGACCGGGCCGCCCGACACGTTCATGTACGTGTTCGGTTTGGCGAGGATGACGCGCGGGCCCTGGCCGCTCAGCCTGCCCTCGGCGACCGTCGCGTTGGTCTTCTGGCTCTTGAACGGCGCACCGATGCGGCGCGCCAGTTCGTCGAGGGCCATCTGGCCCACGTTGTGGCGATTCCCGGCGTAGCCGGGCCCGGGGTTACCGAGCCCGACTACAAGCCAGGGGTTCTCGTCCAGCTCTAGCTACTCAGGGCTAGAACTACTCGGCGGCCGGAGCGGCCTCTTCGGCGGGAGCCTCGTCGGTCTCCTCGCCGAGGTCCTGCTCCTGAGCGATCGAGATGGCGACGATGAGGGTGTCCTCGTCGGTGATGAGCGACGAGCCCTCGGGAAGGATGAGGTCCTTCGCGAAGATCTGGGTGCCGTCCTCGGCGCCCTCGATCGACACGACGACCGACTCGGGGATCGCGGTCGCGAGGGCCTCGAGCGAGATGGTGTTCGAGTCCTGGTTGACGGTCGTTCCGGGAGCGGCTTCGCCCTCGAGGTGGATCGGCACGTCGATGGTGACCTTCTCGCCCTTGCGCACGACGATGAGGTCGATGTGCTCGATGATCTGGCGAACGGGGTCCTTCTGGACGTCCTTGACCAGCGCGAGCTGTCCCTTGCCGTCGATGTCGAGCTCGAGGACGGCGTTCGACTTGCGGAGGATGAGGAGCATCTGGTGGCCCGGGAGGGACACGTGCACCGGCTCGGTGCCGTGGCCGTAGAGCACGGCGGGGATCTTGCCGAGGGCACGGAGCTTGCGGGCTGCGCCCTTGCCGAACGATTCGCGGAGTTCCGCGGTGACCTTCAGGTCATCAGACATAGTGTTCTCCTCACGGGTCTTGCACCCGATTGGTCGTGCCGCGATGTGCGCGGCGGAATGGAAGAGTCAACTCGAACGCGTATCTGCGTGAGGAAAAGCCGGAAGCCAGACCACCGCGTCGATCACGGAAGCTGCCACGGGCCGCTTCCCTCGCCGAAGTTCAGTGGGAGAGTCTACCGCACGGGGCTGAGGCCCGCGACCGCCTCGGTGACTATCGCATCGACGGTCGCGTCGACGTCGACCACGAAGCCCGGCTCATCCGCGTCGAGCTCCTCCAGGAGCGCGAACTGCGAGTCGAGCAGCGAGGTGGGCATG
>NZ_JBKKAD010000109.1:0-5953 GCF_046714715.1 Conyzicola sp. | reverse complement strand
CCGTCTGGAAGTTCGTGAGGAGTCCACCGAGCCAGCGCTGGTTGACGTAGGGCTGGCCGACGCGAAGAGCCTGCTCGGCGAAGGAGCCCTGAGCCTGCTTCTTGGTTCCGACGAAGAGGATCGTTCCGCCGTGCGCGACGGTGTCCTTGACGTAGTCGTAGGTCTTGTCGATGAAGGCGAGCGACTGCTGCAGGTCGATGATGTGGCTGCCCGAACGCTCGGTCAGGATGAATCGCTTCATCTTCGGGTTCCAGCGACGCGTCTGGTGTCCGAAGTGGACGCCGCTGTCGAGCAGCTGGCGGATTGTTACAACGGCCATGGCCGTGCTCCTTTTCTGGCGCGCGCCTACAACGGCTCTTCGCGCCAACTCAGTTGTTATCGCGGCCGGTCGGCCGCGAACCTGGTGCCCGGCACGCATCCGGCACTGTGTCGTCCAGCGGTGACTGCCTTTCGGCGGCAACTGGATTTCGGCGGTGACTGAGTGGATGGCGTTGCGCGACTGTACAGTCGCAACGGACACGCGTAGTCGCCGTGCTTACGCACAGCGCTCCGAGAACTATATCACCGCTCTGCTCCCCCACAGGTCGTGGGGCCGGCACCGATTTCGACAGATCGGTCGGCTGGGCTTCGCGGCATCGCGCCGAGGACGATTCTGATCGGATGCGACGTGTCTGTGGCCTGATTGTGCTCGCCCTGGTGGCGGGGTCGGTTCCCGCTGCCGCCGCCGGCCCTCCCCCGTGGCGGTGGCCCGTGCCGGCCCCACACCCGATCGTGCGGCCCTTCCTCGCCCCGCTCGACCGGTACTCGGCCGGGCACCGCGGCATCGACATCGGCGCCGCGGACACGCAGGTGACCGCGCCTGCCGACGGCACCGTGCACTTCGCCGGAACTGTCGTCGACCGCGGCGTGCTGTCGATCGCGCACGGCGGCGGCCTGCTGTCGAGCTACGAACCGGTCGTGACCACGCTGAAGGCGGGCGACGCCGTTCGCCGGGGAGACCCGGTCGGCACGCTTCAGCCCGGGCACTGCTCGGCGCCGTGCCTGCACTTCGGTGTCCGGCTCGACGGTGAGTACGTGTCGCCCATGCTCTACCTCGGCGAGGTGCCGCGTTCGGTGCTGCTGCCGACCCGGCGGATCGCGTCGGGTGAGGGCGCGATTGGCGGGGCCGAGGCGGGCGCGGCTGTGATGTCGGGTGCGGCCGCGGTGTCGGAGACGCTAGTCGCGTCAGGCCCGGGGGTGCGCCATGGCGTAGCTCTCCTTGAGCCGCTCGGTGGAGACGTGCGTGTAGATCTGGGTGGTACCGAGGCTGGCGTGACCCAGCAGCTCCTGAACGGCCCGAAGATCCGCTCCCCCGTCGAGCAGGTGGGTCGCCGCCGTGTGGCGCAGCGCGTGCGGACCGGCCGGGCCACCGCCCGGCACACTCTCGAGCAGCCCGGCGACCAGGGTGTAGACGGCGCGAGTCCCGATGCGGGCGCCGCGCGCTCCGAGGAACAACGCCGTGCTCGGCCCGGTTGTGCGCGCGGAAACGGGAGCACCCGCGGGCGTGGCGTCGCTCGTGGCGCCGTGGGTGCCGGTCGTGGCGTGGCGGATGCCTCCCGCCGGCCCGTCGTGGATGCCGCCCGCCGTGGCGAGCGCCTTGCCCGGCTCGCGCACCTCCAACCAGGCTGCGATGGCGTTCTTCGCCGGCACGCCGAATGGCACCACGCGCTCCTTCGAGCCTTTACCGAGCACGCGGGCCGTGAGCCGCCCGAGGTCGACATCGCGCAGATCGAGGCCCGCGAGCTCGCTCACCCGCAACGCGGAGGCGTACAGCAGCTCGACGATCGCGAGGTCGCGGATCGCGAGAGGGTCGCCCGTGGAGGCGCGGGCGTCGAGCCCTTCAAGCAGGGTGTCCATCTGCGCGCGGGTGAGAACGCGCGGCAGATGACGGTCGGACTTCGGTGCGCGCAGGCGCGCGGCGGCGTCGGTCGGTGTGTGCCCCGAGCGGGCGAGCCACGACGTGAGGGAACGAGCGGTCGCCGACCGGCGCGCGAGCGTCGACTTGGCGAGCCCGGCGGTCGAGCCCCTCCAGAGCCAGCCGCGAAGCAGTTCGAGGTCGATCTCGGCGGAGTCGGTCGCACCCGCCTCGTCGGCGAACCGCAACAGGTCGGCGAGGTCGGACCGGTACGAGCGCACGGTGTGCTCGCTGAAGCCCCGCTCCGCGCTCAGGTAGAGCGAGAAGTCGGCGAGCACCCGGTCGAGTTGCATGGTCTCATCGTGCCTTCCGTCCGGACCGTCGGGACACCGGCTCGCCGTGGTCACCGCACGGCGGCCGGCCGAGGCATCTTCGCTCCCGCTATTCGACGACGGCTCCGGGCTACTTCGCGGGGCGGGCGGACGCTGCTGACTCTGGCGCAGCGGACTCCGGCGCGAGGTGCGCCGGCGCGTGCAGCTTCGACGGCCACCAGAATCTCTCACCCGCGATGAAGGCGAGGGCGGGCACGAGCACGGTGCGCACCAGCAGGGTGTCGAGCAGCACGCCTATGCAGACGATGATGCCGATCTGGGTCAGCGTGATGAGCGGCAGCACGCCGAGCACGGCGAAGACCGCCGCGAGCAGAATGCCGGCGCTCGTGATCACCCCGCCGGTCGACGACAGCGCGCGGATCATGCCCGTCTTGGTGCCGTGCTGCACCGCCTCCTCTCTCGCCCGGGTGACGAGGAAGATGTTGTAGTCCACCCCGAGGGCCACCAGGAACAGGAAGCTGAACAGGATCACGTTCGTGTCGATGGCGGGGAACCCGAAGACCGATTCGAACAGCAGCCAGCTCGCGCCGAGACTTCCGAAGAACGACGCGACCACGGTGAGCAGCAGCAGCACCGGCGCGACGATCGAGCGCAGAAGCAACACGAGCACGAGGAAGACCAGCGCCAGAATGAGCGGGATCAGCAGGTTCTGGTCGGCCTGTTGGGCCGCGTTCACGTCGAGCGTCTGCGCGTCGAGCCCGCCGACGAGAGCGTCCGCCCCGTCCACGTCGTGCAGGGCGGCACGCAGGTCCGTGACCGCCGCGAACGATTCCTCGGTCTCCGCGGCGGCGTCGAGCACCACGTCGACCTGGGTGATCTCGCCCGTCGACTCGCCGACGGTCGCCGAGACGACACCGTCGACGTTCTCCGCCTCCGCGGCAACCCGGTCGGCCGACGAGGCGTTCGCAATGACCACGACGGGCGATCCGCTGCCCGCGCTGAAGGCACCCGCAACCAGCTCCTGTCCCACGACGGCCTCGGGAACCGAGGTGAATCTCTCGGTCTGGGCGAGGCCGACCTTGATCTGCGGCACACCGGCGACGGCGAGCCCGCCGAGCAGCAGGACACCGACGATGGCGACAGCGACCGGCCTGCGCGACACGGCCGTACCGAGACGGAACCAGACGCCGCGGTGCGCCGTGTTCTCCGATCCGAAGCGCGGCACGTAGGGCCAGAACAGTCCGCGGCCGAACAGCACGAGAGCGGCCGGCAGCACGAACAGGGCGAAGAGCATAGCGACCACGACGCCCGCGGCGCAGGCGAGCCCGAGTGCGCGGTTGCCGGTGAGCTGCGCGAACAGCAGGGTGAGCAGGCTCAGCACGACGGTGCTTCCGCTCGCGATGATCGCCGGGCCGGCCCCACGCAGCGCCTGCGCCATGGCGACGCGCCGATCGGCGACGAGGCGCAACTCGTCGCGGTAGCGGGCGATGAGCAGCAGGGCGTAGTTGGTGCCCGCGCCGAACACGAGCACCGAGAGGATGCCGGTGACCGAGGCGTCGAGCGTGATGCCGGCGGCCGCGGCGATTCGGGTGGCCACGATGCCCGCGAGCCCGTCGGCGAGTCCGACGACGGCGAGTGGGACGAGCCAGAGCCACGGGCTGCGGTAGGTGATGAGCAACAGCACCGCCACCACGATCACAGTGGTGAGCAGCAGGGTGAAGTCGGCGCCCTTGAAGACCGCGGCGACATCGACGGCGAAACCTTCGGGGCCGGTGAGCAGGGCCTCGAGGCCGTCGGGCAGGTCGGCGTTCGCGATTTCGCGCAGCTGGGCGGCGCGGTCGGCCTGCTCGGTGACGTCGTCGATGATGTCGAGGGGCACGACGACGACGGCGGTCGTGCCGTCCTCCGACACGGTGGGCGGCGGCACGAAGCCGTCGGCCGACTCGTCGGCGAGGCTCTGCGCGTTGGCCGTGATGGCCGCGATGTCGGCTTCGGTGAGCTCGTCGCCGTCGCGGGCGAACACGAGCAGGGCGGATGTCGCGTCGGCGGCGGGCAGGTCGGCCTGTAGCGCGGCGACCTGTGCCGACTCCGCGGAATCGGGCAGACCGACGCCGGGCGACGACTCCCCCGTCGACCCCGACCCGAGCGCGAAGATCGCGGCGGAGACGGCGACCGCGATCACCAGGACGATCCACGAGGTCTTCTTCGCGGTGATGAAATCGGTGAGCCGGTGCATGCTGTGCGCCCCTTAGTGACGGTCGGAACAATGTCGCGGTAATTAGATCATCTAATTACCTGAAGTTTTAGCTACCGTACCGATAAACTCCCCCTTATGCAACGAGACCCCGACTCCGCCGCCCCGGGCCGCGGATCGTTCGACGTGCACCCGGCGACGACGCTGCTCCGCGACATCCTGAACCTCACCGGCGATTTCGAGCGGCATCTCGGACGCGAACTGACCGTGAACCCGACCGACCTCGAGGCCATGGAGGAGCTCATCCGCGATGGTGCGCTCAGCCCCACGGAACTCGCGCGCCGGCTGCACATGTCCACGGCCGCGGTGACGACCGTCGTCGACCGCCTCACCGCCGTCGGGCACGTCTCGCGCGAGCGCAACCCCGACGATCGCCGCGGAATCCTCGTCGTTCCGCACCCCGACTCGGTGCGCAAGGCGATGGGCACGCTGATGCCGATGATCCTCGGCATGGATGCGGTGATCGGCGGATTCGACGACGCCGAGCAGGACACCATCACGGCCTACCTCGAGCGCGTCGCCGACGTCTACCGGGCCCAGCTGCCCGGCACGGAAGGCGCCGGGCAGCCCGCAGGGGTCTAGCCCGCAGGCCGTCGCGGTCTAGGCCGGTGGTTCCTCGCCCAGGTTGAACGACGAGGTCTTCTTCGAGAAGGTCTCGGTGCGCTGCTCGGGCGTCATCGCCTCGATGCGCCCGATGACGTCGTCCGCGAATCCGGTGATCTCGGCGCGGTCGCCGATCGGCACCACCGAGTGCACGAGCCGGTCGTCGTAGACGTGCACCACATTCATCGCCTGATCGGCGTTGACCCCGGAGAGCAGGCGGTCTTTCGCGGTGAGCGCGAGGGTGTAGCAGGTGGCGGCGGCGACAGACACGGGGACGCCCGCGAACGTGCTGTGGCCGGAGTAGTGCAGATGCCCCGCGAGGATGCCGCGTACGTCGGTGCCCCGGACGACACGTTCCAGCCGGTCTTGACCGCGCAGTTCGAGCATCTCCATGGCCCAGAGCAGGGGGGTGGGCATCGGCGGGTGATGGAGCGCGAGCAGGGTTCCGTGCTCGGCCGGGGTCGCGAGTACGTCGGTGAGCCAGTCGAGCTGGCCGTCGGTCATCTCGCCGTGGTGGTAGCCGGGAACCGACGTGTCGAACGAAATGATGCGCAGGCCGTCGATGTCGTAGACCCGGTCTTGCGGCTCCGTGCTCGGCTCCACGTCGAAGAGGCCGCGCGAGTATTCGGGGCGTTCGTCGTGATTGCCCATCACCCAGATGACCTGGGCACCCAGCCGCGCCGCGGCCGGCTCGACGATCCTGCGGAGGCGCGCGTAGGCATCCGGTTCTCCCAGATCGGCGAGGTCTCCCGTGAAGACGATGGCCTCGGGCCGGATGCCGCTCTGCTCGAGCTGCGTCATCGCGCGCGTCAGGTTCGAGTCGGTGTCGATCTGGCCGTACAGCGGCCTGCTCGCTCCCAGGAAATGCGT
>NZ_JBKKAD010000108.1:0-8393 GCF_046714715.1 Conyzicola sp. | reverse complement strand
GGGCACCCCGGCCGCAGCGGCGATGACCGACGCCACCGACGAGATATTCAGCACGGCGCCGTACGGGTCGCCCCCGGTGCCGACGATGTCGAGCACCCTCGGGTCGACGTCGAGGGGAAGGGCGTTCTCGAGCACGGCGTCGCGGAAACCCACGATCTCGTCGACGGTTTCACCCTTGATGCGGAGCGCGACGAGCAGCCCGGACAGCTGGGCCGAGGTGGCCTCGCCCGCCATGACCTGCTTCATGGCCCACGTCGACTCGAAAATGGAGAGGTTCTCCCCGTTAACGAGGGTTGCGAGAATGCGGGGCCAGGTCAGTGCAGACGACATAGGACGAATTCTAATGACCGGATTCGTCGGCGCCGGCTCGCGACTGACCGGCCGAAAGGGAAACGGTGGCCCCGTTATCGGACATAATGGAGAGGTGACTACGACCTCCATCAGCCCCTCCGTCGGCGCCCCTGTGGTTAACCGCCCCAACTCGGTAGCCGTCGGCACCATCGTGTGGCTCGGAAGCGAAGTCATGTTCTTCGCCGGCCTCTTCGCGATCTACTTCACGCTGCGCTCGACCAGCCCCGAACTGTGGGAATCCCAGTCGAGCCTGCTGACGGTGCCGTTCTCGCTCGTCAACACGATCATCCTGGTGCTCTCGTCGTTCACCTGCCAGTTCGGCGTCTTCGCCGCCGAGCGCCTGCAGCCGCGGCGCACCGGCCCGAAGCCCACCCAGTGGGGCATGGTCGAGTGGTTCTTCCTCACCTACGCCATGGGCGCGATCTTCGTAGTCGGACAGATCTACGAGTACGCGGTTCTCGTCAGCGAGGGCCTCACCCTGTCGTCCGACTCCTACGGGTCGGCGTTCTACCTCACGACGGGCTTCCACGGCCTGCACGTGATCGGCGGGCTCGTCGCCTTCCTCCTCATCATCGGCCGCGGCTACGCGGTCAAGAACTTCGGCCACAAGGAAGCGACCAGCGCGATCGTCGTCTCCTACTACTGGCACTTCGTCGATGTCGTCTGGATCGGCCTCTTCCTCATCATCTACATCCTCCAGTAAGAATCGGGACCCGTAAGCACCATGGCGAAGAAGTTTTCACGCACCACCACCGACCAGCGAAAGGTCGGCCGCAGGCATCCCCTCGCGTCCGTCGCCCTCATCGTGATCGGCCTCCTCAGCACCGGCGGCGTCTACGCGCTCGCCACCACCAGCGCCACGGCTGACACGTCGGCCTCGCAGCAGCAGCTCGTCGAAGAGGGCGGCAAGCTCTTCGCCGCGAACTGCGCCACCTGCCACGGCACGGCGCTCCAGGGC
This sequence comes from Conyzicola sp., assembly GCF_046714715.1. Classification (GTDB taxonomy): domain Bacteria; phylum Actinomycetota; class Actinomycetes; order Actinomycetales; family Microbacteriaceae; genus Conyzicola. The sequence continues at coordinate 7,084 of NZ_JBKKAD010000108.1, read as the reverse complement.
ACGAGCGAGGGCCCCACCCTCATCGGTGTCGGCGAGGCATCCGTTCACTTCCAGGTCTCGACCGGCCGCATGCCCCTCGCTGCGAGCGGCCCGCAGGCAGAAGAGAAGCCGGTGCAGTTCACCGACGAGCAGATCGAGGCCCTCTACACCTACGTCGGCGAACAGTCGCCCGGCCCCGGTCTCCCCGACGAGGAGACGATCGCCGGAGAGGGCGACGCAGCCCTCGGTGGCGAGCTCTTCCGCATCAACTGCGCCATGTGCCACAACGTGGCCGGAGCCGGCGGAGCGCTCACGCAGGGCAAGTACGCCCCGTCGCTCTCGGGCGTCACGTCGACCCACGTCTACGAGGCCATGGTCACCGGCCCGCAGAACATGCCGGTCTTCAACAACAACAACCTCACGCTCGAAGACAAAGCAGACATCATCACCTACCTGCAGTTCCTCGACGAGAACCCCTCCCCCGGCGGATTCGACCTAGGCAACCTCGGTCCGGTCTCCGAGGGTCTCTTTATCTGGATCTTCGGCCTGGGCGGGATCGTAGCGATCACCGTCTGGCTCACCGCCAAATCCAACTAAGCGCCGAGGTCGACTCCGGTCGGCCCACGGCATCACAACTACATCGCACTTCGCGCTTCGCGCACAGTTGAAGGGAACACAATGGCAGACCATAACGGTGGCCAGTCCGGCAGTACAGACCAGGCCGGCAGCACAGAGGCCGGCACTGCTGTCGCGACATCCGTGCCTCGTACGGTCTCCTCGGGTACCGCCGTCGTCGTAACCGACGGCATCCCGAATCCCGGACACCAGCCGCACCGCCTGCGCGTCACCGATCTCGACCCGAAGAAAGACAAGGAAGCCGCCCGTCGCGTCTCCGCCCTGTTCTTCCTGTCGCTCATCGGCAGCGTGCTCGCGGTCGTGTTCTACTTCCTCTTCCCGATCGACCCCAGCAACCTCGACTCAGTGCGCATCAGCAACCTGGCCCTCGGCCTGGCGATCAGCCTCGGCCTGCTGGGCATCGGCGTCGGCGCGGTGCACTGGGCCAAGGCGCTCATGTCCGACGCCGAGATCACCGAAGAGCGTCACGGCACCCGCGGCAGCGACACCACCCGCGCGAAGGCCGTCGAGGTCTTCACCCTCGGCAACAAGGAGTCGGGCTTCGGCCGCCGCACCCTCATCCGCAACAGCCTGATCGCGGCTCTCGCGGTGACGCCGATCCCCGCCGTCGTGATGTTCCGCGACCTCGCCCCGGCCGAAGAGCCCGGCGAACTGCTGCGTCACACCATGTGGAAAGAGGGAACCCGCCTCACCCGCGACCCCTCCGGTACCCCCATCAAAGCTTCGGATGTCACGTACGGATCCGCTTTCCACGTGATCCCCGAGGGTCTCAACGACGAAGAGCACAGGCTCGAAGAGAAGGCCAAGGCCGCGGTGCTCGTTATGCGCCTGCGTCCCGAAGACCTCATCGAGACCGAAGAGAAGGCGGACTGGTCGTACCAGGGCATCGTCGCCTACTCGAAGATCTGCACCCACGTCGGTTGCCCGGTCGCGCTGTACGAACAGCAGACCCACAACCTTCTCTGCCCGTGTCACCAGTCGCAGTTCGATGTCTCGGACCAGGCGAAAGTGATCTTCGGACCGGCAAGCCGGCCCCTACCCCAACTACCTATCGCCATCGACGACGAGGGATACCTGGTAGCCCAGAGCGACTTCCTAGAACCCGTCGGCCCGAGCTTCTGGGAGCGTGAGCTGAATTGAGCACAGCAACGGAAACCCCCGTCACCCACGAACCCGCCACCACGGCGGGATCGACCTCGACCGCGTACGGACCGTTCGCCTCGCCCACCCGCGGCGCGCGCTTCACCGGTGCCGCCGCGAACTACATCGACGAGCGCACCAGCATCTCGGGCCTGGTGAAAGAGGTCGGTCGCAAGATCTTCCCCGACCACTGGTCGTTCATGCTCGGCGAGGTCGCCCTCTACAGCTTCGTGGCGATCCTGCTCTCGGGCACGTTCCTCACCTTCTTCTTCCAGCCCAGCATGGTCGAGGTGCACTACGACGGCTCGTTCGTGCCGCTCAAGGGCATCGAGATGTCGGCGGCGTACGCGTCGAGCCTCGACATCTCGTTCGACATCCGCGGCGGACTGCTCATGCGCCAGGTGCACCACTGGTCGGCGCTGCTGTTCATCGCGGCCATCGGCCTGCACATGCTGCGCATCTACTTCACCGGCGCCTTCCGCAAGCCGCGCGAGATCAACTGGATCATCGGCTTCGTGCTCTTCGTGCTCGCGATGGCCGAGGGCTTCACCGGCTACTCGCTCCCCGACGACCTGCTCTCTGGTAACGGCCTCCGCATCATCGACGGAATGGTCAAGGCCGTCCCGATCATCGGCGTCTGGATCTCGTACCTGCTGTTCGGCGGCGAGTTCCCCGGAACCGACGTTGTGAGCCGCTTCTACACGCTGCACATCCTGCTGCTGCCGGCGATCCTCGTCGCCGCGCTCGGCGTGCACCTGCTGCTGCTCGTGATCAACAAGCACACGCAGTTCGCCGGCCCCGGTAAGACCAACAGCAACGTCGTCGGCGTTCCGGTCATGCCGGTGTTCGCCGCGAAGGCCGGTGGATTCTTCTTCATCGTCTTCGGCGTGATCATGCTGATCGCCGCGACCTTCACGATCAACCCGATCTGGAACTACGGACCCTACGACCCCTCACCGGTGTCCGCGGGAACCCAGCCCGACTGGTACATCGGATTCGCCGACGGCGCCCTGCGCCTCGTGCCGCCGGGACTCGAGTTCGTCGTCTGGGGCTACACGCTCTCGATGAACGTGCTGCTGCCGCTGATCATCCTGCCCGTGTTCCTCGGCCTCGTCGCCTTCTACCCCTTCATCGAGGCGTGGATCACCGGCGACAAGCGCGAGCACCACATCCTCGACCGCCCGCGCAACACTCCGGTGCGCACGGCGATCGGTGCGGCGGGCGTCACGTTCTACGCGGTGCTATGGGCGGCGGCGAGCTCCGACCTCATCGCCACGCACTTCAAGCTCAGCATCGAGGGCGTAATCCACACCCTGCAGGCGCTGTTCTTCCTCGGCCCGATCATCGCCTACATCGTCACCAAGCGCATCTGCTTCGGCCTGCAGAAGAAGGACCGCGAGATCGCGCTCCACGGCTTCGAGTCCGGCCGCATCGTGCGCCTCCCCGGTGGCGAGTACATCGAGGTGCACCAGCCGCTCAGCGACGCCGAGCGCTGGAGGCTCACGAGCTACACCGACTACGAGCCGCTGATGATCCGTCCGAACAGCGACGGCCGCATCACGGTGACGCAGCGTCTCCGCGCCGGCTTCTCGCGCTGGTTCTTCGAAGACCGCATCCTGCCGGTCTCGAAGGGCGAGATCGAGGGCTCGCACCACGGAGACGACCACTAATCGGTTCGAACGCTCAGACACTGGCGACCTGGTTGCGGTGCCCGCGCTGCGAGAGAGATCTCGACAGCGCAGGGCCCGCATCCTGGTCGCTTTTGTGTTCCTCGGGTCACGCCTTCGACGCGAACAAACGCGGCTACCTCACCCTCGTCGACCGCTCGCGCGGCATCCTCGGCGACACCCGGGAGATCCTCGAGGCACGCCGGCGCTTCCTCGCGCTCGGCCACTACTCCCCCATCGTCGACCTCATCGACGCCGCTCTCCCGGCGGGCGCCGTCGACGTCGTAGATTCCGGATGCGGCTCCGGCTACTACGCGGCCGAACTCACGGCCCGCAGGCCGCTCGCGCGCCTGCTCGAGCTCGACGTGTCGCTCGATGCCGTCACGCTCGCCGTGCGGGCCACGGGCGCGCCGGGAGTGGTCGCGGACGTCTGGCGCCCGCTGCCCGTGCGTTCCGACCGGGCCGACGCCGTGCTGTGCGTCTTCGCCCCGCGCAACGCCGACGAGTTCGCCCGTGTGCTGCGCCCAGGCGGCACTCTCGTGGTGGTCACACCGGCGCCGAGCCACCTCGAGCAGCTGCGGCAGCGCGGCCGGCTTATCGGCATGCAGCCGGACAAGCTCGAGCACCTCGACGAGGCCCTCGGGGCCCGGTTCGTGCTGCGTGACCGGCTATCGACGGCCTACGACGTGCCGCTCGCCGCGACGGAGATCGACGACCTCGCGGCTATGGGGCCGAGCGGGCACCATGGGGCGCATCCGGGAACCGAGGACGCGTCGACGACCACGGTGACCGTCGCGGTCGACGTGTCGGTCTATCAGCCGCTCTAGACGAACCGGCCGCTCTAGACAAACAGGCAGCTCTGGTCGAACGGGCCGCTCTAGTCGAACGAGCGCTTGAGGTAGTCGGCGGTCGAGCCGTAGCCGAGGCGTTCGTAGAAGCCCGAGGCACGACGGCTCGCGACCGTGAGCTGGCGAACGCCGCGCAGGCGGCACTCGCGCTCCGTCGCCTCGACGAGAAGCGAGCCGAGGCCCGCTCCCTGCGCCGAGCTCTCGACGACCAGCTCCTGCAACTGGGCCGAGCTGCCGTTCGTGTAGAGCAGTCGCGAGATGGTGGTGAGGGCGTAGCCGTGCACCACGCCACCGACCTCGGCGACCAGAAGGAGCGCGTTCGACTCCCCCGCGGCGAAGGAGTCGAACGTGACGTCGAAGGCGTCGCGGTCGGGCAGGTAGCTGACCGCGAGCTCGTTCAGCAGGGTGAAGACCACGTCGGCGTCGCTCGCGCGGGCCGGACGGATCAGCACCTGACTAGTGGGCGAAGTTGCCTCGGTAGTACTCATATACCCACCCAACGAGGCTGATGGCGACGATAGCGGCGCCGATGATCGAGATCCAGAAGCCGACTGCCATGCCGAGGAACATCAGCGAGAGCGCCGCGGCCAGCATGACGGGCCACCAGCTCCACGGGCTGAAGAAGCCCAGCTCGGGGTCGCCGTCGTCGATGTTCGCGTCGAGGCGGTCTTCGGGGAGCACGCCGCCCTGCGAGCGGTGAACTGCACTGACGTAGAACGCGATGAAGCCGGACAGCACGCCGGCGAGACCGATTCCGAGGGTTCCCACCCATTCGATCCGACCGCCGTGAATCGGGTCGACCAGCGACCAGATGATGTAGGCGATGTCGGCGACCACGCAGAACGCAAACAGCACCCAGAAGAGGTTGATATTGGCCTTCATGCTTACTTGACCTTCTCGTCTGACATGTCGTACACGGGGGCGTCGGGAGCGTCCTTACCCGGACCGATACCGATCGGCACTTCTGCCTCGGGGTGGTTGAGGTCGAACGCGGGCGCCTCGGAACGGATGCGCGGGATCGAGGTGAAGTTATGGCGGGGCGGCGGGCACGAGGTGGCCCACTCGAGCGAGCGCGAGAAGCCCCACGGGTCGTTCACCGTGACCTTGGGGGCCGTGCGGGCCGTGAGGTACACGTTGTAGAAGAACGGCAGCATCGAGGTGGCGAGGATCGCCGCTCCGACGGTGGACACCTGGTTCATCCACGTCACGCCGTCTTCGGGCAGGTACGTCGCGTAACGACGCGGCATGCCGACGACACCGATCCAGTGCTGGATGAGGAACGTGGTGTGGAAGCCGATGAACAGCAGCCAGAAGTGGATCTTGCCGAGGCGCTCGTTGAGCATCGTGCCCGTCCACTTGGGCCACCAGAAGTAGAAGCCCGAGAACATCGCGAACACCACGGTGCCGAAGACCACGTAGTGGAAGTGGGCGACCACGAAGTAGGAGTCGGAGACGTGGAAGTCGAGCGGCGGCGACGCGAGGATGACACCGGTGAGTCCACCGAAGGTGAACGTGATCAGGAAGCCGATGGCCCACAGCATGGGCGTCTCGAACGTCACGGAGCCGCGCCACATGGTGCCGATCCAGTTGAAGATCTTCACACCCGTGGGCACCGCGATGAGCATCGTCATGAGCGAGAAGAACGGCAACAGCACCGACCCGGTCACGTACATGTGGTGAGCCCATACGGTGACGGACAGCGCGGCGATCGCGATCGTCGCGTAGATCAGCGTCTTGTAGCCGAAGATCGGCTTGCGGCTGAAGACCGGCAGCACCTCGGAGATGATTCCGAAGAACGGCAGGGCGATGATGTACACCTCGGGGTGGCCGAAGAACCAGAACAGATGCTGCCAGAGGATGACGCCGCCGTTGGCGGGATCGTAGATGTGCGCGTTGAACACACGGTCTGCGCCGAGTCCGAAGAGAGCCGCGGCGAGAACCGGGAAGGCCATCAGCACGAGGATCGACGTGACGAGCACGTTCCAGGTGAAGATCGACATGCGGAACATGGTCATGCCGGGGGCACGCATGGTGATGATCGTGGTGATGAAGTTGACGGCACCGAGGATGGTTCCGAAACCGCTCATCGCGAGGCCGAAGACCCACAGGTTTCCACCGACCCCCGGCGAGAACGTCGTACTCGACAGCGGGGCATACGCGAACCAACCGAACGAGGCCGCACCCTGCGGGGTGAGGAAGCCGGCGACGGCCATGAGGCTACCGAAGCTGTAAAGCCAGTAGGCGAACGCGTTGAGTCGCGGGAACGCGACATCCGGAGCACCGATCTGGAGGGGCATCAGCACGTTCGCGAACCCCGCGAACAGCGGCGTCGCGAACATGAGGAGCATGATCGTGCCGTGCATCGTGAAGAGCTGGTTGTACTGCTCTTTCGAGTCGACGATGTTGAGGCCCGGAGCGAAGAGCTGGGCGCGGATGATGAGCGCCATCACCCCGCCGATGCAGAAGTAGATGAAGGAGCTGATCAGGTACATGTACCCGATCGTCTTGTGGTCAGTGGAGGTGATCCAGCTGACGAGGACGTTGCCTCGGCGCACCACTGCTGGTGTGCTCAGGCCCGGCCTGGTTGCTGTTGATGTGCTCATTGCGACTAGCCTTCTTCGCCGTGGTCAACCGCGCCGGTGCCCGGGAGGTTGGTGTTCGTGTTGTACTCCGCGCCGAGGCGACCCTCGAAACCAGCGGCACGCTGGCCTTCGATGTAGGCGTCGTAGTCGTCTTGCGACACGACCTTCACTTGGAAGAGCATGAGCGAGTGGTACTCGCCACACAGCTCGGCGCACTTGCCCTGATAGGTGC
>NZ_JBKKAD010000107.1:0-12443 GCF_046714715.1 Conyzicola sp. | reverse complement strand
GGCGACCGCGATGCGCAGCGCCTGCCCGCCTGACAGCTGGGCGGGCCGACGGTCGGCGAGCTCGAGCGCCTCCACCTCGGCGAGCCAGTGCCGGGCGGTCTCGCGCGACGCGAGCCGCGAGAACCCGGCGCTGCGCGGCCCGAACGCCACGTTGTCCAGCACGCTGAGGTGCGGGAAGAGCAGCGGCTGCTGCGCGAGCAGCGAGACGCCGCGGTCGTGCGGGGGCGTGAACCGCCCGCCACCATCGGTGTCGAACAAGACCGTGTCATCCAGAACCGCGCGTCCCGAGTCGGCCCGCAGCAGCCCGGCCGCGAGGTCGAGCAGCGTCGACTTGCCGGCCCCGTTCGGACCGAGGATCGCGAGCGTCTCGCCGGGGGCCGCGGTCAGCGAGACGTCGAACCCCCGCGACGTGACGCGCGCGTCGAAAGAGAACGTCACAGCGCACCCCGCAGGTAGCGCGTCGATCCGGCCCGGTGGGCGACGCCGACCACGACGACCGCGACGACCACGAGCACGAGAGACAGCGCGACCGCGGTGTCGGGCGACGTCTCGCGCTGCAGGTAGATCTCGAGCGGCAGCGTGCGGGTGGTGCCCTGCAGGCTGCCGGCGAAGGTGAGTGTCGCGCCGAACTCGCCGAGCGCCCGGGCAAACGACAGCACGGCGCCCGAGACGAGCGCGGGCAGCACGAGCGGCAGGGTGATGCGCCGCAGCACCGTCGTCGGCCCGGCGCCGAGCGTCGCACCGACCGCCTCGTAGCGGGTGCCGACCGTGCGCAGTGCGCCCTCGAGGCTCAGCACCAGGAACGGCAGCGCCACGAACGTCTGCGCGAGCACCACGGCCGTCGTCGAGAAGGCGATCGAGATGCCGAGCCCCTCGAGCGTCTGCCCCACGAGCCCGCGCCGCCCGAAGGTGTAGAGCAGCGCGATGCCGCCGACCACGGGCGGAAGCACGAGCGGGAGCAGCACGAGCGCCCGCAGAAGCTGTTGCCCGCGAAAACGCGAGCGGGCGAGCACGAGCGCCATCGGCACCCCGAGGACGATGCAGAGAACGGTCGCCGCGAGCGAGGTGCGCAGGCTGAGCAGAAGAGCCGATACGGATGACTCGGAGGTGACGAGCCCCACGAACTCGCCCCAGTTCACCCGCGTGACCATCGCCGCCAGGGGAAGCAGCACGAACAGCGCCCCCAGCGCCGCGACCACCACGACCCAGCGCGGGATACCCGCGTACCGCGCCGGCTCGGCCACGGTTACGGCGCTCCGAATCCGGCGGCGGCGAGCACTTTCTGGCCGGCCGCGCCGACCACGAAGGCGACGAACGCGCTCGCGACGTCGGGCGCGTCCGAGCCGCCCAGGGCCACGATCGGGTAGACGTTCACGGCCTCGCCCGACTCGTCGAACCCGATACCCTCCACCGCGTCGCCCGCGGCGAGAACGTCGGTGACGTACACGAGGCCGGCGTCGGCCTCGCCCGAAGTCACCTTGCCGAGTACGTCGGTGACCGACGACTCCTCGCTCACCGGCGAGAGGTCGACCCCCGCGACGGTCGCGACGGCTACGGTCGCCGCCCCGCACGGCACGGCGGGGGCGCACACGACGAGCCGCACGTCGGGGTCGGCCAGGTCGGCGAGGCCCTCGACCCGAGCCGGGTTACCGGGCGGAACGGCGATCTCGAGAGAGTTGGTCGCAAAGTCGACCGGAGCCTCCGCGTTCAGGGCCGCATCCGTCACCTTCGCCATATTCTTGGTGTCCGCCGAGGCGAAGACGTCGGCGGGCGCGCCCTCGGTGATCTGTGTCACCAGGTCGCTGGACCCGGCGAAGGCGAGTTCGACGGTCGTGCCCGGGTGCGCGGCCTCGAACTCCCGCGCGAGTTCGGTGAACGTGCCGGTGAGCGAGGCCGCGGCGAACACGGTGATCGATCCGGAGAGCGAGTCGGCGGTCGCCGACGGTGCTGCCGCGGGCTCGGGCGTGGAAGCGCAGCCGGACAGTGCGAGCGCTGCCGCGACGGCAACGAGGACGAGACGTTTCATCTGGTGTGCTCCATGAGTTCGACGACCACGGTCGTGGCCTTGACGCTCGCGGTCGCGAGCGAACCGGGTTCGAGCCCGAGCTCGTCGGCGGCCTCCCGGCTCATGAGCGAGACGACGCGGAAGGGACCGGCCTGCAGCTCGACCTGAGCCATCACGCCGTCCTTCGTCACCCGGGTCACGATGCCGGTGAGGCGGTTGCGCGCGGAGGCGCGGCTCGCGGGGAACGCCGCGGCGAGAGCGGATTCGGCGGCGAGCTCCTGGGCAAGCGCCGCGACCTGAGCGCCGTCGATCACCGCGGGTCCGGACTCGCCGCGGCGCAGGTCGAGCCGTCCGGCGTCGGCCCAGCGCCGCACGGTGTCGTCGCTCACCCCCAGCAAGGCGGCGGCTTCGCTGACCCGAAATTGTGTCACTGCCATGGTGTTGGTCTCCGCAGAATCGTAGTTATACGCAAATAATATCCGTATCTGCGGATAACGGCCCAAACCTGAGCCTGAATCACCCCTAGTCACGGGCCACGATCGCCGTTACCGTTGATCGAATGAGACGCCGCGCCGCTTTCCTCCCCATCTCACTCCTCGCCGCGGCGCTATTAGTAGTCGCCGGTGCGGGCCCGGCGAGCGCCGCCCCCTCCGACGGATACGCGACCTGGGCGGTGGCCGGCACGACCGGCGCGTACACCGGCACCGTCGCCCTGCCCGCAGGATTTCCCGCCACCACCGTGACATCCACCTCTCGCGCCTTCGGCACCTCGTCGGGCAACTCGTCATGGCTGCCAACAAGCTCGCCGGCGGGGCAACTCGTCGGGTCGAGCCAGGGCAAGCCCTACGTGAGCATCAACCCCACCTCGACGACGGTGCCGTCCACAACGACGTTCCGCTTCGCCACCCCCACGCCGGTGGGCGTCTGGGGCGCCGCCTTCGGAGACATCGATGCCGAGTCGCTCACCATTTCGGCGACGGATGCGACCGGAGCACCCGTGGCGGCGGCCGACCTCGGCATCACGTCGTTCAACTACTGTGACGCCACCCCCAACTCGTGTTCGGCGCAGGCGACGCCGCTCACCCTGCCGACGCTGACCAGCACGGCGAATTCTGTCACCGCGGAGGATCCGCTCTGCCCCACCGTCGGCGCCAACTGCAACACGCAGGGTGGGTCCATCTGGATCGCTCCCCTCGTCTCCCTCTCGACCCTGACCATCACGTCGACCTACAAGGCCGGCAGCCCGGCAGCCCAGATGTGGTTCGCCTCCGTGGCGCGCACTGTCGCGGGCGTCATCACCCTGGGCACACTGCCGCCCGTCGTGGTGCAGCTGATCGAGGCCGACGGGGAGGTCGTCGCGTCGACCACGACCGCGGCCGACGGGAGCTTCACCCTGCCGCCCGTGATCCCGAGCGCCACCTATGAGCTGCGGGTCGACCCCGCCGTCGCGCCGAACGCGCCCACCGTGCCGATCGACGTGAGCGTCGGCGACTCGGTGGCCGTGGCGTTCGACGTCGTGCCGTTCCTCGCGGCGCCGACACCTGCCCCGTCGCCGACCGCGGTGCCCGGCCCCAACCCCGTTCCCGCCCCCGCAGTGCCGGCCGCCGCCGCCCCGGCGCCCGCTGAGCTGGCCGACACGGGCACCGACCCGGCGCCCTCCCTCGCCGTCGCAGTCGCCCTGCTCGCCGCGGGCACCGCCGCCATCCTCGCCGCGACGCTCGTCGGCACGGTCCAGCCGCCCCGTCGAGGTCGGCGCGAAAGCTAACCACCTGACACAATCGAAGGCATGCAGCGAACCCCGGCGGAGACGAGTGGCCCGGCAGGCGCGAACAGGTCGATAGACGCGAACCGCTACGCTCGCCAGATCGCACTGCCCGGCTTCGGCCTTGCGGCGCAGCGTTCCCTCGCCGACGCGCGGGTGCTCGTCATCGGGGCCGGCGGCCTCGGCAGCACCGTGATCCCCGCGCTCACGGCCGCGGGGGTCGGCACCATCGGCATCGTCGACGACGACACGGTCGAAACGAGCAACCTGCACCGCCAGTACATCCACGGGCACGCCGACGTCGGCACCCCCAAGGTCGTCTCGGCCGCCAACGCCGCCCACGCTATCGACCCGGCCTCGAACATCAGCGCGCTCGAGACCCGGCTCACGGCCGATAACGCGCTCGGCATCTTCGCCGGCTACGACCTCGTGCTCGACGGCAGCGACAACTTCCCCACCCGGTACCTCGCCAACGACGCCGCCGCGATCACGGGCATCCCGCTCGTCTGGGGCGCCGTGTCGCAGTACGCCGGGCAGGTCGGGCTGGCCTGGGCCGCGAAGGGCCCGCAGTACCGCGACCTCTTTCCCGCTCCCCCGCCCGCCGGCTCGGTGCTGTCGTGCGAGCAGGGCGGCGTCTTCCCCACCGTCGTCGCCGTGATCGGCGCGCTCATGGCCGGCGAGGCCCTCAAGGTGCTCACCGGCAGCGGAACGCCCCTGCTCGGCCGCGTCACCACCTTCGACGCCCTCACCGGCGGTTTCCGTGAGCTCGCCTACGAGCGCGATCCCTCCGCGACATCCATCACCGCCCTCATCGACTACGACGCCTTCTGCGGCGTCGCACCCCGCACCACCACCCCCGAAAGCGAGACCGCCATGAGCGACACCATCTCCCCCGCCGACCTTGCCGCCTCGATCGAGCGCGGTGACGACCTCGTGCTGCTCGACGTGCGCGAGCCGTGGGAGGCCGAGATCGCCAGCCTCCCCGACTCGCTGCTCGTGCCCCTCGGCTCGCTCGAGAGCGTGATCGACAAGCTCGACCCGAGCGAGAACTTCGTCGTCTACTGCCACCACGGCATGCGCTCCGAGTCGGCTCTGCGCGTTCTGCAGCAGCGCGGCTTCGAGCACGCACGCCACCTCACCGGCGGTATCGACGCCTGGTCGCGCGACGTCGACGGCGACGTGGCCCGCTACTGATGGCCCACACCTCCGTCGACCAGCACGCAGCGCTGGTGCGCTCGCTGCTCGCGCGCGCCATGGCCACGGGCACCGAACGTGTTCCGCTCGCCGACGCGCTCGGCCGGGTGACGGCCACGGCGGTCACCTCGCCCGTCGACCTGCCGCTGTTCCGCAACTCGCAGATGGACGGCTTCGCCGTGCGCGCCGCCGACCTGCGCGACGGCGACACGATCCTGCCCATCCTCGGCGAGGTCCCCGCCCGGCGCGGCACGCCCGAACCGCTCATCCCGTCGACGACGGTGCGCATCATGACGGGCGCCGTCGTTCCCGAGGGGGCGGATGCCATCGCGCCGGTCGAGGACGCGACGATCGATGGCAATCTGGTCACCATTCACCGCGCCAGGCGGGCCGGCGAATTCGTGCGCGAGCAGGGCAGCGACGTGCGCGCCGGCGCGGAGCTGCTGCCCGCCGCCCTGCGGCTGGCGTCGCGGCACCTCGCCGTGCTCGCCTCCGCCGGTATCCGCGACGTCGAGGTGCGCTCGCGGGTGCGTGTCGTCGTGATCACCACGGGCGCCGAGCTCGTCGACCCGGGGCAGCCCGTCGACGACGGCCAGATCTACGACTCCAACGGCATCGCCCTCGAGGCGGCGCTGCGGGCGTGCGGCGCCGAGATCGTCGCCTCGATCCGCAACAGCAACGACGATGCCGACCAGCTGCACGACGCCATGTTCGCGGCGGCCGCTGGCGCCGACGTGATCATCACCTCCGGCGGCATCTCGATGGGCGACCACGAGGTCGTGCGCGACGTGCTGACCCCTCTCGGCGGGCGCATCGGCCATATCGCCATGCAGCCCGGCGGACCGCAGGCCACCGGATCGTTCGAGGGCGTGCCCGTCATCAGTTTCCCGGGCAATCCGGTGAGTACGCAGATCTCGTTCGAGATCTTCGTGGCACCGCTGCTGCGCCGGGTCGCCGGGCTTCCTGCCGCTACCCGCGCACCGCGCACGCTCGTGTCCGACCTCGCCTCGATCCCCGGCAAGCGTCAGTTTTTGCGCGGGCGCACAGTCGAGGGTGGCAGAGTGGACCTCGTCGCCGGGCCCGGCTCCCATCTCGTCGCCGGCCTGGCCGCATCCGATGTTCTTATCGACATCCCCGAGACGACTACCGAGCTGAAAGCGGGCGACACCGTGGAAACAATCGAACTGTGAGCGACCGCACTCTCACCCACCTCGACTCCGACGGACGCGCCCGCATGGTCGACGTCGGCGACAAGACCGTGACGAAGCGCACCGCCACCGCGACCGGGCGCCTCGTGACGCGCCCCGACGTGATCGCCCTCGTGCGCGCCGACGACCTGCCCAAGGCCGACGTGCTGGCGACCGCGCGCATCGCCGGAATCCAGGGCGCGAAGAAGACGAGCGAGCTCATCCCGCTCTGCCACACCATCCCGCTCTCGAGCGTCAAGGTCGACTTCGATTTCACCGCCGACTCGATCCTGATCACCGCGACCGCCAAGACCGTCGGACAGACCGGCGTCGAGATGGAGGCGCTCACGGCCGTGACCGTCGCCGCGCTCACCCTCCACGACATGATCAAGGCGGTGGATGCCGCGGCCACGATGACCGACATCCAGTTGCGTGACAAGTCGGGCGGCAAGCACGGCCACTGGACCCGCCCCGCGGCGTCTGAGCCTGTCGGAGGGTCCTCGGCCCCCGTCGAAGGCACCCCCACCAAGCGCCCGCGCCGCTCGAAGCCGCGGGCGAACACCGCGGCCGTCATCGTCGCCTCCACGGCCGGCGCTCTGGGAACGCGGGAAGACACCACGGGCCCCGTGATCGCCGCGTGGCTCACCGCCGCCGGCTACACCGCCGAGCTCACCGTGGTCGCCGACGCCGACATCGCCACCGAGATGGCCCGCGTGCTGAAGTCGGCGCCGGCCGTCATCCTCACCACGGGCGGCACGGGCGTGAGCCCCACCGACCGCACGCCCGAGGCGACTCTCGCCGTGATCGACCGCCAGCTGCCCGGCGTCGCCGAAGCCATCCGTTCGCACGGACTCGCGACCACCCCGATGGCCTCCCTGAGCCGCGCCGTCGCCGGGACCGCCCGCGGCACCGTGATCGTCAACCTGCCCGGTTCGCCCAACGGCGTGAACGACGGGCTCGTCGTGCTCGACGACCTGCTTCCGCACCTCGTGGCGCAGGTGTCGGGCGGCGGACCGCATGCCTGAGGTTCTTGCCCGGATCGCCGATACCGTCATCGACGCGGCTCCGTTGGAAGAGTTCGTGCTGACGCCACAGAACGGCGCGCTCGTGACCTTCCGCGGGATCGTGCGCGACCACGATCACGGCGAGAGCGTCTCCGCGCTCGACTACCAGGCGCATCCGGATGCCGCACGATTTCTCGAGGAGGCCTGCGCTCTCGTCGCGGGCGAGACCGGGTTGCGCATCGCGGCCGTGCACCGCGTGGGGGCGCTGGCGATCGGCGAGACCGCGCTCGTGGCCGCCGCCGCGGCTCCGCACCGCGCCGAGGCGTTCGCCGCCTGCGAGCGCGTGGTCGAGATCATCAAGCAGACGGTGCCGATCTGGAAGCGCCAACACCTGACGGCCGGCGTCACGGAGTGGGTCGGGCTGTAGCGGGCCGACGATCGCTCATGGATTTCGCCCATTGATGGACCGTCTTGTGGAAACGACGATTGCCCTTCCTGTTACGGAACTAAGGTCAACGTGTGAATCGCACCGACCGGCTCTATGCACTCGTTGAAGAGCTGCGGGCTATAGCGCCCCGTCCGAGAAGCGCCCGGTGGCTTGCAGAGAGGTTCGAGGTCAGCTCGCGGACGATCGAGCGGGACCTGTCGGCGTTACAGCTGAGTGGCGTTCCGATCTGGGCGGAACCCGGGCGCACGGGAGGCTACTGCCTCGATCCGGCGCACACATTGGCGCCGCTGAACTTCACTGTCGACGAGGCACTCGCCGTGATGATCGCTCTCGGTACCCTAGGGACCAGCCCGTTCCACGATGCGGCGACCTCGGCACTCCGCAAGGTCGTCGCCGTTACAGACGAGAGCAGCCTGCGAGAGACCGCAGATCTGGCGGCCCGCATCCACCTCCTTGGGGCGCACAAGCCGAACGAGGCACCGCCCGAACTGGCCAATGCACTGCGAACAGGCCACGTTCTGCGGATCGCCTACGTCGACCGGCACGGGTCCGCGACCTTGCGGGATGTAGAACCCATGGGGTTTGTCGGCAAGGGCAGCGACTGGTACCTGATCGCCTGGTGTCGCCTTCGCAACGGCCTCCGCGCGTTCCGGGGCGACCGCATCACCGAGGCGAACCCCCTCAGCGAACGCCCCACACGACGCCCGCTCCGCGCAGAAGACCTCGGCATCGTCTATGGCGAACTGAGCAAAGTCGGCCCAGACGAGAAGTCGGCCTAAACACCGACAGGACGTTGTCGCGTCGCCCACTCAGTATGAGTACTTCGGGCCAGACGGCCCGGCCGAAAGGAACACTATGGACCTCGCATCCATCCGCATCATCACCCACGACGTCGACCGGCTCGCCCGCTTCTACGAGACCGTAACCGGAACAGTCGCCACACGACCCGCCCCTGTCTTCGCCGAGGTCCGAACGAACTCCGGAACCCTCGCGATCGCGAGCACAGCAACCGTCGCGATGCTCGGCGACCAAGCACCTAAGCCGTCCAGCAACAACACGATCATCATCGAATTCCTCGTAGCGGACGTCGACGCCGAGTTCGCCCGGCTACAGGACGATCTCGACGACGTCGTGCTCGAACCCACCACAATGCCTTGGGGGAACAGGTCCACACTGTTCCGCGATCCCGATGGAAACATCGTCAACATCTTCTCCCGGCCGAGCCTCTGAAGCGGCAGCGACAGCTGCCTGAAGTGGTGCTCTGAAGGAATTTCGTGTAACCGGATATCCCGCCGAAAACGGTTTTAGAACCACCTGCCCATTGAACCTGCTCGATCAGTTTCGGCCACGCGCATCGCCGTCGCTCTCCCAGCGCTGCACGTGTCCTGCGATCGGCTGCAACGCGGTGATGAGGTCGTCGCCGCGAGGTGTCAGACGGTAGCGGACCATGACGGGCGTCGTGGGTACAACAGTTCTCTCGACGAGTTCGGCTGTCTCGAGCTGCTTCAGGCGCAGGGTGAGCATTCTTGCCGAGAGACCGGCCACGACCGCCATGATGTCGCTGAATCGTTCGGCTCCGCGCGCGAGGGCGAGGAGGATGCTGGGCGACCACCGCTGGCCGACGACCTCGAGAACCTGGCTGGCGTGACGGCATTCATCTTCGTTGACTTGGTTCCACCCGGCGGAGGATTGGATAGTAGGCGATGGCTGCACTTACCTATCGTAACTGGGTTACCACGTCTTTGCGTCTCCTCTAGATGGTGTCGACCATGGAGTCATGCCTGATTACGACCATCCACTGCGCTTCGGCAGTTTCATCACTCCTCGAAACCAGCCGCCGCACCATCCGGTGGATCTGGCGATGTTCAGCGAGGACGTCGGCCTCGACCTGGTCACGTTCCAGGATCATCCTTATCAGGCGGTGCTGCACGACACGTGGACGCTGCTGACGTGGGTTGCTGCGCGCACCTCGCGCATCCACGTGTCGGGAAATGTGCTGAACCTGCCGTTGCGGCAGCCCGCCGTTCTAGCTCGAGCGATGGCGAGTCTTGATCTGCTCAGCGAGGGCCGCGCAGAGCTCGGTATCGGCACAGGGGGTTTCTTCGATGCGATCGCGTCGATGGGCGCCCCGCTCTTGACCCCGCCGGATGCAGTCAGCGGGTTGGATGAGGCGTTGGACATCATCTGCGGCATATGGGATGTCGCCGACCGGAGCCCGTTGCACATCGACGGGCGGTTCCATCGGGTCGACGGTGCGCAGCGCGGTCCGACACCCGCTCACCGGATCCCGATCTGGGTGGGCGCATACAAGCCGCGGATGCAGAAGATCATCGGGCGGAAGGGCGACGGATGGCTTCCGAGCCTCCCGTGGATGCAACCCGGTGATATCGCCAAGGGCAATCAGAACATTGACGAGTCTGCTCGCCTCGCCGGCCGCGACCCGCGTGAGATTGTGCGGATGATGAACATCGTTCCCCCGGTATCGGCCCAACAGATGGCGCGACTGGCCATCGAAGACGGGGTGTCCGTATTCATACTGGGCAGCGACGACCCCCACGAGATCCGTCGCTTCGCTACGGTCACGGCGGCAGAGATCCGTGACCGGGTGGGCGAGGCGCGATCGGGCGGAAGCCACGGAGAGGCCACACCGTGAATACGCAACTGGGCCCCGGTCTTGCGGATGATCCGCTGCCACGCTCTCTGGTGACACGGGCGCTGCGGCCCCAGCACCCAGGCTATTCCCGGTACACGGCAGGATTCTTCCGGAGCGCCCGCCCCGGCTTGGTGCTGCGCCCCCAGTCGCCGGGCGAGGTACAAGACGCTGTGCGATACGCCCACCGACACCGTGACGTTCCGCTTGGCATCCTGAGCGGCGGCCACGGAATTTCGGGCAGATCCCTGAACGACGGCGGCATCGTGATCGCCGTGGATGCCTTGAACGAGATCACGGTACTGGACGGCAACCGCGCCCGCCTAGGTCCCGGCGCCCGCTGGGGAGACGTCGCGGCCGCACTCGCACCCCACGGACTCTCGCTGTCTGCGGGCGACTCCGGAAGCGTCGGCGTGGGCGGCCTTGCGACCGCGGGCGGGATCGGCTGGCTCGTGCGCGAACACGGGCTGACGATCGACCATCTCCGATCAGTCGACGCAGTAACGGCTGATGGCGAACTCGTACACGCCTCCGCCGACGAGCACCCCGACTTGTTCTGGGCAATGCGCGGCGCGGGCGCGAACTTCGGAATCGCCGTCTCGTTCGAGTTCGATATCGACCCCATCGGTCCGCAGGTTGGTTTCGCGATGCTGGTCTACACACCAAACGATATCGCCGCGTTCCTGAAGGCCTGGGGAACAACTATCGAACACTCCCACCCGAGCGTGACGGGGACACTGATCCTCAGCCCCGGCGGGCGGGGATCCTCGCCCGCACAGGCGCTCATCGTCGTGGACGCGGACGACCCCGACACGGTCATAGAGCGGCTCCGACCGTTCGCAGCGCTGGCACCGCTGGCGAATCAGTCAATCCAACTCATGCCCTATCCGGCTCTCTTGTCCCAGCATGCAGAACAGCACGGCCGCGGCGAACCCCACGGTCACTCGGGCCTGGCCCGACACCTCACCCCCGCCCTCGCGGAGGGTCTTGCCCACCTGCTCGCGTCGAACAGTTCTTTCTTCCTCACTGTGCGGTCCGCGGGTGGTGCGGTCGCCGACACCCCGGCGGATGCCACCGCCTACGCCTGGCGCAAAGCGAACTTTCTCATCGCCACCCTCGGCAGCGGCTCCGCCGACTTCGAAACGCGCTGGACTGGGCTCCTCCCCCACCTTGAGGGCATGTATCTGAGCTTCGAAACCGACACCGGGCCAGGCGTGCTGGCCCGCGCTTTTCCACCCGCGCATCTTGCGCGCTTGCGCACACTGAAACAGGCGTGGGACCCGAGCGGACTGTTCCGCGACAACTTCTTCATCGACCCCACCACCGCAGCACTCACTCATCAACACAACATCTAGGAGATCCATGTCTTTATTCCGTCTTGATGCCAGCATCCGCGAAGATGGGTCCACCAGCCGCGCTCTCGCGGACCTCGTCGAAAAGCACTGGCAGGAAACCGCGCCCGACGCACCCGTAAGCCGCCGCCACATCGGGGTGAACCCCCTGCCCAGTGACGCCTGGGCCACGGCACTCGCCGCGGGCGCTACTTCCGACACCGACCGTACCGAACAGCAACGCCAGGCGCTCACGCTGGCCAGCACCCTGATCGACGAGCTCGACCAAGCCGACGCGTACCTGTTCGCCGTCCCGCTTTACAATTTCGGACCATCGCAACACTTCAAGACCTACGTCGACCTCGTCACCACCGACCCTCGAATGGCCCCCGGCACCGCCACCGTCACTGCGGGGAAGCCAGGCGTCCTCGTAACGGTTCAGGGAGGCAACTACTCCCCCGGCACGCCCAAGGAAGGCTGGGACCACGCCACCGACTGGATGCGCCGCATCCTCGAGGACGTCTGGCACATCGACCTGCGGATCGTCAGCCGCGAATTCACTCTCGTCGGCGTCAATCCCGCCCTCGATGCCTTCACCGACATGGCCGACCAGATCAAAGGGGACGCCGAACACCGGGCACGCGAGCACGGGCGATCTCTCACCATACAAAACCGCGCGGCCTAAACTTGGCGCCCGGAAAAATACGACCGGGCCTAGGCATCCAAGGGCACTAGTCTCGCCGATCAGTGACGCACTGCCCTGTCATCTGACCTGCGCACGCTGATCGCCGCCATCGCGCGAACGGCGCCCCCCCCCGGAAACCCGGGGGCGCCCGGGAAAGTTTAAGGGGGCCCGCGACGG
>NZ_JBKKAD010000106.1:0-12703 GCF_046714715.1 Conyzicola sp. | reverse complement strand
TGCGGCTTTCCGAACCTTTGGGGTGACGAGTGATTACTCTACGTGCGCCACGCCACCTCGGCAAAGCACCACACATCCCGGGCGTGTCGCACCACCCGCCACACCCCCGCAACCCCCCGTTCACCTGCCCGAAATCTGCCAAATGAAGGAAAACCCGGTGCTTGACCACACGCTGACGCCGATCGACGGGCACGCGCGCCGACATCTCCTTCATTTGGCAGGGGGGACGGGCGCGCTGGGCTGCGGGTGAGGGCTAGCCGCAGTACTGCGCCACGAATTGCGGCAACCCCGAGGCATCCGTCACCGACTCCATGGTCGCGAGGTTGGCCGAACGGTCGATGGCTCGCGTGGTCTCGACCGCGGTGACCAGAATGCCCGCCTGCTCGGCGATGGCCACAGTGCCGGCCCGCGCCGACGACGGCGCGAGGTCGGCGAGCTGCTGCCACCTGGCCTGGTAGGCCGTCATCGCCTCGAGGGTCACGGCAAGGGGCGCCACCTCGGTCGGCCAACCGTAGCCGTCGAGGTCGAGCACGCCGGGGGTCGCGGCCAACCCGTCGCAGAGCGGTTGGGCCTCGGCGACCACGCGCGCGGCGTCGGCATCCCGGGTCGCCACGACGAGGTGCACCGCGGTGCCGGCGCCGAGCGCAACGGTCAGCACGATCGAGATCACGGTGGCGGCCTTGGCGACGGTCGTGGTCCAGTGGTGGCGGTGCAACGTGACGAGGCGGGCGACGATCGTGACGAGCAGGCCGAGCGGGGGAACGAGGATGGCGAGCGCCAGTGCGATCCACTCGAGCACCGAGGTGCGCGGCACCACCCGGGGCGGGCGGTCGGGGAAGAAGAAGACCTGCCGGGCGGTCGGCCTCGACGTCGCCGGGTCGAACGCCGGATCGAACGAGGTGCGCTCGCGCGACACATCGTCGGTTGATGCCGTCATGCGCGACCCTCCCCCCGGTGTACGGCGCGCACTACTGGTGCGCGATCCTGCTACTGGGGCGAGCGTATCGAAGTTAAGTGTCAGTCATGTTTCGAGCGGCGGCGGGTCAGGAGATCAGAACGGCGGCGAGGGTCTTCTTGCCGCGGCGCAGAATCGCGTGCCCGCTCGCGAGGGCCGCTCCGGTGAAGTCGGCCTGCTCGTCGGTGATCGTGACGTTGTTCAGGTACACGCCGCCCTGGGCGATCGCGCGCCGCGACTCCCCCAGTCCCTTGGTGAGACCGGTGTCGACGAGCGCCTGCGCGATAGACGTCGCGGCGGTCACCTCGGTCGACGGCAGCTCCGCGGTGGCCGCGACGAGGGTCGCGGCATCGAGCGTGGTCAGCTCGCCCTGCCCGAAGAGGGCGGCCGAGGCGGCGATCGCGGCTTCGGTGGCGTCGAGTCCGTGCACGAGACTGGTCACTTCGAACGCCAGCGTGCGTTGCGCCTCGCGGCGGAACGGCTCGGCGGCCACGAGAGCCTCGAGTTCGTCGATTCGCGCGCGATCGAGGAATGTGAAGACCCTGAGCCGCGCGACGACGTCGCTGTCGTCGGTGTTGAGCCAGAACTGGTACATCGCGTAGGGACTCGTCAGTTGCGGGTCGAGCCAGATGGCGTTGCCCTCGCTCTTGCCGAACTTCGTGCCGTCGGCGTTGGTGATGAGGGGGGTGCCGATGGCGTGCACCGAGACGGATTCGGAGCGACGGATGAGATCGGTGCCGCCGATGAGATTGCCCCACTGGTCGCTGCCGCCGGTCTGCAGAACACAGCCGTACTCGCGGTAGAGCTCGCGGAAGTCGAGCGCCTGCAGAATCTGGTAGCTGAACTCGGTGTAGCTGATGCCGGCGTCGGAGTTCAGGCGCGCGCTCACGGCGTCCTTCTTGAGCATCGTGCCGACCCGGAAGTGTTTGCCGATGTCGCGCAGGAAGTCGATGGCCGACAGGGGCGCGGTCCAGTCGAGGTTGTTCACCAGGCGGGCGGCGTTGTCGCCCTCGAAGCTGAGGAAGCGGGAGACCTGACCCTGCAGGTAGCCCACCCACTCGTTCACGATGTCGGGGGTGTTCAGCGTGCGTTCCGCCGTCGGCTTCGGGTCGCCGATGAGCCCGGTCGATCCGCCGACGAGACCGAGCGGCCTGTGGCCGGCCAGTTGCAGCCGGCGCATGAGCAGCAGCTGAACGAGATTGCCGAGGTGCAGGCTCGGCGCGGTCGGATCGAATCCGCAGTAGTACGTGATCGGGTCTCCGGCGAGCAGCTGCTTGAGCTCGTCCTCGTTGGTCGACACGTGCACGAGGCCGCGCCAGACGATTTCGTCCCAGACGTCGTCGAACGAGTCGTCGTTGCGCTGGAGTGCGGGTACCGGGGATGCTGGAGAAGACACGGATACAGGCTAGTCGAGCTTCGGGAACCCGAGGCTCGCGCGATGGCGCAGCCGCGCGGCGTTGATCCGAGCGAATCAACCCCGTAGGGTTGATATCGCCGGTATCAACCCTGTGGACCTGATTGGAGCGACGATGATCGTCATCACGGCGGATCAGGTGGACAGCCGGTCGACGCCCGACGCGGCCACGGCCACGCTCGCACGCCTCAACACCGCCTACGCGGGCGGGCTCGTGCTCGCCGCCGACCGCACGGCCGGCGACGAGATCCAGATGCTCACCCGCGACGGGCAGACGGCGATCGACATCCTGCTGGATCTCACCCGCACCGGCCGGTGGAGCGTGGGGTTCGGATTCGGGCGGGTTCGAGAACCGTTGGGCGCCAGCATCCGCGAATCAGCCGGCGACGCCTTCGTCGCGGCGCGCCGGGCCGTCGACCGCGCGAAGAAGAAGCCGACCCGTTTCGCCGCCGCAACCGAACCGGCCGGGCGCGACTCCCCCGATCTCGAGGCGCTCGTCGACCTGTTGCTGATCCTGCGCGCGCGTCGCAGCGAGCAGGGGTGGGAGCTCCACGACCTGCTGGTCGGCGGTCTGAATCAGGCCGACGCAGCGTACGAGATCGGAATCACCCCGCAATCGGCGAGCAAACGGGCGCGCGCCGCCGATCTCAAGGCGGAAGCCGCCGCGCTCGCACCGCTCGCCCGGTTGGCCGACGCTCTCGACGCGGCCGTCGCATCGGAGACCCAGCGATGACCGCCGTCGCCCTGACCTACTCGATCGTGGGACTCGTGCTGCTGTACGCGGCCGTCGCGCTCTCGTGGTTCGCCACGAAGCCGCGCAGGCACTGGCTCATCGCGCCGTGCGTCGTGCCGATCCTCGGCGCCATCGTCTTCGCGCTCGCCGGGCTGCCCGTCGTGCACCCCGCGCTCGGAATCATCGCGGGCGTCGGCTTCGTGCTGCTCGGCACGGTCGGCGGCAGTCCGTTCGTGTCGCTCGTGCTCGACCTCGCGACCCGGGGCAGCGTGACGCTGGGCGCCCACGGCGGGATTCTCGTGATGAACCCCGCCCCGCCGCGGGAGATTCTGCGCGGCGGGGCGGCGATCGGCTACCTCGAGCGGGTGGCGCTGATCGGGTCGGTGCTCGCCGGCCAGCCCGCCGCGGTGGCGGTGATCGTGGCCATCAAGGGGCTCGGCCGCTTTTCCGAGCTCGAGAACGCGGCGGCGAGGGAACGGTTCATCATCGGCACGCTCGCGAGCCTGCTCTGGGCGGGAGCGTGCGCCGCTGCCATCGCCCTCAGCTGGTAACGGGCTCAGCGCGACCGGGCTCGGCGGGAAGGCGCGGGCCGGGCGGCCTCGGCGGGTACACCCACGCCACGAGCACAACCGAGACCATCATCAGCAGGAACCACGATCCGAGCTTGGCGACCGACACGAGATGCCAGCCGTCGAGCTGGTCGGGGTAGGCCCACGCGTTCGCCCACGTCGCGATATTCTCGGCCAGCCAGATGAAAATGGCGACGAGCAGGAACGCGACGACCAGCGGCATCCGGAACCGCGACCGGAACACCCTGAACTGCAGCCAGGTGCGCGCGAAGACGACCACGATGCCGACCAACAGCGGGTAGCGCGCGTCGACGACGTAGTGGTGCGTGAAGAAGTTGAGGTAGATGAGCGCGGCCAGGATCGCGGTGATCCAGCGGCGCGGGTACCGCTCGAAGCGCAGGTCGAACATGCGGTAGACGCGCACCATGTAGGAGCCGACCGCGGCGTACATGAACCCGCTGTAGAGCGGCACCCCGCCGATGCGCAGCAGGCCGTCGCCCTCGTAGATCCACGAGCCGACGTCGGTCTTGAACAGCTCCATGCCCGTGCCCACGATGTGGAAGAGCACGATGACGCGCAGTTCGCGCAGCGTCTCGAGGCGGAAGACCACCATGACCAGCTGGATCGCGACGGCCGCGAGCACGAGGAAGTCGTTGCGGGCGAGGGCCGCGTCGTCGGAGTACCAGAGCCGTGTGCCCACGAGCACCGCGAGCATTGCGGCGCCGAAGATGCAGGCCCACGCCTGCTTGAGCCCGAAGACGACGAACTCGGTGACGGCGGCGCGCGTTCCACTCAGCGGCGCGCTATCGAGGAACCGGTGCGCGTAGCCGTCGATCGCCTGTTCGACCGACGTGGACGGCGCCACGCTCAGACCCGCTTCTTCGGAACGTGGGCCTTGTACGGCGAGACCGTCGGGTCGCCGGGGATCCAGAAACGCCACGGGTAGGCCGCTCCCCCGCCGTCGCCGGAGACCCCGGTGCGCGGTCCGGATTCATAGTCGGATGACTCGCCCGCCGGTTCGAGCCGCAGTCGACCCGAGACCAGGTCGGTACCGCCGTCGGCGAGCGTGATGCCGAGGGCGACCGTGAGGCGGGCGGGGCCGCGCGCCAAGTCGTTGCTCGTGCGCGACGTGTGCCGGCGCATCGACGCGATCTCGCGCCCCTCGACGATCTCGCCGGCGCGCAGCAGGATGCCGCCCGACGTGCCGGCCGGCGAGCACACGACGTTGGCGCACACGTGCATGCCGTAGGTGAAGTAGGTGTACAGGCGGCCGGGCTCGCCGAACATCACGGCGTTGCGGTTGGTCTTTCCACGGAACGAGTGCGAACCGGGGTCGACGCCCTCACCGAGGTAGGCCTCCACCTCGGTGATGCGCAGCGTCACCTCGCCGCTGACGAGGTGTGCGCCGAGCAGCTCGGGCGCGACCTCGACGGCGGAGCGGGAGAAGAAATCGCGATCGAACACGTGCCTCGCGCGCCTAGAAGAACGGAATGCCCAGGACGAGGGCCGTGACGATCGCGCCGACGACGATCAGGCCGGCGACCACGACGACGACCATGCGACCCCTGCCCGACATCGGGTCGTACCAGTCGAAACCCGGCTTCTTGTCGTCGTCGGCCATGTCAGCGCGCCACGTTCAGGGCGCGCACCCGCGCCGTGAGTGCGGCGAGCTGTTCGGCGACCCGCACGGGGGCGGTTCCGCCGGCTCCGTCGCGGCTCGCGATCGAGCCGTCGACGGTGAGCACGTCGCGAACGCCCGGTGTGAGGTGCGGCGACACCGCGAGGTACTGCTCATCGGTCGGCTCGTGCAGCTCGAGGTCGTTCTCCTCGCAGAACCGTACGAGCGAGCCGCTCACCTCGTGGGCTTCGCGGAAGGGGATGTGCTGCCGCACGAGCCAGTCGGCCACGTCGGTCGCGAGAGAGAAGCCCTGGGGCGCGAGCTCGCGCATCCGGTCTGTATTGAAGCGCAGGGTCGCGACCATTCCCGTGAACGCGGGCAGCAACACCTCGAGCGTCTCGACCGAGTCGAAGACGGGCTCTTTGTCTTCTTGGAGGTCGCGGTTGTAGGCGAGCGGCAGGCCCTTGAGGGTTGCGAGCAGGCCGGTCAGGTTGCCGATGAGCCGGCCCGACTTGCCGCGCGCGAGCTCGGCGATGTCGGGATTCTTCTTCTGCGGCATGATCGACGAGCCGGTGGAGAAGGCGTCGTCGAGTTTCACGAAGTCGAACTCGCGCGTGTTCCAGAGGATGATCTCCTCGGCCAGCCGGGAGATATCGACACCGATCTGTGCAGCGATGAATGCGAACTCGGCGACGTTGTCACGGCTCGCAGTGGCGTCGATCGAGTTCTCGGTGGGGCCGCTGAGCCCGAGTTCGCGGGCGACGAGCACCGGGTCGAGGCCGAGCGAGCTGCCGGCGAGGGCGCCCGAGCCGTAGGGGCTCGTCGAGGCGCGCACCCGCCAGTCGCGCAGGCGCTCGAGGTCGCGCACGAGGGGCCAGGCGTGGGCCAGCAGGTGGTGAGCGAGCAGCACAGGCTGGGCGTGCTGCAGGTGGGTGCGGCCCGGCATCACGGCGTCGATGTGGTTCTCGGCCTGCGATGCGATGGCGTCGATGAGCTGCACGACGAGATGGCCGATGGCGGCCGCGTGGTCGAGCAGGTAGAGCCGGACGAGGGTGGCGATCTGGTCGTTGCGGCTGCGGCCGGCGCGCAGCTTGCCGCCGAGCTCGGGGCCGGTGAGTTCGATGAGCCCGCGTTCGAGGGCGGCGTGCACGTCTTCCTCGTCGTCGCGGGCGTCGAACGAGCCGTCGACGACCGCCTCGGCCAGGCGCACGATGGCCGCCAGCATGCGCTCGAGCTCGTCGTCGCTCAGGTAGCCCGCCGACGCGAGCGCCTTGGCGTGCGCGCTCGAACCGGCGAGGTCGTAGCCGGCGAGCTGCCAGTCGAAGTGGATCGACCGGCTCAGCCGAGCGAGCTCGGGCGACGGACCGCTGGCGAAGCGGGCCCCCCAGAGGGAGCCCTCGCCGGTGGATCCAGCGGTACCGTCATCCGATGTCGTGTTCATTTCGGCTGGCTCGTTTCGCCGGGCTCAGTGACCGTCGACGGCCGCGTCGCGTCGCGCCGCGATCTTGCTCGGCAGCGACCACAGCTCGATGAAGCCCTTCGACAGCGACTGGTCGAACGTGTCGCCGGTGTCGTAGGTGGCGAGGCTGAAGTCGTAGAGGCTCGTGGGGCTCTTCTGCCCGGTGACGACCGCGCGGCCGCCCTGCAGCTTGAGACGGATCTCGCCCGACACGTACTTCTGGGTGTCGTCGATGAACGCGTCGAGGCTGCGCTTGAGGCCCGAGAACCAGAGTCCGTCGTAGACGAGGTTCGACCACTCGGCTTCGACGCCGCGCTTGTAGCGGCTGACGTCGCGCTCGAGCGTGAGGCTCTCGAGGGCCTCGTGCGCGGCGATCAGGGCGATGGCGCCGGGGGCCTCGTAGACCTCGCGGCTCTTGATGCCGACCAGGCGGTCTTCGACCACGTCGATGCGGCCGACGCCGTGCTTGCCGGCAACGTCGTTGAGCTTCTCGATGATCGCGAGCGGGCTGAGCGCGACACCGTCGATGGCGACGGGGATGCCGGCCTCGAACGTGATGACGACCTCGTCGGCCTCCTTGAACACCGAGGGGTCTTGCGTGTACTCGTAGAGGTCCTCGATCGGGGCGTTCCACGGGTCTTCGAGGAAGCCGGTCTCGACCGCGCGGCCCCACACGTTCTTGTCGATCGAGTACGGGTTCTTGGCGCTCTGGCGGATCGGCAGGTTGTTCTGTTCCGCGTAGATGATGGCCTTGTCGCGGGTGAGGGCCAGGTCGCGCACGGGGGCGATGCTGGTGAGCTCGGGGGCGAGGGCTGCGACAGCCGCCTCGAACCGCACCTGGTCGTTGCCCTTTCCGGTGCATCCGTGGGCCACGCTGTCTGCACCGAGGCGCTTCGCGGTGATCGCGAGGTGCTTGGCGATGACGGGACGGCTCAGGGCCGAGACCAGCGGGTAGGTCTTCTGGTACATGGCGTTGGCCTTGAGGGCCGGCATGAGGAAGTCGGCGGCGAACTCGTCTTTCGCGTCGACGACGATGGACTCCACGGCGCCGCAGTCGAGTGCGCGCTGGCGGATGTCGTCCATGTCTTCGCCACCCTGGCCGACGTCGACGGCGAGCGCCACGACCTCTTTGCCCGTGGCGTCTTTCAGCCAGCCGATACCAACCGAGGTGTCAAGTCCGCCTGAATAGGCCAGGACGACGCGTTCCGCCATTGTGTTTCTCCTTGGGTTAAATCATGAACAAGACTACCGGCACGCGACTTTCAGGTTCGCGCGCGCCGGGTGGGACGGGCCGCCAGGTTGGAGGCCCAGGTGAGCAGCCGCTCGAGTGGCCCGCGGCCGAGCAGAAGAGCCCAGGCCGAGCAGAGCACGAGCGCCCCGGCGATGAACGCCAGGTATAGGCCGTTATCGTCCTGGGTGAAGGCGCTGTCGCCGATGAGGGCGACGATCACGACGTGGGCGGTGTAGGCGCTGAGCGCCATCGACCCCACGGCGGCGAGCGGGTAGAGCAGTCGGCGCGCGCGCGGCGCGACCAGCAGGCAGAGGGCGAGCACGGCGAGGGCGAACCCCGACGAGCCGACGACTTCGAAGGGGCTGCCGCTGTGTGGTTCGGTCGTCGCGAGCATGCCGATGTCGACCGGCACCGGGGAGGAACTGCCGACCACGGCCCGGTTCGCCGCAACACCGAGACCGTATCCGGCGATCGCGAGTGCCGCCCCGACGGCGAGCAGACGCAGCTGCACGTCGCGCGTCGTGAGGTCGAGTCGGCCGACACCGAGGCCGATGAGCACGAAGACGATCCAGATCACCGCCGGGTAGTGCCCGGTGAGCAGCAGGTCCACGACCGGGTCGGCCTCGGGCACGAGCACGGTCGTGACCACGGCGAGGATGGGCGACACGATCGCCAGGATGCCGGCCGCGACGAACAGCGACCGCGGCCGCCAGCGCAGCACCGGAACGGCCGCGACGAACAGCACCGCGTAGACCGGCAGGATGACGGCGATGCGCGTGTCGAGCCAGATGAGGAAGAGGCCGATCGCGAAGATCAGCGCTGCGCGCACGAGAATCCGGATGCGCGCGGCTTTCAGCGCGGCGCCGTCGACCGGGCGGGTGCGCCCCGAGATGATGGCGATCGACACGCCGGCGAGCAGGGCGAACAGGATCGACGAACGTCCGTTGACGACGTCGAGCCACGTCGCGGGCTCTCCCCAGACCAGCGGAACGGTGACCCCGACGTGCGCGCCGTACATTCCGAGCACGGCGAGGCCGCGCGCGACATCGATGCCGATGATGCGCGTGCTGCTCTTCTCGGTTTCGATACGCGGCCTCCTTCGTCGGGCGCTACTCAACCAGCGCGCTCGAGCAGCCAGACCATCAGGGCCTTCTGGGCATGCAGGCGGTTCTCCGCCTCGTCCCAGATGACGCTCTGCTCGCCGTCGATCACGTCGGCGGAGACCTCGAAGCCGCGGTCGGCCGGCAGGCAGTGCAGGAAGAGCGCGTCGGCCTTGGCGAGTGCCATGAGCTGCGAGTCGACCTGGTAGGCGCCGAACGTCTCGATGCGCTGGGCCTTCTCGTCTTCCTTGCCCATCGACACCCAGGTGTCGGTGACGACGACGTCGACGCCGGCCACAGCCTCGGCGGGATCGGTGTAGAGCGTGACCGAGCCGCCGGTCGTGGCGGCGACGGCCTGCGCGTCGCTGACGACCGTGGCATCCGGCGCGTACGACAGCGGGCTCGCGACCCGCACGTGCATGCCGGCGACCGCCCCGGCCAGCAGGTAGGACTGGGCCATGTTGCTAGCGCCGTCGCCGAGGAAGGTGACGGTGAGTCCGGCGAGCGTTCCGCGGTGTTCGCGGATCGTGAGCAGGTCGGCGAGCAGCTGGCAGGGGTGGAACTCGTCGCTCAACGCGTTGATCACGGGAACCGTGGTGCCGCGGGCCATCTCCTCGAGCCCCGACTGCGCGTAGGTGCGCCAGACGATCATCGACACCATGCGCTCGAGAACGCGGGCGGTGTCGGAGGGCGTCTCTTTGCCGCCGAGCTGGCTGTTCGCGGTGGAGATGATGAGCGGGCTGCCGCCGAGGTCGGCCACTCCGACCGCGAACGAAACGCGGGTGCGGGTCGACGACTTGTCGAAGATCACGGCGACGGTCTGCGGTCCGGCGAGCGGCTTGACGGCATAGCGGTCTTTTTTGAGTTCGACCGCGAGGTCGAGGATCTCGAGCTGCTCGGCCTGCGTCAGGTCGTCGTCGCGGAGAAAGTGGCGGGTCATTCTGATGCCTCCAGGGCCTGGGTGAAGAGGGAGATGAATTGCGCGATCTCGGCGTCGCCGACGATGAGGGGCGGCGCGAGACGGATGCTCGCGTCGTTCGGCGCGTTGATGATGAGGCCGAGCTCGAGGGCCTTGGCCGACACCTTCGCCGCCACCGGTTCGGTGAGGCCGACGCCGATGAGCAGGCCGGCGCCGCGCAGTTCGCCCACGAGCGGCGACCCGATCGCGGTGATCGCGGCGCGCAGTTCGTCGCCGCGTCGGGCGGCGTTCTCGACGAGCCCCGCGTGCTCGATCTCGCCGAGAACGGCGTTGGCGGCGGCCGTCGCCAACGGGTTTCCGCCGAAGGTCGAGCCGTGCTGGCCGACGGTGAACAGCTCGGAGGCCCAGCCGAAGGTGACGAGTGCGCCGATCGGCACTCCCCCGCCGATGCCCTTCGCGACCGCGATCGCGTCGGGCACGATGCCGTGCTGCTGGAAGGCGAACCAGCTTCCGGTGCGGCCCGCGCCCGTCTGGATCTCGTCGAGGATGAGCAGCGCGCCGTGCTTCTCGGTGAGCTCGCGGGCGCGCTTGAGGTAGCCCTCGGGAAGGTCGATCACGCCGGCCTCGCCCTTGATCGGCTCGACCACGAGCGCCGAGATGTGGTCGCCCATCGCGTGCTCCAGCGCTTCGATCGTCGAGTCGATGTGGTCGATGCCGGTCACCGCGGGGTCGAACGGCTCGCGCAGGGCGGGTTTGCCGGTGAGCGACACCGCGCCCATCGTGCGCCCGTGGAACGAGTTGGTGAGCGCGAGGATCGTCTTGTGCTGGCCATTGCGGCGGGCGAGCTTGATCGCCGCTTCGATGGCCTCGGCTCCCGAGTTGCCGAAGTAGACGCGTCCGCGCTCTCCGGCACCCGAGATGCGAGACAGTCGCTGGGCCAGTTCGATCTGCGGTGCTGTCGCAAAGTAGTTGGAGACATGCGCGATGGTCGCGATCTGCCGGCTCACGGCATCCACCAGAACCGGATGCGCGTGACCGAGCGAGTTGACGGCGATTCCGCCGAGGAAGTCGAGGTACTTCTTGCCGTCGACGTCCCAGACGTAGCAGCCCTCGCCACGCTCGAGCAGGGTGAGCGGCGCGGGCGAGGAGCGCATCATCGCGTCGGCGAAGTCGGTGCGCCACCCGTCGACAGGCTCAGGGACCAGGGAATCTGTCATGCGGGTACTACCTCCGTGCCGATGCCGCTCTGGGTGAAGATCTCTACGAGGATCGAGTGCGGCGTTCTTCCGTCGATGATGGCCGCCTTGGCGACGCCGCCGGCGACCGCCTCGAGGCAGGCCGTCATCTTGGGGATCATGCCCGATTCGAGGTTCGGCAGCAGGGCCGTGAGCTCGTCGGTGTCGATGATCGAGACGAGGGAGTCGCGGTTGGGCCAGTCGCGGTACAGGCCGGCGACGTCGGTGAGGATCACGAGCTTCGCGGCGCCGAGGGCGACGGCGAGGGCCGAGGCGGCCGAGTCGGCGTTGATGTTGAGTGACTGCCCGTCGTCGTCGAGGTCGGGCGCGATCGACGCGATCACGGGGATGCGTCCGGCGGCGACCGCGTCGAGCACGACCGTGGGGTCGACCGTGGCCACGTCGCCCACGAGACCGAGGTCGACGAGCTCGCCGTCGACGACAGCGCCGCGACGGCGCCCGCCGAACAGGTTGCGGGTCTCGCCCGACACGGGCACGGCGAGGCCGGCCTGGTGCTCGTCGATCATGCCGGCGAGCTCGAGGCCGACCCGTCCCGAGAGCACGTCGCGCACGACACCGATCGTCTCGGGCGTCGTCACCCGGTAGCCGCCCCGGAACTCGCTGGGGATGCCGAGCTCGGCGAGGCGCGCAGAGATCTGCGGGCCCCCGCCGTGCACGACGACCGGTCGGATGCCGGCGAAGTGCAGGTAGGCCATGTCTTCGGCGAACGCGCGCTGCAGCGTCTCGTCGACCATGGCGTTGCCGCCGAACTTGACCACGATGATCTGGCCGTGGAACCGCTTGAGCCACGGCAGCGACTCGATGAGCACGGCCGTCTTGATCTCGACCTCGAGCCCCTGGGCCTCTCTGAACGCGCCCATCAGCTGGAGTACGCGCTGTTCTCGTGCACGTAGTCGTGGGTGAGGTCGTTCGTGAGGATCGTGGCGGTGGCCGTTCCGACCTTGAGGTCGATGAGCACGTGGGTCGCCCGCGGCGTGAGGTCGACCTCGTCGGCCGGCCGGTCGGGTTCGCCCGAACGGCAGACGCGCACGCCGTTCATGGTGACGTCGACGTCGTAGGGGTCGAACTCGGCGGTCGTGGTTCCGATCGCGGCGAGCACGCGGCCCCAGTTGGGGTCGTTGCCGAAGATGGCCGCCTTGAAGAGGTTGTTGCGGGCGACGGAACGGCCCACTTCGACGGCGTCATCCTCGGTCGCGGCGTTCACCACGCGGATGGTGATGTCGTGGCTGGCTCCCTCCGCATCCGCCTGCAGCTGTTGGGCGAGGTCGAGGCAGAGCTCTGCGAGAGCGGCGGCGAACGCATCAAGGTCGGGGACGACGCCGGACGCACCGCTGGCCAGCAGCGACACCTGGTCGTTGGTCGACATGCAGCCGTCAGAGTCGAGGCGGTCGAAGCTCGTGCGGGTCGACGACCGCAGAGCGGCATCGAGCTGCGCCGAGGTGAGCACGG
>NZ_JBKKAD010000105.1:0-47739 GCF_046714715.1 Conyzicola sp. | reverse complement strand
GACTCGCGGATGTGCTTGCGGCTGAGGCCGGTGTCGTTCGGACCCTTCGGCCCGGTCGGGAAGTAGACCTTCGTGAAGATCTCGAGCGACTGCCGGCGCTGGCCCTTGAGCGCGTCGCCGAGAACCTGCTCCGCGGCGGTGTTGGCGTAGACGTCTGCGGTGTCGAAGGTGGTGATGCCGGCGTCGAGGGCCGCGTGCACGCAGCGCGTCGCCACCTCGTTCTCGACCTGCGACCCGTGGGTCAGCCAGTTTCCGTAGGTGATTTCCGAGACCTTGAGGCCGCTGTTTCCGAGATACCTATGTTCCATAGGTTCCACGCTAACCCCGCGGGGTGGGCGCACCCCTCAGCTTCGCTATGGTTGACAGCGTGAAAATCGCGCGCTTCAGCACTGGTGGGGACCCTCGTTTCGGCATCGTCGACGGCGACGAGATCGTCGTGCTCGAGGGCGACCCGATGTTCAGCGGATTCGACACGACCGAGGAGCGGGTGCCGATCGCCTCCGTGCGGCTGCTCGCGCCGGTCATCCCGCGCTCCAAGGTGATCGCGGTCGAGGGTAACTACCCGGCGAACCCCGACGAGGACACCGACGCGGCGCCTCTGCTCTTCCTCAAGCCGAACACGTCGGTGGTCGGCCCGGGCGACCCCATCCTGCTGCCGGCCGACGCCGGCGCGATCGTGCACGAGGGCGAACTCGTCGTCGTCATCGGCCGCATCGCCAAGAACGTGTCGGCCGACGACGCCGCCGACTTCGTCTTCGGCTACACGGTCGGCAACGACGTCACCGCGATCGACCTCATGGCCGAGACGGGCCAGCAGTCGCGGGCGAAGGGCTTCGACACGTTCGCGCCGATCGGTCCGATCATCGAGACCGAGTTCGACCCGTCGAACGCCACGATCACCACCCGGGTGGAGGGCGAGACCCGCCTGTCCGGCTCCACCGGCGACATGAAGAACACCGTGGCCGAGCTCGTGGCATTCGCTTCGGGCATCTGGACCCTGCTGCCCGGCGACATCATCATGACCGGTTCGCCGGCCGGTGCCGGCGAGATCGCCCCCGGCCAGTTCGTCGAGGTCGGAATCAGCGGCATCGGCACTCTCGGAAACACCACCCGCCCCCGCGCATGACCGTGCTCGACGACTACCGTGCGATCCAACGTCGCTCGGTGTCGTTGCTCGGCGCGGGCCAGGTGCTCGGCGGCCTCGGCCTCGGCGCCGGTCTCTCGCTGGGTGCTCTGATCGCCGCCGACCTCTCCGGTTCGCCGGCGTGGAGCGGAATGGCCGCCACCATGACCACGCTCGGTGCCGCCGCGGCCGCCATCCCGCTCGCCCGCCTCGCCCGGGTGCGGGGCCGCCGCGTCGCGCTCACGGTCGGCGCGCTGATCGCGGCGCTCGGTGCCGTCGCCACGATCTCGAGCGTCGTCGTGGACTCGTTCCCGCTGCTGCTGCTCGCCCTCGCCCTGCTCGGCAGCGGAACGGCCGTCGCCCTGCAGTCCCGGTTCGCCGCCACCGACCTCGCGACCCCGACCCACCGCGCCCGCGATCTGTCGCTCGTGGTCTGGGCGACCTCGGTCGGCGCGGTCGTCGGCCCCAACCTCGTCGGCCCGGGCGAGGTCGTCGGCGCGGCGCTCGGCCTTCCGTCGCTCGCCGGGCCGTTCGTATTCACCGTCGTCGCGCAGATCGCGGCGGCGGCGGTCTACGTGGTGGGGCTGCGTCCCGACCCCCTGCTGCTGCGCCAGGAGCTGGATGCCGCGCCCGCCGCACCCTCGTCGGTGGCGCCCGCGGTCGGCCGGCCGCACCACGCGGTCTTCGCGATCACGGCGGTGGCGCTCAGCCATGCGGTGATGGTCTCGGTGATGGCGATGACCCCGGTGCATCTCGTCGACCACGGATCATCCATCACCATCGTCGGCCTCGTCATCAGCCTGCACATCGCTGGCATGTACGCGCTGTCGCCCGTATTCGGCACGCTCGCCGACCGCGTCGGGCGCGTGCCGGTGATCCTCCTGGGGCAGGTCATCTTCGTCGCGGCGCTGCTCACGGTCGCCCTCGGCGCCGAGAGCCAGACCGGCGTGACCGTCGGGCTCGTCCTGCTCGGGCTCGGCTGGAGCGCGTCGACCGTTGCCGGTTCGGCCCTGCTCGCCGAGTCGGTCACCGCCGACCGTCGCGCGATCACGCAGGGGCGCTCCGACCTGGCGATGAACGGCGCCGGCGCTTTCGGCGGTGCGCTCGCCGGACCGGCCCTCGCGCTGCTCGGCTACCCGGGACTCGCGGTGCTGGCCCTCGCGATCGTGGCCGTGACGGTCTCGCTGGCGATCCGGTTGCGGCTGGTTTCGCGCCGGTAGGATTGGGGCGATATGTCTGCCACTTTCTCCACCGCTGCCGGTGCCGATGTTCGCGTGCGGTTCTGCCCGTCGCCCACCGGCACCCCGCACGTCGGTCTCATCCGAACCGCTCTCTTCAACTGGGCTTACGCGCGCCACACCGGCGGCAAGCTCGTGTTCCGCATCGAGGACACCGATGCCGCACGCGACAGCGAGGAGAGCTACCTGCAGCTGCTCGACGCCATGCGCTGGCTCGGCCTCACCTGGGACGAGGGCGTCGAGACCGGCGGGCCGCACGAACCCTACCGCCAGTCGCAGCGCAGCGACATCTACCTCGGCGTGATCGCGCAGCTCAAGGCCTCCGGCCACCTCTACGAGAGCTTCGCCACCGGCGAGGAGATCGAGGCGCGCAACATCGCCGCCGGCCGCGACCCCAAGCAGGGATACGACAACTTCGAGCGCGACCTCACGCCCGAGCAGATCGCAGAGTTCAAGGCCGAGGGACGCAGCCCGGCGCTGCGCCTTCGCGTGCCCGACACCGACCTCAGCTTCGACGACCTCGTGCGCGGCGAGATCACCTTCCCGGCCGGGTCGTTCACCGACTTCGTGGTCGTGCGCCCCAACGGTGCGCCGCTCTACACGTTCGTCAACCCCGTGGATGACGCGTTGATGGGCATCACGCACGTGCTGCGTGGCGAAGACCTGCTCTCGTCGACGCCGCGTCAGATCGCCCTGTACACCGCGCTCATCGAGATCGGTGTCACCGAGTTCATCCCGCGCTTCGGCCACCTGCCCTACGTGATGGGCGAGAACAACAAGAAGCTCTCGAAGCGCGACCCCGAGTCGAACCTCTTCCACCACCGGGAGCGCGGCTTCGTTCCCGAGGGGCTGCTCAACTACCTCTCGCTGCTCGGCTGGTCGCTCTCGCACGACCGCGATGTCTTCACCTCCGACGAGATGGTCGCCGCGTTCGATGTCGCCGACGTGAACCCGAACCCGGCGCGCTTCGACCTGAAGAAGGCCGAGTCGATCAACGGCGA
The DNA here is from genome assembly GCF_046714715.1 of Conyzicola sp. Lineage (GTDB taxonomy): Bacteria > Actinomycetota > Actinomycetes > Actinomycetales > Microbacteriaceae > Conyzicola. Next base: position 44,377 of record NZ_JBKKAD010000105.1, on the reverse strand, counting down.
CCACATCCGGCTGCTCGCGGTCGAGGATCTCGCCGCCCGCATCGAGCCCTACCTCGGCAGCCTCGTCGCCAGCGACGAGCACCGCGACCTGCTGCGTCGCGCCACCCCGCTGGTGCAGGAGCGCATGCAGCTTCTCGGCGAGGCGCCGGCGCTGCTCGGCTTCCTCTTCCTCAGCGACGGTGCGATCGTCGTCGACGCCGACGCTATGCCGGGCGACGCCGGCGCCACCGTGCTCGACGCGTCGATCACGGCACTCGAGGCCGTCACCGCCTGGAACCACGAGGCCATCGAGGCCGCCTTGCGCGCCGCCCTCATCGAGGGCCTCGAGCTCAAGCCGCGCATCGCCTTCGGGCCGCTGCGCTCCGCCATCTCGGGCAAGCGCATCAGCCCGCCGCTGTTCGAGTCGATGGAGCTGCTCGGCAAGCAGTCGAGCCTCACCCGTATGAAGAACCTGCGAGCCCGGCTGTGAGCTTCGACCGCGAGGTCGTCGTGATCGGCGCGGGACCGGCCGGACTCAGCGCCGCCCTCAACCTCGCGCGCGCCCGCCGCACCACCCACGTTCTCGACAGCAACCGCCCCCGCAACGCGGCCACGTTTCTCGCCCACGGTTTTGTTACGCGCGACGGCATTCCGCCGCTCGAGCTTCGCCGGCTCGGACGCGAAGAGCTCGAGGCCTATCCCGAGGCGTCGTTCGAGAAGGCCGTGGTCACCTCGGTGACGCGCGAAGCCGACGGGTTCGTTGTGGCGTACGGCGCGACATCCGTCACCGCGCGTGCGATCGTCATCACCACGGGGCTCACCGAGAAGTTCCCGCCGCTGCCCAGCCTGCGCCAGTTCTACGGCACAACAATCCACAGCTGTGTCGAATGCGACGCCTACGAGTACGCCGACCAGCCGATCGCTCTCATCGGCGAGACGGACGACCTCGCCGAGCGCGCCATCCTCATCTCGCAGTGGAGCCGCGACCTCATCGTCTTCACGAACGGCGTCGGTGACGTGACGTCGGAGGAAGAGGCGTCGTTAGCCGAGCGCGGCATCCGAGTCGAGAGACGACAGATTGCGGATGTCACGGGGGACCGTACCGGCCTGACGGGCGTATCCCTCGCCGACGGAGAGACCGTGCCCCGGGTCGCGGCGTTCGTGCGGCCCGTCTACGCGCCCAACCTTGCCTACGTTTCTTCGCTCGGGCTCTCGGCAGACGCGGACGGCTACCTCGTCGTCGACGGCGGCGGACGCACCTCGGTGCCCGGCGTCTACGCGGCCGGCGACTCGACCGCGCCGGGACCGCAGCAGCTGATCGTGGCGGCCGGTGCCGGCGCCAAACTGGCCGCGGCGCTCAACCGCGACCTGCTGGGTTAGCCCTCCACCGAGTCAGGACCGGCTCGGTTTTTACTCTGGCCGGGTATGGGCTAAAGTAGACCGTCGGCCCGAGCTTCGGTTGGGGACTGTGGGGTATGGTGTAATTGGCAACACGGGAGATTCTGATTCTCTTGTTCTTGGTTCGAGTCCAGGTACCCCAGCTTTAGTAAAACGAAAGCCCCGGTCATCCGGGGCTTTTCTGTTTAAGCGACATGTGTCTGCCACGGTATGTGAGTATTGGACGAACCGTCGGCTCGTCGACGGCGCCGATCTCCAGGGGGTCATAGTGCTGTCAGTCGCGTACGTGAGCGTCGCAACCACGCCGATGTCGGCTGAAGACATCGAGGGGATCCTCGCGATCTCACGCCTGAACAACGCGCGCGACGGCATCACCGGCATGCTGCTGTACCACCGCGGCCGTTTCGTGCAGATCGTGGAGGGCGACGACGAGATCGTCCTCAAACGGGTTGCCGCAATCGCCGCAGACCCCCGGCACCGTGACGTGCACACGATGAGGCAGAAGCAGATCTGGGCACGCCAGTTCCCGCAGTGGACGATGGGGTTCCGGGCCGCGGCCGGTGACTCGCTAGAACTGCTCGACGGGTTCGAGGACTTCTTCGCCCGGTCGGGCAGGACCCGACTGGAGCACGCCGACAACGAGGCTCAGCAGTTTCTCGAGTGGCTCGGGGAGTACTGGCTGCCCGCGTGAGCTCGGGCTGAGTCGGCAGGCGGCTATGCGACCCCGAGGACTCCCGTGTTGCCGTCCTGGTCGGCGATCACGGTGAGCGCGGGCGCCTCGCTGTCGTCGACGATGGTGCCGCCCGCGGCAAGCGCAGCGGCGATCCGTTGCTCGACCGCCTCAGGCGCCACATAGATCTCGACGTGGAAACGCTGACCGGGGTTGTCGACGGTCTCGCCGAACCACAGGTTCGGCACGCGCCCCTTCGGGTCGCGGATCTCGTCGCTGGGGGAGCCGTGGCCGTGGGATCCGGCGATTCCAGTCAAGAGGGCGGCCCAGACAGGCGCGATTGTCGCCGAGTGCTCCGTGTCGAGTCCGAGCTCGATGACGCTGACCGACGCTGGGTCGGGTTCGACCGGGTGCTCGGCGGCGATCTCGGAGATTCGTCGCGCGAGGTCGACGTCGCGCTGGGTCACCCATTCGACGATGTGTTCCGTTCCCTCGCCGTCGCGGTAGACGGCGTCGGGGCTGACCAGCTTGAGGTCGACGTACCGAGTGCCGATCGTCACGGTCGGGTGGTGTCCGAGCGCGTCGCCCGCCTCGCCGACCGCGCTCACGAACCGGGCGGCGGTGCCGAAGTCGGCGACCAGGTAGCGCGCATGAAGTCCTTGCGCCAACTTGCGCCAGTCGGTCAACGCAGCCTCGGCGATCTGGTCGCCCGTCAGCATGTCCATGGGGAACGACCTCATCTCAGTCCGGCGGCGGCGCTCGAGGGGAGACAGCGAAAAGTGACTCTCGTGCGAGAGTGCCAACAGTATTTCGGAAAACGGACGGCGCTTCAAGACGTGCGCTCGCCTAGAGAGTGGTTTATTTCTCATTTTGCCGTTGCCCGTTCATGCTCCATTCACGGCTCACCTTTACGGTGATGGATGACACGGGGGAGCGTTCGGCAATGGGGACACGACGCTTGACCGCGCTCAGCGCTGCAATGGGACTCACCCTCGCGGCAGCATTGCTCGGCCCGCTCGGCACGGCTCCTGCCGAGGCCGCAGCGCTCGTGCCGATCACGGGCACCGGGTCGACCTGGGCCCAGAACGCCATCGATCGATGGCGCAGCGGCGTCGCCTCAGGCTCCGGCCAGACCGTCAACTACACCGGATCGGGCTCGCGAAGCGGGCTAGAGGATTTCGCCGCCGGCGCCGTGGACTTCGCCGTGAGCGACCGGACCTTCGATTCCCCGGCAGACGGGGGCTACCCGATAAAGGCGCCAACCACCGCCTTCGGCTCCCTGCCGATCGCGGCGGGCGCGACCTCGCTCGCGTACAACCTGCGCTCGGGAGGCACGCGCATCACCGACCTGCAGCTCAGCGGCGACACCGTGGCGAAGATCTTCACCGGGGTCATCACGGTCTGGAACAACCCGGCGATCCAGGCGGAAAACCCACAGATCGTCTTGCCGGCCCAGTCCATCACTCCCGTCGTGCGTGCCGACGCTTCCGGATCCACGGAGTTGTTCACCCGGTGGATGGCTACCCAGCACGAAGCCGTCTGGGGCGACTACTGCGTGCGTCGGGGCGAAACGGCGAGCTGTGGCGCCGCGTCGCAGTATCCGGTCAGCGGGGCCATGAAGGCGCAGTCCGGCTCACTCGGCGTGGCCGGCTACGTCAGCCAGTCTTACGGCGACGGCTCGATCACCTACGTGGAGAACAGCTACGCCCTGAAGACCGGCCTCGCGACGGCCAAGCTGCTCAATGCCGGCGGCTCCTTCGTCGCGCCGACGGCCGCCGCCGTGGGCATCGCACTCCAGGGTTCGTGGGCCGGTGACGACGGCGTATTCGCCAATCCCGACCCCGGCGCCTACCCGCTGTCGAGCTACTCGTCGATGATCGTGCCGAACGAGATCTCGCCGAACTTCACCACCGAGAAGGGCCGCTCGCTCGGCGAGTTCGCCCGCTACGCCCTGTGCGAGGGTCAGGCGCTCGTCGAAAGTCTCGGTTACGCCCCGCTGCCGGTCAACCTCGTTTCCGAAGGGCTCCACAAGATCCGCATCATCCCGGGAGCCGAATCGGTCGACGTCTCCGACTGCGGTGCCCCGGCTCCTAACGCGATCGGGCTTGCCGTCACGACGATCCCGGCGGTCGACACCCCGCTGAGCATCGAGTTCCCCACCGACGAGCCTGCCGAGTTCGGCCAGCCGGGACTCGTGAACGGGGTCTCGGTGGTTACGGGCGCGCTGCCCGAGATCACGGTGCACGACGGTCGCGTCTCGAGCGAGCAGGGCTGGGATGTCGCCGCCAACCTGACCCCGTTCGTCAGCACGGCCGACGCGAGCCAGGTGATCGGCACCCGACACGTAGGTCTACGCGCGTTCGTCACCCGGTCGACGGCCGTCGGTTCGGCGCCGGGCGTGGCTCAGGTCGCCGGCTCCGCCGTCTACCCGGCCCAGTACGCGTCCGGGAGCGGTGCGGGGGAGACGGTGCTCGGCGGCGAGGTCACCCTCGTCTCGCCGGTGGACAGCCCGGCGGGAACCTACACGGCGAAGCTCACGCTCACGATCACCTCGCGCTGAGCGACGCGCCCGCCGGTTCGCAAAGCCCACGCATAGAGAACGCATAGCGGCCCGTTTTACCGTCGGGCCATGACAACACACACGGACACGAAAATGCGACCGCGCCGATCGAGAATCGTCTGGAGCACCAGCCTTCTCCTGGCGGGAGGGTTGGTGCTGACCGGATGTGCGGCGGCCGCGACCGGCTCCGCGGCATCCGGATCTGCCAGCTCCACCTCTACCATCTCCGCCGCGGCAGACAGCGCCGAAGCCGAGCTCTCCAGCACCACCGCCGAGACGATCGCGAACACCGCCGCGGCGGCCGAAGCGTTTCTGGCGACATTGACCGACGAGCAGCGCGAAACGCTCCAGTACGACTACGACGACGAGACGAAGACCACCTCGTGGTCGAACTTCCCGGTCACCTTCGTCGAGCGAGCCGGCCTCAACCTCGCCGACCTGACCGAAGAACAGCAGACCGCCGCCATGGCCGTTCTCAAGTCGCTGCTCAGCGCGGAAGGCTACGAGACCGTCACGGCCATCATGGGCGGCGACGAGTACCTGCTCGAGACCAGCAGCAGCACCGAGGCCTCGCTCGGCCAGTACTACATCGCGTTCTTCGGCGACCCCTCCGACACCAGCGCGTGGGAGGTGCAGTTCGGTGGGCACCACCTCGGCATCAACGCGACGCTCGACGGCTCCGCCGACGCCATCACGTTCGCTCCCACCCACCTGGGCGTGCAGCCGGCCGTCTACACCGACGCCGACGGCACCGAGGTGCAGGCGTTCTCGGGCATGTACGAGACCGCGTTCGAGTTCTACGACAGCCTCACCGACGCGCAGAAGGCCGACCTCTATCAGGGCGAGGATGTCGCGGCTATGGTGTGTGCGCCGGGCGGCACCTGCGACTACCCGACCGGAACCGGCCTCTCCGGCGCCGACCTGACCGACGAGCAGAAGCGGCTGCTGCTCGACGTCATCGCCAACTGGGTCGGCCTGTCCGACGCGGAGACCACCGCGAAGGCTCTGGCCGAGATCGAGGCGACCCTCGATGAGACCTATATCAACTGGTCGGGTGCAACCGTCTACGACATGACGGAGGGCGACGGCATCTACTTCCAGATCTCCGGGCCGAAGGCGTACATCGAGTTCGCCAGCCAGCAGGGCTCGGCGGGCGCCGACGTCGACGGGGTCGTCACGGCGGGCTGGGGCCACGTGCACACGATCTACCGCGACCCGAGCAACGACTACGCGAACAGCGCCACCCAGCAGGAGGCGTCAGGCATGGGCGGCGGGGGAGCGCCGGGCGGAACCGGCCCCTCCGGCAACTGACGGGTCGCGGGAAGGGCGACGGCAATACCACGCCGAAAGTTAACCCGCCACGACCCGCACCCGGCCGCCACCGCGGCGCGTTGAACTGTACTCTCGTTGAGAGCCGGTGCGGCATGAAAAGGTGGCAATGTGAACGACGAGAATCCCGAACTGACCGGACCGGACACCGAAGAGGAAATCCTCGAGCGGGATGCTTCGGAGATCACCTACGACGAACAGCTCTACCCTGCGCGGCCCCGGCGACTCCGCCCCCGTGCGAACCTGCGCGGCGGCAGCCTGCGTCGCTCGTTCTCCGACCCGCGCTCGGCGAACGGGCTCAACCCCGCCTACATCGAGTGGCTCGTGCGCCAGGCGATGCTCAAGGACGCCGACGTGCTCAGCCGCCAGCTCTCGGGCCAGCCGAGCATGTGGCGCAACCCCTACGCCCGGCCCGACGCCCGCCGCGCCGTCGGCATCTCCGACGTGTGGTTCACCGCCTACCCGATCTCGATCATGACCCGCCCGGGCGAGTCCTTCCTCGCCGCGCTCGCCGAGCCCGAGCTGTGGGAGGCCTTCCAGGCCATCGGCATCAACGGTGTGCACACCGGCCCTGTCAAGCGCGCCGGCGGCATCGTCGGCTGGGGCGAGACCCCCAGCGTCGACGGCCACTTCGACCGCATCAGCACCGAGATCGACCCGGCCTTCGGAGACGAAGAGACGTTCAGGCGCATGACGGATGTCGCGGAGGAACACGACGGCATCATCATCGACGACATCGTCCCCGGCCACACCGGCAAGGGGGCCGACTTCCGCCTCGCCGAGATGGCGTTCAAGGACTACCCCGGCATCTACCACATGGTCGAGATCCCGCCCGAGGAGTGGGGACTCCTCCCCGAGGTTCCCGCGGGCCGCGACTCCGTCAACCTCGACTCGGTGACCGAGGCCGCGCTCGCCGAGCACGGCTACATCATCGGCGAGCTGCAGCGCGTGATCTTCTACCAGCCCGGCGTCAAGGAGACCAACTGGAGCGCGACCGCTCCGGTGATCGGCGTCGACGGGGTCACCCGTCGCTGGGTCTACCTGCACTACTTCAAAGAGGGACAGCCCTCGGTCAACTGGCTCGACCCGACGTTCGCGGGCATGCGCCTGGTGATCGGCGACGCCCTGCACTCGCTCGGCGACCTCGGCACGAGCGCGCTGCGACTCGACGCCAACGGATTCCTCGGCGTCGAGAAGAGCGCGGAAGGTCTCCCGGCCTGGTCGGAGGGGCACCCGCTCTCGCACGCCGCGAACCAGATCATCGCCGGCATGGTGCGCAAGGTCGGCGGTTTCAGCTTCCAGGAACTCAACCTCACCATCGAGGACATCAGGGACACCGGTGTCGTCGGCGCCGACCTCTCGTATGACTTCATCAACCGTCCGGCATACCACCACGCCCTCGCTACCGGCGACACCGAGTTCTTGCGCCTGACGCTGCGCACCTCGCTCGAGCTGGGCGTCGAGCCGGTCAGCCTCGTGCACGGACTGCAGAACCACGACGAGCTCACCTACGAACTCGTGCACTGGGCCACGCTGCACAAAGACGACGTCTACGGCTACAAGAACGGCGAAGTCACCGGCGCCGAGCTCGCCGAGTCGGTGCGCGCCGACCTCACCGCCGCGCTCACCGAGCCGGCGGCCGACTACAACCTCGTGTTCACAACCAACGGAATCGCCTGCACCACGGCGTCGCTCATCGCCGCCACGCGTGGGCACGAGACGCTCGACTCCATCGGAGACGACGACGTCGCGCCCATCCGCGATGCGCACCTCTTGCTCGCCGCGTTCAACTCCTGGCAGCCCGGCGTCTTCGCACTGTCCGGCTGGGACCTGCTCGGCATGCTCACCGTGCCGCGCTCCGAGGTGGCCGACCTGATCGCCGAGGGCGACACCCGGTGGATCGAGCGCGGCGCGCTCGACCTGCTCGGCCAGTCGCCGGAGGCCACGAAGTCTCCGTCGGGCATGCCGCGTGCGCGGTCGCTCTACGGTGCGCTTCCCGAGCAGCTCGCCGAGCCCGACTCGTTCGCCCAGCGGCTGCGTGGCATGCTCGCGGTGCGGGCGAAGTACGGCATCGCCACGGCGACGCAGCTCGACATCCCGAACGTCGCGCGTCCGGGCATGCTCGTGCTCGTGCACGAGTTACTCGACCTCGACGAGAACGGCGTGCCCGTGATGCAGATCACGGCGCTGAACTTCACCGACGAGGCGATCGAGGGCACGATTCACTCGGAGTCGTTGCCGCCGCGTGCGACGGTTGTGGATGCCGCGGACGACACCGAGATCGGCGTCGTCGACGACCTCCGCAGCTTCCCGATCAGCCTCGAGCCCTACGGCGCGCGCTTCCTCATCCTCCGCCGCGAAGAGCCGGAGCCCGAAGAGACCGCCTGATCGCGCTTACGGCGGGCTGCTGGCCCCTCTTACGGCACGATCGAGTCGACGTAGCCGCCGTCCACACGGACGGCGGCTCCCGTCGTCGCGGAGGCGAAGCGCGAGCTGAGGTAGACGACCATGTTGGCGATCTCTTCCGGCTCGATCAGCCGCTGCAACAGCGACTGCGGGCGGTGCTTGACCATGAACTCGTGCTGCGCTTCCTCCCACGGCAGGGCGGAGTCGACGAGCTCGTAGACGAAGTCTTCGACACCCTTGGTGTGCGTCGGTCCGGCGATCACCGAGTTCACCGTCACGCCCGTGCCGGCGGCCTCCTTGGCGTAGCCGCGTGAGACGCCGAGCAGGGCGGTCTTCGAGACGCCGTAGTGCACCATCTCGGCGGGGATCACGATCGCCGAGTCACTCGCGATGTTCAGCACGCGGCCCCACTTCCGCTGCATCATTCCCGGCAGGTAGAGGCGGGTCAGGCGCACCGCCGTGAGCACGTTGACGTCGAAGTAGCGTCGCCACTCGTCGTCGTCGATCTCGAGCACGGGTTTCGCGCCGAAGATGCCGAGGTTGTTCACGAGGATGTCGACGTCGGCAACGAGTTCGACCGCGGTCGCGCTGCCCTCCTGCGTGCTGATGTCGGCGACGAGCGGGATCAGATCCGCCTCGGGCACCGTCGAGCGCACCTCGGCGATGCCGCGCTGCACGCTGGATTCGCTTCGCCCGTTGATCGCCACGCGCGCTCCGGCCGCGGCCAGACCCGTCGCGATGGCGAGTCCGATGCCCTGGGTAGATCCGGTGACGAGCGCCGTTGTGCCTTCGAGATCGATTCGCATAATCCGAGCCTAGGCGCGCTTGGCGTGTCGCGCGCGGGAGTGCGATCATCGATACATTCGAACACCTGTTCGAGTGATTGGAGTTCAGAATGATGCTGCACGATCGCGTCGCGGTGTGGCTCGACGAGCGCGGAGTGCCGCGTCGACTGGTCTACGCCGGAGAGCGGTACCGGGTTTCGGATGCTCCCACGGTCTTACCGGCCGCTCCGATCAACGAGTGGACGATGCATCCGACCACGGGGCTCGGCGGGGGCTGGCGCTTCCAGGCGACCACCATAACGGGCGACTGTCGCGTGTTCGACGTGCGGCTCGACTCCGCGCGCAACGAATGGGTTCTCGTCGGCACTTACGAGTGACGGGCGCCACGCCCTACGATCTGCGCCATGGAGACTATCGATTTCGAGACGTTGACGCGGGTGGCGGGCGGCACGGCCCGGTTCGAGGGCGAGGGGCACGGATCATCCGTATCGTTCTTCGTCGTGCGCAACCAGCCCGGAGACGGCGCCGCCAAGCATCGTCACCCCTACGACGAGACGTTCGTGATCATCGAGGGCGAGATCGAGGTGATCGTCGACGATGAGCTGCGGATGCTCGGGGCCGGCACGATCGCGGTCGTGCCGGCGGGTGCGTGGCACGAGTTCACGAACCGCTCCGACCGTCGGTCGCTGATGGTGAACATCCACGCGTCGTCGCGCATCATCCAGGAGGACTGGGAGGGGTAGGCCGTCACCTCGGGCGCGCACAGCGGGGTCAAATGTGCGCTCGGTACGATTGCGGCAATGACTGAGCGACGCGGGCCCGCTGATCAGCGTGCCGCTCTCACCGCGGCCGCGATCGGCGTCGTCGAGCGCGCGGGAACGTCCGCGGTCACGCTGAGCGAGATCGCCGCCGCCGCTCAGGTCGACGCCGATGCGGCATCCGGTCTCTTCGACTCGGTCGACGACCTGTTGATCGAGGCCGCCCTGCGCATGGCGGCCGACGACCTCCGGCTCGATGCTGTGGCGCGGTCGGCGGGGGCGCCCAGTGCGAGCGCCTATTCGCATCACTTCGCGACGCGGCGTGCGTTCTACCGGGCCGTGCGCGTCGGGTCGGTCGCCGCGAAGCTCGACGCGCGCATGGCCGAGGTCATGGCGCCGCTGATCGCGGTGCAGATCCGCACGCTCGTGGGGGCACGCATTTCCGAGGAGGTACTCGAGCAGCTGACGGCCGACGTGACCCGCGAGTGCTTCGAGGTCACCAACCGCTGGATCGTCGAGAGCGCCGACGACGCGGGACCGGAGAGCCTCTACGTGCGGTTCGAGGCGATCATGCTGCACCGTCTCGAAGAAGTGCGCGACGGGCGATAGCGCTTTCCACGCGATAAACGGCTTTTTCGGGCGGCCCGGGTTATCCACAGGCCGTCCGACTTTCTCGACCGGTTTTCTCCCATTCACACCGCTGCTGCTCCTCCTCGCTTAACGTCTTCCGCGTGCCGGGATTCACCGAAGACAAAGGAGCAGCATTGTGAAAAGTTTGCCAACCGAGGGCTTCCCGGCGCGGGCCTATCCAACCCGGGCGCACGCGAAGAAGACCCTCATATTCGCGGCGATAGCGGCCCTCACGATCACCGCGTCGACACTCACGGCCACCCCGGCACACTCCGCGGGTGTCGGCGCGGGCTCCACGGGTTCGGGCGGCGTCGACGCGGCGGGGGTCGAGCAGATCCTCCGCCAGGCGGGCGCCGTCGCGGATGTCGCGCCCCCGTCGCGCTCGAAGCTGGCGATGCCGGATGACGCGGCCACCGCTCAGGCACCGGCGGTCACGAGCGGCGCCCGTGTCTCGCTCAAGACCGGCCTCACCATCCCGACCGGGTCGAACACCCTCAGCATCACGCCGGTGCCCGTCGCCGGCTCGGCCAAGGCGCTCAGCCCGTCGGGTCTCGCGGTGTACGCGAACACGGCCGACTCCTCGTTCGCCCTCAGCACGTCGAGCACCGGAGGTAACGCGGGCTACGCCGTGATCAGCGGACCGGACGCACCGATCAGCTATCGGTTCGCGTTCATGGTCGACGGCAAGCCTGCCGTGCTCCGACCGGCGGAGGGCGGCGGAATCGACGTTCTCAGCGCCGGCGGAACACTCGTCAACTCCGTCGTTCCCGCCTGGGCCAAGGATGCGACGGGCGCCGCGGTGCCCACGTCATACTCGGTGGCCGGCAACATCCTCACGCAGAACGTCGCGCACGCCGGAGCCGCCTATCCCGTGATCGCCGACCCCCGGGTGCGGTGCGACCGGCTGTGGTGCACGCTCGAGCTGACCCGCGGCGAGACGGCGGCACTCGCGGCCCGGGTGCTCAACGTGGGTGGGGCGTGTGCCATTCTCGGCGGAGGTGCGCCGGTGTGCGCCGCGGTTCTCGCCGGGGCCTGGGCACAGGCCAGCCTCGCTCTGGGAAGCGGGCAGTGCATCGGGTTCCGCGTGTGGAAGGCGAACTTCGTCTCCTACCCGCATCTCGCCTATATCAGGTGCTATGCCTAGCGTGGGCACGAGGGAGGAAACGGTGGTCACGCAGCGCAGCGCCCTCTGGGAGGCGACCCACACCGGGCTGTTCGCGTCGGTGTACTGGGCGGTGTGGGGAATCGCGGTCGGGCTGGCCGTCGCCGCGTTCGCGTGGGGCACGACCGAGCACCGCATGGTGACCGGCTACATCGTGATGGGCGTGGTCGTCGCGCAGATCGTGGCGAGCCGGCTCGTCGCGCGGCGTATCCAGCGTCGTCGTGATGCCGAGCGTGGTGGCGACACCGAGCGCGGTCGGTCGTCCGGGTAAGTTCGAGGCACAACGACGGCCTCTCCTCCCGCGACGGGAGGGGAGGCCGTCGTCGTCGGTGTGGGAGGCCGCTCCAGCCCGACCCCGTTGACCGCCCACCTCGTCGGCTCCTACATTGGACGGCACACGAGCCGGAGGTGCGCCCATGGGCACGGTCTATTCAGCAGCGTCGATGTCGCTCGATGGCTTCATCGCCGGTGACGACAACGATCCCGGTGCAGTCTTCGACTGGTATCAGGCAGGTGACATCGAGATCGCCACGGCGACGCCCGATGTCACCTTCCACGTCACCCCGCACTCCGCGGAGTACCTGCGAGACCTCGTTGCCCGTCTCGGCGCGCTGGTCGTCGGACGTCGCCTGTTCGACGTCACCGACGGCTGGACGGGGCGGCACCCCTACGACGTTCCGGTCGTCGTGCTGACCCACCAGCCGCCCACCGACTGGCACTACCCGGGGGCGAAGAACTTCCACTTCGTCACCGACGGCATCGAGGCCGCCGTGCGGGTGGCGCGCACGATCGCCGGCGACCTCGACGTGGCCGTCGCCGCCGGGGAGATCGGAACGCAGGCGCTCGAGGCCGGGCTGCTCGACGAGGTGCGGGTCGATCTCGCCCCCGTCGTGCTCGGGGCGGGGCGCCCCTACTTCACCGGCGGTCGGACGCGAGTGCTGGGCGACCCGACGTCGCTCATCCAGACCGCGCGCGTGACGCATCTGACGTATCCGGTGCCGCGGGCGTGACCCCGGCCGGTCGGTTCGGCCGCCCGGATCGCCCCACCCGATCAGCGGCGGCGCGCCCCCTACTCGCTGAGGTTGTCGCTCAGGATCGACAGCACCGTCGAGCGTGCGGTGCGCGACGCGTCGCCGAGCCGGGTGCCCACCACTTCGACGAGCGACTCGAGCAGGATCACGTGCGGCACCCGCGAGGTGTGCTCGAGCTCGTGCCGGAATGACCCCGTCGCGGGGGCTACCACCAGCGCGACATCCGCAATGCTCACGAGCGGTGAGCTCGCGAATGACGTGACCACGATCAGTTTCGCGCCGGCCGCGCGAACGGCCCGCGCCGAGCGCAGGCTCGACTCGTTGGCGCCGCTGCCGCTGATCACCACGGCGGTGTCGTCGGCGGTCAGCTGACGCGCGGCGATCTGCTGGCCGATCGGGTCGCCGACGAATTCGGTGGGGCGCCCGATGGCGGTGAGGCGCATCGAGAGGTCGCTCGCGAGCGGCGACGAGAGTCCGGTGGCGAGGGCGAGCAGCCGGCGGGCGCCGACGATGAGCGCGACGGCGCTCTCGACGCTCTCTTCGGTGAGCACGCTCGCCACTTGGGGGAGCGACGCCGCGAGGGCGTCGATATCGGCCCGGATGCGCCCCAACGCGCTCGTTCCGTAGTCGTCGACGCGCTGGCCGGCCTGCGCCAGCTCGCGGGTGAGGGCGACCCGCAGTTGTGGGTAGCCGCGGTAGCCGAGGCTCTGGCAGGCGCGCACCACCGTCGACCGTGCGACGCCGGCGCGGTCGGCGAGTTCCTGTGCCGTGCTCTCCATCGCGCCCTCGGTGTCGCCCAGGATGAGTTCGACCACGCGGCGTTCGCTCGGCAGCAGCGCGTTGATCACCGTCGCGATGCGGGTCGTCGGCGCGACATCCTCACTTCCGGTCCAGCTCATTTCGCGCGCGCTCCCTCGGTGATCCGGCGACGGATGGCGCCGGAGACGGCGTCGATCGACATGGTCACGACGACCACGACGATGAGCAGCATGCCCACCGTCGACCACTCACGGTACTGAGTGTAGGAGGTGAGCATGTCGCCGATGCCCCCGACACCGATGAGGCCGAGCACCGCGGACGAGCGCACGTTGATCTCGAAGCGGTAGAGCCAGAACGACAGGAACTCGGGGGTGGCCGACGGCCAGACTCCCCAGCGCAGAACCTGGGCCGTCGAACCGCCGGATGCCCGTACCGCCTCGATCGGACCGGCCGGCACGCCCTCGATCGACTCGTAGCCCCACTTGCCGAGCGTTCCGATGCCGTTGATGGCGAGGGCGAGCGCCCCGGTCAGCGGCGTCAGGCCGGTCACCGACAGGATGACGATCGCGATGATGATCTCGGGAACCGCCCGGATCACCGAGAACAGGCCGCGCAACGCCCAGCGCACCGGCGCCGGACCGAAGCCGCGGGCGGCCAGCAAGCTCAGCGGTGTCGCGATCAGGATGCCGAGCACGGTTCCGATCCACGCCATCGCGACGGATTTCCAGGTCTGGGCGAGCGCCTCGGGCAGCTTCTCCCAGGTGGGGTTCGAGAACATCAGCCACAGGTAGCGCACGATCTCGGCCGGCAGGTCGATGAGGCGCGACCACGTGACATCCACAGACCAGAACGACGCGACCACGACGGCCGTCACGATCAGGGTCGCGACCGCCAGTATGCGGTTTCGCGGTTTCGGCGGCGCGACGACGCGGGGCCTCGGCGGGGCGGTGACGCTCATACGAGTCGCTTCCGGATGGCGCTCGACAGCACGTCGATGACGACGACGATGACGAGGATTTCGAGAATGATGAGGGAGAGCTGGTCGTAGCGGTAGTAAGTGCGCACCGCGTCGATGAGCAGGCCGAGGCCGCCGGCGCCGACGAGCCCGAGAACGGTCGACGCACGCACGTTCAGCTCGAACACATACAGCGTCTGGTTGATGAAGCTCGGCCACACGTCGGGCAGCGCGATGGCGCGGTTGACCTGCAGTTGCGAACCGCCGGCGGCGCGGCCGGCCTCGAGCGGACCGGCGTCGTTCGACTCGATCGACTCGGAGACGAGCTTCACGATGATGCCCACGTTGAAGAGCACGAGCGCGATGATGCCGGGGAGCGCGCCGACGCCGACCATCGCGACGAGAACGGACGCGTAGAGCAGGTCGGGCACGGACCGCACGATATTGAGCGCGGTGCGCAGGATGCCGCGGCTCACGGCGTTCGGATTCGTGAGTTTCGCCGCCCACAGGCTCAGGGGCAGCGACACGACGGCGCCGACCGCAGTGGCGATAACTGCCATCTGCAGCGTTTCCAGTAATGGCGCGATCGTGCGGGGCCAGAACGCCCAGTCGGGCTGCAGCAGTTGCACGATCTTCTCGGCGCCGTTCTGCCAGTTTCGCGCGATCGCGTCGAACGAGACGGCGACGCCCCACTGCGGGCTCGCCGTGATGGCGGTGATGGCGGCGACCACCGCGAGGGCGGCCCACGGCTTCCAACGTCCGCCGGGGCGGGCGGGAATCTGCAGGTCGCCCGCGTGCTTCTGTGCGCCCGCGTGCTTCTGCGCGCTCACGGGCCGAGCACGTCTTCCGCCTCGATCGAGCGGCCGTAGATGCGTTCGAAGTCGGCGTCGGTGGCGGTCGCGGCGGGTCCGTCGTAGACGACTTCGCCGGCACGCAGGCCGATCATGCGGGTGCCGTAGGTGCGCGCGAGGTCGACGAGGTGCAGGTTGGTGAGCACGGTGATGCCGAGCTCCTCGTTGATGCGGCGCAGGTCGCGCATCACCGCGTGGGCGGTGGGCGGGTCGAGGCTCGCGACGGGTTCGTCGGCGAGCACGAGGCGCGGCTGCTGGGAGAGGGCGCGGGCGATGGCGACTCGCTGCTGCTGGCCGCCGGAGAGTGAGGACGCGCGGTCCCAGGCCTTGGCGAGGATTCCGACCCGTTCGAGTGCCTCGAAGGCGATCTGTTTGTCGTCCGCGGTGTACGCGCCGAGGAGGGTGCGCCACAGCGGGGTGTGGGCGAGGCGCCCGACGAGCACGTTGTTCAGCACGCTCGTGCGTCCGGCGAGGTTGAAGCCCTGGAAGATCATGCCGATCTCGCCGCGCAGCGTGCGCAGTGACCGGCCGCGGGCGGTCTCGAGCGTGTGGTCGCCGACCGTCAGGCTGCCGCTCGTGATCGGTACCAGCCCGTTGATAGTGCGGATCATGCTCGACTTGCCCGACCCGGACAGGCCGACCACCGAGACCATCTAGCCGGCCTCGATGTCGAGCGTGACACCATTGAGCGCGACGACGCCGTTGGGGTACCGAACCGTCACGTCGCGCATGCGGATCGCCCACGGCGCGGAGGCCGGAACCGTGGTTCCGACCTCCGCGCTGTCTCGTGAATGGAGCGTCAAGTTACTTCAGGCCCAGCTTCTCGGCGGCACGCGCGACGACATCCAGCGACTCGGGGTCGGCGGGAGCGAGCTTGGTGATGGAGTAGATCTCGGTGAGCACGGCCGAGCCCTCCTCGGTGTTCGAGTAGTCCTCGAGCGCCTTGGTGATCCGGTCCTGCAGCTTGGGGGAGAGGTCGGCCGACAGCGCGACGCCGTCGTTCGGGATCTCCTCGGAAAGGGCGAACACCACGACCTTCTGGCCGACGTCCGGAACATCCTTCGACACGATGTCGCGCGCATCCCAGAAGCTGAAGCCCACCTCGGCGTCGCCGTTGTAGACGGCGAGCACGCTCGCGTCGTTCGCGGTCACGGGCAGCTGCTCGATGTCGGTATCGGTGTCGATGCCGGCCTCCTGCAGCGCGAGGATCGGGTAGATGTAGCCGGCGGGCGAGCCGGGGCCGAGCATCGCGACCTTCACGCCGTCGGTGATCTTGTCAATCGAGTCGAGGCCGGCCGGGCCCGCGAGGGCGTCGGCGCCGTTGCAGAACAGCTTGCCGTCGCGCTCGACGGGCTCGTCGTCGCAGTACTTGTCGGGGTTGTTGGTCATGAACTGTGCCGGGTAGGTGATGTTGCCGTTGCGCTCGGTCTGCAGCACGACGGACGCGTCGTACATGTCGCTCGCCTGCCACAGCTGCAGCGACGGCAGGAAGCCGATCTGCGCCTGGCCGGCGCCCATCGCCTCGACCGACGCCTGGTAGTCCTTGGAAACGACGCCGGTCACGTCGATGCCGAGTTCCTCGGTGAGGTAGTCGGTGAGCGGCGTCGCGGTGTCGACGAGTGCGCCCTGGTCCTGCGAGGGAACGAGCGCGAGAACGAGCGACGTGGGGTCTTCGACGGGGGCGTCGGACTCTGCGGTCGCGGCGGGCGCGCATCCCGCCAGCGAGAGGGCGGCGACCGCGGCGAGCGAGCCGGTGACGAGGAGGCGCTTTCTAGAGAACACTGGTTGGGCCTTTCATGGTGGTTGTGGTTGCAGTGGTGGTGCGGTCTGTGTCGGACGGGTTGGATTCGAGCCAGGCGGCGATCACCGGGTAGAGCTCGTGCAGGTGGTCGGCGCGGTAAGTGGGAGTGGCGGCGGTGTCGGGCGAGCCGACGAGTGCGGTCAGGGCGCCGCGAGCGGACGCGGGGGCGAGGTCGTTGACCCAGACGTCGCCGACGCTCAGCAGTTCGCCGCGCGGCAGCCAGTCGTCGAGTACTTGGTCGAGGCCGCCGGGTTTGCCGACCGAGGTGTAGACCGCGTCGAACAGGCCGGTCAGGCCGAGCTCCCCGATCGCCTCGGGAACCCGGATATCGGGGGCGTTGGTCGCGAGCACGATCGACGCGTAGTCGCGGGCGAAGCGCAGGAACTCGGGCAGGCCCCGCGGCGCGGTGATGGGGGAGTCGGCGGTAGCCAACCGGGTGCGGCTCGCCAGGTAGGCGTCGCTCAGGGTCGCGGGGTCGATGCCGTGCTCGGCCGAGAGCAGGCGCACGAGGTCGTAGCCGTCGATCGCTTCGGTTCCCGCGAGTTGGCCGCTCGGCGCGTGGTCGAGTGCCAGGTCGACGGCGGCGAGGAACGTCGCCGCTTCTTCGGAGCCGAGGACAGCGGATGCGGCCCGCGCATAGGCGCGCACGGGGCCGTGCCCGAGTGACACGGTTCCGTCGAAGTCGAACACGATCGTTCGTTCGCGGGCTGGGGTGAGGGGCGGCGTGGTCATTGCGTCCATAGTAGGCAGCGGCTATGGACGGAAAGGCCGCCAGCGTGTGAACATCGCGTTAACGTGCGCGCCTACGATGAACCGGTGACCACTCCCACCCGCGCCGCCGCGCTCGCCGACCTCGATTCCGCCGTGATCCCCGATTGGATGGCAGCGCAGATAGTCGCGGATGCCGCGGCCGGCCGTTTCGCCCGCTGGGGACGTTCCACCGTCGTCGACGAGGGCGCCGGCGCGCCGGTTCTATCGCGGGAACTCTTCGACGAACTACACGAGATCGCCGGGCTGCACGGCGCCGATATCGCGTGGCCGGTCGGCAACGCGGGTCTGCTGCACGTCTACGGGTATCTCCTGTCGACCGCTGAGACTCCGTTCGGACGTAAGCGCGACCGCTGGGTCGACGGCGGGGTCGCCCGAGCCTTCGGCCTGCCGGCCGATGCCTTCGCCCCGTGGTTCGAGACCCCGTCGGCCGCGGACTCCACACCCCTCGAACGCATTCTCGCGCTCGCCGAACCCTTCGTAGCCGACCCGGCCGACGGCGACTTCACCGTGCTGTGGATCGACGAGACCGGCGAGAGCGGGGCGGATGCCACCGATCCCGATGCCAATGCCGCCGCCGGGGAGGCGATCGCCAGCGTAATCACCCTCGCCCGCACCGTGGTCATCAGCGATGACGATTCGGGGGCGACCGCGCTGCTGTACGCCGTGGGGCCGGTCGACGCGCCCCTGCTGGTGACGCTGTTTCCGCTTCAGGGTTTCGACGCGGGCTGGCTCGAGCGCGCAGTGGCCGGTCAGCCGCGCCTGCGGTACAACGCGGTGGACGAGCGGAACGTGGCATCCGCCCCTCTCGTCGACCGCGAAGTGATGCTGCGTAACTTCTAACCGCTCACGCCGACCCGCCTTGCGAGCCCGCCGCCCCGCCTCCCCAACCCGTCACCCCGCCTTCTTGCGCCGCACCTGCACGGCTTCTATCCGCGACTTTCCGACCGGTCGCCATCTCTGCGCCGGGTCCATCGCCGGGGTGAGCAGCATGTGCGGACGGGCGTCGATCATGCGGATCTGGAGACCCGATCTGTGCAGTTTGTGGTGGTGGTACCGGCAGAGCAGCACCCCGTTGTCGATGTCGGTCGGGCCGCCGGCGGCATGCGGGTGAACGTGGTGGCCTTCGGCCCAGGCCGCCGGAGCGCCGCAACCGGGCCAAACACAGCCGCCGTCGCGCACGGCGAGAGCACGCATCTGGGCGGCGGAGAAATAGCGCTTGTGCTTGCCGAGATAGAGCGGCTCACCGTTCTTGCCGATGATGATCTTGGCGAGTCCCTTCGCGCAGACCATCTCGGCGGTCGTTGCGGCGGAAATCGGTTCGGTGACGTCGTCGATCCAGGCGACACCGGTGCCGGATTCGAGGTCGTCCATGGTGATCACCGCGGTGACCTGGGCGAGGTCGCGCATCTCGCCCGTCTTCGTTCCGGTAGACCGGAGTCCGGCGGTGACGATGCCCTGGAGCACGTCGTCGTTGCGTTGGTCACGCGTGCGTGGATCGGTGACGCCCTCGATCACCTCGCCGTCATCGGACTCGACGATGCTGAGACCCGCCTGCCGGTCGGCCTCGGAAAGGAAGCGCGGCTCGACGCCCGGCTTATTCGCGTTGTTAAGCGCGGCACGCAGCAGACCGGCGAAGTAGGGATCGGCGACCCCGGTGAAAGGGGTGAGGCCGTTCTCGTTCTCGCGACCGAGCCGGAACGAGCGCAACCGCTGGATGCGTTCGTCGCGCGGCTCGGCTCCATCGGCGTCGAGAGCCTCACGCCACGCCCGCGCCTGCACGGCGATGAGGCCGGCGCCGTCGTGGGCCGCCGCGGCAACCAGCTCGGCCTCGGCGAGCTCGAGGTCTTCGGCGGTCGCATGCGGCGAGGCCTGGTCGAGGCAACGGATGATGATGCTCGCCGCGTCGACTCCGATCTCGCCCTGTTGAAGCGCCACGGCGACCCGCGGGTGCTTGGGCGGCAGCTCGTCGCCGACGAGACTGGTGGTGGCGATCGTCGCTCTTCCGAGGCGCACCCGACGCGCCGCTTCTGCCGGAGAAACGCGGGTGAGAAACTCGAGCAGCTGAGCGCCGGTTCGGAAACCGTACCTATCGGACAACCCGTCGAGCCGACTGGCCGATCGCTCGTCGAGCTCGGCCGCGGCCTGCGTTCGCAGTGCATCGACAAAGCGCCCCGCTCGCTCGAGTTCGACCGTGAACGCGACGAGATCGTCGTCGGTCACGGCGGCAGCAGTCACTACCGCGAGAGCGGCGAGCTGGTCGCCGATCTGCGTGATCGTCTGGGTCGGTTCGTTCATGTCAGTAGTGTCACCGGGGCCACTGACATTGCATAAAAAGCAGGTCAAACGCGCTTTTCACTGTGGATAACGACGCGACGAGTAGGGCTGTGGAGGACAGGAGACGGAGAAACCGGATGCCACGGGAGCGACCGGCCCCGCGGCATCCGCAGCTCGTGAAAATCCGTTACAGGTCGAGCGACTGCCCCGGCTCGAGCGCGAAGAACTCGCCGCCGTTCGCGACCGTGACGGCCTCGATGCGGTCGTTGGCCATGTTGCTTCCGATCACCGAGAGCACCATCTGGTGGGTCGGGAACGAGCGCTTGGGCTTCACCGCGGCCACGTAGTCGATGGCCTCGCCGATCTTGAGCCAGGGGGCGCCGGCGGGAACCGCGAGTACGTCGACCTCGACGGACGGAACGGTGAACGAGTCGCCCGGGTAGAAGAGGGCGCCGTCGACCAGCACGCCGACGTTGTCGATCGTCGGCAGCGAGGAATGGATGACGGCGTGCTTCTCGCCGAAGAAGCGCAGCGCGAATCCGCCCGCCGCGATCTCGTCGCCGTCGCGAACGACGATCACGGGGTAGGCCGACGCTGCGACGGCGACGCCCTGCGGGCCGTAGATCTTCGCGCCCGGGTTCATTTCGAGGATGCGGTCGAGCTGCTCCGGAGTCCAGTGGTCGGGGTGCTCGTGCGTGATGACGATGGCGACCACGTGGCGCACCTCGGTGAGCGGCAGGGTGAACGCACCCGGGTCGATGACGAGCGTCTCGTTGGCTTTTTCGAGAACGAGGGTGGCGTGTTCGTGCTTGGTCAGCTTCATAAATCCGAGAGTAAGCCCGGGTGTGCGGGATCGTTGTATTGAATACCCCCCGGGGGTATACTCCTTGACATGATCGCCGATATCAAGAAGCGCGCGCTGCACCGCAGCAAGATCCTCGAGGGGCAGATGCGCGGCCTCGAGAAAATGATCGACAACGAGGACTACTGCATGGACATCATCACGCAGTCGCTCGCCATCCAGAAGAGCCTCCGCAGCCTGAACAAGCTGCTCGTCGAGAACCACCTGCGCACGCACGTGACCGACATGTTCGCCGCCGGGGGAGAGCAGCAACAGCTCGCCGTCGACGAACTGCTCAAGGTCTACGAACTCAACAACAACCGGGGAGAATAATGACCCACGATCACGGGGTCTCGACAGGCTCAACCCACGAAACCCACGAAAACCACCACGACCACGGCGCTTCGACAGGCTCAGCGACCGATCAGCACGCGGGCCACGAAGGCCACGGCGACCACTCGCACCACGACCCGGCGCAGTTCCGCCGCAAGTTCTGGCTGAGCCTGGTGCTCACCATCCCCACGCTCGTCTTCTCGCAGGGCCTGCAGGACATCCTCGGCCTCGACGGTCCGCGCTTCCCCGGCAGCGAGTTCATCCCGGCGGTCTTCGCCGTCATCATCTTCTTCTACGGCGGACTCGTCTTCCTGCGCGGCGGCATCCAGGAGCTGCGCGCGAAGCAGCCCGGCATGATGACCCTCATCTCGCTCGCCATCGTAGTGGCCCTGGTCTACAGCGTCGCGGTGCTGCTCGGCTTCCCTGGCATGGACTTCTGGTGGGAGCTCGCAACCCTCATCACCATCATGCTGCTGGGTCACTGGGTCGAGATGAGCGCCATCATGGGCGCGCAGAACGCGCTCGGCGAGTTGGCGAAGTTGATTCCGGATGAAGCGGACGTGGTGCACGGCGAGCACGTCATGGCCGTCCCCGTCGCCTCACTCAGCGTCGGCGACACCGTGCTGGTGCGACCCGGCGCCGCGGTACCGGTCGACGGCGAGGTGAGCGACGGCGCATCCGAGGTGAACGAATCCCTGCTCACCGGCGAATCCAACGCGGTGAAGAAGGCCGCGGGCGACGGTGTCATCGCGGGCAGCATCAACGGCTCGGGCGCGCTGCGCGTGCGTGTGACCAAGACGGGTGACGACACCGCGATCGCCGGCGTGATGAAGCTCGTCGCCGACGCGCAGGCCAGCAAGTCGGGAGCGCAGGTGCTCGCCGACCGCGCCGCCGCACTCCTCTTTTATATAGCGGTCGCAGCCGCGGTGATCACCCTCGTGGTGTGGTCGCTCGTGACGCCCGACGATCCCGCGTTCGTGATCGAACGCGTGGTCACCGTGTTGATCATCGCCTGCCCGCACGCGCTGGGTCTCGCGATCCCGCTCGTGGCGCAGCTGTCCACGGCCATCGGAGCGAAGAAGGGGTTGCTGGTGCGGTCCCGCGCCGCACTCGAGGACGCCCGCAACATCCAGGTGGTGCTGTTCGACAAGACGGGAACCCTCACCGAGGGCAAGCAGGGCGTGGCGAACGTCGTTGCGGCCGCCGGGCTCGACAGCGCCGTGGTGCTGGCGCTGGCGGCATCCGTCGAGGCGGACTCCGAACACCCGATCGCCCGCGCCATCGTGACGGCGGCCGGCGCGGCCGACGCAGGGCCTCGCGACGCGAACCGCGCGACCGACTTCGAGTCGCTCTCGGGGCGGGGCGCATCCGCGACCGTCGGCTCCCGCCGCATCACGGTCGCGAGCCCGCGCGTCGTCAGCGAACGCGGGCTGACCCTCCCGCCCGAGCTCGAGGCGGCCGGCCGCGAGTCGAACGCGCAGGGAAAGACCGTCGTCTACGTGCTCGACGAGACGAGCGTGCTCGGACTCGTGGCGCTCGCCGACGTGATCCGCCCCGAGTCGGCCGAGGCGGTCGCCGAACTGCAGAAGAGCGGAGTGCGCGTCGCAATGCTCACCGGCGACTCGCGCGAGGTCGGCGACTGGGTCGCTGCCCAGCTCGGCATCACCGAGGTGTTCGCCGAGGTGCTGCCCGGCCAGAAGGCGGACGTGGTGTCGGGCCTGCAGAAGGACGGCACGCGCGTGGCCATGGTCGGCGACGGCGTGAACGACGCCCCCGCGCTCGCTCAGGCGGACGTCGGCATCGCGATCGGGGCGGGCACGGATGTCGCGATCGAATCGGCCGGCATCGTGCTGGCCTCGAGCGATCCGCGAGGTGTGGCCGCCGCGTTCCGTCTCTCGAAGGCGACGTATCGCAAGATGCAGCAGAACCTCTGGTGGGGTGCCGGATACAACGTCATCGGCATCCCGCTCGCGGCCGGAGCGCTGTACGGCGCCGGGATTCTGCTCTCGCCGGCCGTCGGTGCGGTCTTCATGTCGGTGTCGACGATCGTGGTGGCCCTGAACGCGCAGCTGCTGCGGCGGGTGAAGCTGTAGCGGGCGCCGTTAAGATGAACCGTGCCGACACCGCAGCCGCTGACGATCGTCGTCGCCATCAACCCGTCCGCGTCGTTCGGTAAGAGCCGCACGGTCGGTCCGACGGTCGTCGCCCGGCTGCGCGCGGCCGGCCACACCGTCACCGCCCTCGAAGAGCCCACGTTCGCGCGTCTCGTGGAGGTCGCGACCCGCGCCATAGCGCAGAAGCCCGACGCTCTCGTGGTCGTCGGCGGCGACGGGATGGTGAGCCTCGGGGTCAACCTGCTGGCCACCACCACCCTCCCTCTCGGAATCATCCCCTCGGGCACCGGCAACGACATGGCGCGCGGGCTCGGCATTCCGATCGGCGACACGGGCGCCGCGATCGACGTGCTGCTCGCCGCTATCGCGCGACCGTCTCGGGCGATCGACGCGGGGCGCATCCGCCACACCGACGACGCCACGGGCGAACCGCGCACGACCTGGTTCGCCAGCGTGCTCTCGGCCGGCTTCGACGCGATCGTCAATGAGCGGGCCAACACGCTGCGGCGTCCACGCGGCAAGAGCCGCTACCTCGTCGCCCTCGCGATAGAGCTGGCCCGGCTGCGACCCATCCGCTACCGCCTGGTGCTCGACGGAGCGGAGACCGTGACCGACGCCGCGCTCATCGCGGTGGGCAACAACCGGTCGATCGGCGGCGGCATGCGTGTGACCCCCGACGCGGTGATCGACGACGGACTGTTCGACGTGCTCGTCGTGACCCCGCTGTCGCGCATGGCGTTCGTGCGGGTGTTCCCGCGCGTGTTCGCCGGCACGCACCTCACCGACCGGCGGGTCACCGTGCACCGCGCGAAGACCGTGCGCATCGAGGCGGATTCGGTCGCCGCCTACGCCGACGGCGAACGGGTCTCGCTGCTGCCCGTCGACGTCGAGATAGTGCCCGGCGCGCTGCACGTGCTGATGCCATAGCCCCCGTCGTGAGGCAGTAGCCACCCGTCGGCGATGCCCGCTGTCGGCGGTTGCTGCCACGATGGGTCAATGACTTCCGTTCTGCGCTATACCGCGTTCGCCTCGACGCCCGACGGCGGCAACCCGGCGGGCATCGTGCTCGACGCGAGCGCCCTCGACGACACGCAGATGCAGAGAATAGCGGCGGATGTCGGCTTCGCCGAGACCGCGTTCCTCATCGATCCCGCGATAGACGGCGATGCCCGGCACGCCCGTGTGCGCTACTTCTCGCCGATCGCCGAGGTACCGTTCTGCGGCCACGCGACCGTGGCCACCGCGGTCGCGCTCGCCCGGCGCGACGGCCCCGGCACGTTCACGTTCGAGACCGCCGTGGGCCCGATCGCGATCGACACCGCCACCGTCGTCGCCCTGCCCGGTGAGGGCTCAGCCGCGGGCGACCAGATCGACGCGGCGTTCACGAGCGTCGAGCCCGAGGTGGTCGAGATCGACGGCGAGGTTCTCGACACCCTGCTTGGCCTGCTCGCGCTGACCCGCGACGACCTCGATCCGCGGTTCCCGCCGCGGATCTCGTTCGCGGGCAACTGGCACCCGGTGCTGGTTTTCGCGTCCCGCTCGCGCTTCGACGACTTCACCTTCGATCCCGCAGCGATGCGTGCGCTGATGGACGACCAGGGCTGGGCCGGCACGGTCACCACGCTGTTCGCGATCTCGAGCCACGAGTTCGAGGCCCGCAACCTCTTCCCGGTGGGCGTGATCACCGAAGATCCCGCCACCGGTTCCGCCGCTGCATCCGTGGGCGGCTACCTGCGTGCCCTCGGTCTCGCGCCCGAGCGCGTTCTCATCAACCAGGGCGCACACGTCGGCCGACCGAGTGTGCTCACCGTCGACATCCCGCCGTCCGGCGGCATCGTCGTGAGCGGAACGGCGGTGGAGATCGTATGAACGAGATCAAGACGGTGACGACCGACGTGCTCGAGATCGCCTACGAAGAGTGGGGGCCCGCCGACGGTGCTCCCGTGGTGCTGCTGCACGGGTTCCCGTACGACGTGCGCGCGTTCGACGAGGTAGCGCCGCGGCTCGCCCGTGCGAACCACAGGGTGATCGCGCCCTACCTGCGCGGCTTCGGGCCCACGCGCTTCCTCGACGAATCCACACCGCGCTCCGGCCAGCAGGCCGCGCTCGGTGCCGACCTGGTGGCGCTACTCGACGCCCTCGACATCGACAGCGCCGTACTCGCCGGGTTCGACTGGGGCGGACGCGCCGCGTGCATCGTGGCGGCCCTGTGGCCCGAGCGGGTCACCGGGCTCGTCAGCGCCGGCGGCTACAACGTGCAGAACCTCGCCGCAGCCGGCGAGCCCGCGCCGCCCGAGTGGGAGGCAACCTACTGGTACCAGTACTACTTCCACGGTGAACGCGGACGCCTCGGCCTCGAACGCAACCGCGACGAGCTGTGCGAACTGCTCTGGCGCACCTGGTCGCCGACCTGGAACTTCTCGCCCGAGGTGTTCGCGGCCAGCTCTCCCAGCCTGCACAACCCCGATTTCGTCGACGTCGTCGTGCACTCCTACCGGCACCGCTTCGGCCTCGTCGAGGGTGACCCGCGCTACGACGAGATCGAGGCCGCTCTCGCCGAGTCGCCGCCGATCCTCGTGCCGACCATCGTGCTCGAATCCGGAGCCGACGGCGTGCTCGGAGCCAGCGCCGACGACGACCGCTCGCAGTTCGTGGGTCCGTACGGGCAAGAACTGCTCGCGAACGTCGGCCACAACGTGCCGCAGCAGGAGCCGCGCGAATTCGCCCGCGCGATCCTCGACCTGACGGCGGGCGCATGACCCGCACGGCACGACTGAGCCTCGACCGCCTCTCGGTGGTCGACTTCGACGCGATGTGGAGCATCCACGCCGACCCCCTCACCAACGCCTTCAACCCGGCGGGCCCGCTCACGGCCCGATCCGACGCGCAACGGCAGTTCGGCGAGTGGCTCGGGCATTGGCACGAGCACGGATTCGGTTACTGGACCGTGCGCGACGACGAGGGCGTCGTGGGGTTCTCGGGCATCCGCTTCTCCACCTGGAACGACCGCACGGTGCTGAACCTCTCGTACCGGTACACGCCGCGAGCGTGGGGCAAGGGCTACGCCACCGAGGTCGCGCTCACCGCGGTCGAGCTGTGGCGCGACGAGCATTCGGCGCATCCGCTCATCGCCTACACGACGCACGGCAACGTCGGCTCGCAGCGCACCGCACTCAAGGCCGGACTCGAACGCCGTGCCGACCTCGACCGGGTCACCGGCGAGGCGCTCGGCGACGACGTCGTGTTCGCGCTGGGCTGGTCGTAGGCCGAGAGCAGAATCGCTTGGCGACCCGGCCCGGGTGCGCGACGCTGGGGTGATGACGGCGAAACGCGTTTTGATCCTGGGCGGCACCGAGTTCGTGGGGCACGCCTTCGTCGACGAGGCCGTCGCGCGCGGCCACGACGTGACCGTGCTCAACCGCGGCAGCCGCGAACCGCGCCCCGACGTGACCGCGCTCGTGGGTGACCGCACGGCCCCCGGCGGTCTCGACGCCCTGGCCGACGGCGAGTGGGACCTCGTCGTGGACACCTGGTCGTGGTCGCCGAAAGCGGTGACGGATGCCGCGGCTCTGCTCTCGTCGCGCGCGCAGAAATACGTCTACGTGTCGTCCCGCTCGGTGCACACGTATCCGCCGCCGGCCTACGCGCGCGAGGATGCGCCCGTGGTCGAGGCGTCGGCCGACGAGACGGATCACTCCGACTACGCGCGCGCAAAACGGGGTGGCGAGCTCGGCGCCCTCGCGGGTTTCGGCGACCGCGCCCTGCTGCTGCGGGCCGGGCTCATCCTCGGGCCGCGCGAGAACATCGGCCGGCTGCCGTGGTGGCTCGCCCGCATCGCGCGCGGTGGCGAGGTGGTGGCGCCCGGGCCGGCCGGCGCCGGCATCCAGTACGTCGACGCCCGCGACCTCGCCGCGTTCGGCCTGTACACCGCGGCGACCGGAGCCGTGAACGTCGTCGGCCCGCCCGACATCACCACGATGCGCGACGTGCTCGAGGCGAGTGTCGCCGCGACCGGCTCCGACGCCCGGCTGCGCTGGTTCGCCCCCGAGCAGATCGCGGAGGCGGGCATCGAGCCGTGGTTGGAGCTGCCGATCTGGATTCCGCCGGGCCCCGACTCCGACGGTATGCACCGGGCCGATGTGAGCACCGCGCTGGCGGCCGGGCTCACCGTGCGGCCGCTGGCCGAGACGGTCGACGACACCTGGCGATGGCTGCACTCGATCGGGGGAGTCGCGCCCCAGCGGCCCGACCGCCCGGTCGTCGGCCTGCCGCCCGCGAAAGAGGCCGCGCTGCTCGCGCTCGCGCCTTGATCGCGTCGAGCCGCAGCCTCGGTTTGGAAGTGCCCCACGCGTATGGCATACTCATCTAGTTGCTTTCGGCCCCATCGTATAGCGGCCTAGTACGCTGCCCTCTCACGGCGGTAACACCGGTTCGAATCCGGTTGGGGTCACAACAGCCCGGTTCCCTTTGATTCATTGGGAACCGGGCATTTTTTATGCCCGCCGCACCTCGGCGCTACCGATTCAGACAGATATCCTCACATCTATTGACGGTGCGTTCCATTCGCTGGGACGGTCGCTTGTGTGCAGCCTGCCGACCACTCAGAGTCGCAGTCAGCGGCATGAGCCCGCACATTGACAGAGAGGTTGATGATGTTCCAGGTCGCATCATTGCCCGGCCCGCGGGGCGGCATCCGACGAGTCTGGTGTCGCGCGTGAGCGACCGCCCGGCCAACGACGCCGATCACCCGGTGACCGACTCCGCCACCCCGCCGCCCGAGGCCGACCACCACCTGCCCGCTCCGCTCCGTTGGCTGTCTCGGGTCGAGCTCTGGGCCGGCACCGTGTTCTTCGCTCTCATCTTCTTCGGCGTGATGTACCAGGTGATCGGCCGCTACGTGCCCCCGATCGCGTGGGTCGGTGCCGGGGAGGTGGCGCGGCTGTCCATGGTCGCCCTCACCTTCATCACGGCGGGCTACCTCATCGGCAAGAACGGCCACATCGTCATCGAGGTCTTCGACTCGGTGCTGCGGGGCAAGAAGCTCTTCGTCGCCCTGCGGGTGTTCGCCGCCCTCGTGATGGTCGCGACGTGCGCGGCGCTGGCGTGGGAATCGATACTGACGATCGAGCAGGGCTGGCGGAGGGTCACGACGGTGCTGCACATGCCGCTCGCCGTGATCTATATCTTCGCGTTCATCGGGTTCACGTCGGGCGTGATCCACTCGATCGCGAAGATCTTCGCTGCGAACCGCCCCGAGCCGCGGCTCGACATCTCCGAGATGGAGGGCTGACATGGATCTCACCATCTATCTCGTGGTGATGTCGGCGCTGCTTCTGCTGCGCGTGCCTGTCGCCTTCGCGATGATCGCGGCGAGCATGCTGTACTTCTACACCAACGGCAACTCTGCCGGGCTGGCCATCCGTTCCGTCGTCGATGGAATCAACAGCTTCCCGCTGCTCGCGGTGCCGCTGTTCATTTTCGTCGGAGCGATCGCCAACCATCTCGGAATAGCCGCCAGACTCTTCGACTTCGCGCTCGCCAGCCTGCCGCGGCTGAGGGGCAATCTCGCCTACGTCAACCTGGGCACGAGCGTCGGATTCTCCTGGATCAGCGGCTCGGCCCTGGCGGACGCCGCGGCCCTGAGCAAGGTGCAGGTGCCGCAGATGATCCGGCAGGGGTATCCCTACGGTTTCGCGGCTGGGCTGAGCGCCTCCGGTTCGCTGCTGAGCACGATCATGCCGCCGAGCATCCCCGCCGTACTCTTCGCCGCGACGGCGTCGATCTCGACCGGCGCGCTGTTCGCCGGCTCGATCCTGCCCGCGATGCTGATGACGTTCGGGCTCGCGCTCTACATCTTCCTCTGGGCCCGCAAACGCGAGGGAATGGAAGGCAGCCCCTTCGACGGCAAGGCGTTCCGCGCCGCCACGGTCAGGGTCATCGGCCCGCTGTTCACACCGGTGATCATCCTCGGCGGAATCATCGGCGGCATCTTCACGCCGACCGAGGGCGCGGGCGTCGCCGCCGCCTACATGATCGTTCTCGGCGCGATCTATCGCACGCTGTCGCTCAAGGTGCTCATCCAGTCGGCCAAGGAGACCGTGGTCGTCACGGGTGGGATCCTGCTCATCCTCGGCGCCGCCAACCTCATGGGTCAGGTGCTCGCCCGCGAACAGGTCTCCCGGGTGCTCGGGCAGTGGCTCACCGGGCTCACCGACAACCCCATCGTCTTCCTGCTGGTGCTGAACGTCATCCTGCTGCTCATCGGCACGTTCCTCGAGGCGCCGCCCGTGATCCTGGTGCTGGTGCCCGTGCTGATGCCGATCGCGGCGCAGTTCGGCATCGACCCGGTGCACCTCGGCGTCGTGATGATCCTCAACCTGATGATCGGATCGCTCAGCCCGCCCGTCGGAGCGGTGCTGTTCGTGGTCGGGTCGATCACCCGACAACCGATGGGCGTCGTCTTCCGGGGTGTGCTGCCGTTCCTCATCCCGCTCGTCTCGGTGCTGCTGCTTCTCACCGTCTTTCCGCAGATCGTCACCATCGTTCCCGACCTCCTCGGGCTATAACTCCATACTTCGGCCCGCCTCACGGGCCGTCCAGTGCCGGGCCGAGAGGCTCCGGCAACCGCACAGTACAAGGGAGATTCACATGAGCCACGCTCACAGCAAGTCCCGGGTCGTCTTCGCGTCGTCGGTGTTGACGGCCGGGGCGCTCCTTCTCGCCGGATGTGCCGCACCGGCCGACGACGGCGGGGGAGGCGACTCCGGCGGCAACGAAGACGTCACGCTGACCGTCGCCACCAGCCAGCCCGAGACCACGCCTAACTTCTACTGCGGCGTCGAGCTGCTGAAGGAACGGTTGGAAGAGGCGGACATCGGGTTCACCGTCGACCTGTTCCCCGCCAGCCAGCTCGGCCCCGACACCGAACGGTTCGCAGCGGTGCAGGCCGGCGACATCGACATCGACCTACAGGGGGCCTCCGCGCTGAGCGCCACCTACGAGCCGATCGGCGTCGTCGACGCGGCCTACGTCTTCAACGACGTCGACCACACGTTCGACTGGATCGACAACGAGTCATCCGATCTCTTCGCCAGCTTCAACGAGGAGACCGGCACCCGCATCGTCGACGGCTGGTTCTTCGGCAACCGCACCTTCACCACGAAGGACACACCGATCGAGAGCCCCGACGACCTCGAGGGCCTCGCGATCCGCTTCCCCGACTCGCCCCAGTTTCTCGCGAACGCCGAAGCCATGGGCGTAGAACCCGTCGCGGTGGCGAACGAGGAGATCTACGTGGCGCTGCAGCAGGGCATCGCGGTCGGCCAGGAGAACCCGATCGTGGCGACGCACTCGCAGAGCTTCGACGAGATCCTCAAGGTGGCCTCGCTGAACAACCACCAGGTCGGCATCCACTGGCTCGTCGTCGGTGAGAACACCTACGACAAGCTGAGCGACGAGCAGGCCGAACTGCTCGACGAGACCATTCACGGCATCCGTGCCGAGAACCGCGAGTGCGTCGAAGAGGAGACCAACAAGATCCTCGACGAGTACCGCGCCGACTCGTCGTTCACGGTCGTCGAGGAGGACGAGGTCGACAAGGCCGCGTTCATCGAGCAGGCGGAGGAGTTCTTCACGGGCTACTACGACGGCGAGCGTCTCGAGCTGTACGAAGCCATCCGCGGGATGGTCAACTGACGCCACACCGGCGGGGGAGCGGACCGGACAGGGCCGCTCCCCCCCTGTGGGCTAGCGGGGACATGATGCGCACAACGCAGTGGAGCGACGCCGTCTCGGTCATCGAGCGGGTCACGATCGTGCTCGGATGCTTCGGCGCCGACGACCAGCGGGTCGGAATCTCCGAGCTGGCGCGGCGGGCGAACCTGCCGAAGTCGACGGTGTCGCGCCTGGTCTCCGAACTCGTCGACCACCGCTACCTCGAACGCGACGGTGCCGGGGTGCGCCTGGGGCTGAGGCTGTTCGAACTGGGCGAGCTCGCGGCCCAGCCGAGGGCACTGCGCACCCTGGCGCTCGCCGCGATGGCGGACCTGCGCGACGTCACGGGGCACACGGTTCAGCTCGCCGTGCTCGAGGGGGTCGAGGTGGTGTACGTCGGCGTGATCCACGGCCGCAACCCGCCCGCGCCGCGAGCCCGCATCGGCAGCCGGCTGCCCGCGCATACGACCGCCGTGGGAAAGGCGATACTCGCCTTTTCAGCCCCGGATGCCGTGGAGCGCGTCATCGAGACCGGC
The DNA here is from genome assembly GCF_046714715.1 of Conyzicola sp. GTDB lineage: Bacteria > Actinomycetota > Actinomycetes > Actinomycetales > Microbacteriaceae > Conyzicola. The sequence goes on along the minus strand of NZ_JBKKAD010000105.1, from coordinate 12,721 downwards.
CTGCCCCGGGTGGGCTCCGCGCCCCTCGATGTCGCGGCATTCCGCGCGCAGCTCGATCGGGTGCGGGCCGACGGCATCGCGCTCGACTCGGACGGCGGCGCGGACTGCGTGGCGAGCGCGATCCTCGACGGCGCGGGCAACGCCGTCGCGGCCATCTCGGTGTGCGGCCGCACCGGCGCGTTCGACGCGGCAGGTGCAGGGCCTGCGGTGCACACGGCGGCACTCGGGCTCGCCCGGCGTCTGTAACCAGCGACCAGGCACATCAGACATACGAGACAACGGGGTCACAGGTATGAGTACAACGGAGTCGTATCGCGTCGGGCTTATCGGGCTCGGGCTCGAACTGTCTCTGTCGCCGGTGCTGCACGAGGCGGAGGCTGCGGCACTCGGCCTCGACTACAGCTACGCCGTCTTCGACGGCAGCCGCGACGCCGCCTACGGCGACGTGGGCGCCTCGATCGAGGCGGCGCGCGCGAGCGGTTTCCGCGGCGTGAACATCACGCATCCCTTCAAGCAGCTCGCCGTCGACCACGTCGACGAGATGTCGCGCGACGCCTGGGTGCTCGGCGCGGTGAACACCATCGTGTTCGAGGGTGGACGCTCGATCGGGCACAACACCGACTGGTACGGCTTCGCGCACTCGATCGAGAAGAACCTCGCGGGTGTGCCCCGCCGCACGGTGGTGCAGTTCGGCGCGGGCGGCGCCGGGGTGGCCGTGGCGCACGCGCTGTTGCGCAGCGGGGTCGAGCGGCTCGTTCTGCTCGACGTCGACGCCGAGCGCGCGGGCACCGTCGCCGAATCACTCAACACGGCGCACGAGCGCACGGCGATCGTCGGCGGATCCGTCGACGACGCGGGGCGCTATCTTCCCTCGGCCGACGGCGTCGTCAACGCGTCCCCGGTTGGCATGCCGTCGCATCCGGGGTCTGCCGTCCCCCTCGACCTGCTGCGCAGCGACCTCTGGGTGCACGATGTCGTCTACATGCCGCTCGAGACCGAGCTGATGACCGCGGCCCGCGCGCTCGGCTGCCTCACCGTCGGGGGCGGCTACATGCTGGTGTTCCAGGCCGCCGAGGGCATCCGGCTGTTCACCGGCGTCACGCCGGACGCGGAACGGATGCTGCGCCACTTCGAGCGCATCATCGCCGCGGGCAGCCAGGGCGCCCGGCAGCCGGGCTGAGGCGCGCGGTCAGCGGGCCGAGTCGCCCGCCGTGCGGGCAACGAGGTAGTCGACGGCGTACCGGTAGCCGGCGATGCCGCACCCCGCGATGACCGCGTCGGCCATGGTCGACACGTACGAGAAGTGCCGGAACTGTTCGCGCCGGTGGATGTTCGACACGTGCACCTCGACGACCGGCAGCGCGACCGCCAGCAGCGTGTCGAGCAGGGTAATCGACGTGCTGGTGAAGCCCGCGGGGTTCACGATGATCCCGCTCGCCACCCCCCGCGCCTCGTGCAGCCGATCGACGATCGCGCCTTCCCAGTTGCTCTGGAAGAAGTCGAGGTCGTAGCCGGCCGCGTCCGCCGTGTCGCGCGCGAGCTGCTCGGCGTCGGCGAGGGTGTCGTGTCCGTAGATCCCCGGCTCGCGCAGGCCGAGCAGGTTGAGATTGGGGCCGTTCACCACGAGGATGCTGGGGCGCTGCGCGTTCATTGCTGTCTCCTTCGACCGTCGAGTAGTGCTGCCCGCCATTCTGCGGGCCTGCCCCAGCGCGCGCACGGGCCGTTCCACTGGATGGGCGCAGCGATTGTGCGCGGTCGGCACGCCCTCTGACACTGGGGGTCACCATCACCGGGTCAACGAGGGAGAAGCGGTGCGTCGATGAAGACTTCCATTGCCACGGTGTGTCTGAGCGGGACGCTCGAGCAGAAGCTGCGGGCGAGCGCGGCCGCCGGCTTCGACGGGGTGGAGATCTTCGAACCCGATTTCGTGTCGTCGCCGCTGCCTCCCCGCGACGTCGCGGCGCTCGCCGCAGACCTCGGGATCACCCTCGACCTCTATCAGCCGTTCCGCGACTTCGAGGGGGTCAGCGAAGAGAAGCTGCGGCACAATCTGCGTCGGGCGCGCGCGAAGTTCGACCTCATGAACCGGCTCGGCATCGACACCATGCTGCTCTGCAGCAACGTCGGAACGGCGGTGAGCTCCGACGACGCCCTCGCCGTCGACCAGCTGCGCCGCCTGGGCGACGTGGCGGCTGACAACGGCGTTCGGGTCGCGTACGAGGCGCTCGCGTGGGGCCGCTTCGTGGCCGACTACGAGCATGCCGCCCGCATCGTGCGCTCGGTCGACCACCCCGCCGTCGGACACTGCCTCGACAGCTTCCACATCCTGTCGCGGGGCTGGGATCCGGTGGCGATCGAGACCATCCCCGCCGACAAGATCTTTTTCGTGCAGATGGCGGATGCACCGGGCCTCACCATGGACCTGCTGTCGTGGAGCCGCCACCACCGGGTGTTTCCGGGCGAGGGAGCCTTCGACCTCGCCGACTTCATGGGTCACCTGCTGCGATCCGGCTACGACGGACCGGTCTCGCTCGAGATCTTCAACGACACGTTCCGCCGCACCGACCCGTTCCGCACCGCGGTCGACGCGATGCGATCGCTGCAGTGGTTGCAGCAGCTCGCGTCGGAGGCGCTCGACCGAGACGGCAGCGAGGGTGCGCGGATGGACGTGGCGCCGCTCCCCGACATGCGCCCGCCGGTCGGCTTCAACTTCGTCGAGATCCGCGCGGAGGACGGCCAACGCGACCGGGTGAGGACGACCCTGTACCAGCTCGGCTTCGACGACGGCGGATCGCACCGCACCAAACCGGTCGAACTGTGGGCGCAGGGCGACGCCCGGGTCGTGATCAACAACGGCGACGCGAGCGCGGGCGCTCCCGCCGTCGCCGCGCTCGGGTTCGACGTGGCCGACCCGCACGCGGCGGCGGAGCGGGCCGCCCGACTGCTCGCGCCGACGGTGCCGCGCCAGGAGGGGGCGGGCGACGAACCGCTTCTCGGCGTCCGGGCGCCCGACTCCTCCGAGGTGTTCTTCGGGCGCATCGGCACGGCGGGCGTTCCGGCGTGGGTCGCGGAGTTCGGGAACTCGCCGAGGCCCGCCGCCGACGCCCTCGTCACCCGGGTCGACCACGTCAACCTCGCGCAGTCGTGGCAGTACTTCGACGCGGCCGTGCTGTTCTGCACGAGTGTGCTCGCTCTCGCCCCCCAACCGTCGCTCGACGTCGCGGCGCCGACCGGGCTGGTGCGCAGCCAGGTGATGAGCGCACCCGGCGGCGCGGTTCGGCTCGTGCTGAACCTCTCGCCGGCCGAGAACGTCGCGAACCCGGTGCAGGCGCAGCACGTGGCGTTCGCGTCGCCCGACGCGGTGGCGGCGGCGAAGCGGGCGCGGCAACGGGGCCTCTCGTTCCTGCCCATCGGCGACAACTACTACGACGACCTCGATTCGCGCTTCGACCTCGAGCCGGCGTTCCTCGAGCAGCTGCGCGAACTGCAGCTCATGTACGACCGCGACGACCGCGGCGAGTTTCTGCACTTCTACACCGAGTCGCTCGGCAGCGTCTTCTTCGAGATCGTCGAGCGGCGGGGCGGCTACGCCGGGTACGGCGCCACGAACGCCCCCGTGCGGCTCGCCGCCCAGCACACCCGTCGCGCACCCGCGGACCCGGCATGATCCGGCACGTCGCCGTCTTCACCTTCGTTGCCGGGTTCACGCCCGCGCAGAGAGCCGACTGGGTGGCGATGGTGCGCGCGCTGCCCGGCCACATCCCCGAGGTGCTGTCGCTGTCGATCGGAGAGGATGTGGTGCACGGCCCGGCGTCTCACGACCTCGCGATCGTCGCCGACTTCGCGACGCTCACCGACCTCGAGACGTACTCCACGCATCCGGCCCACGCGGCGGTACTCGCCGTCTCCGCGGGGGTGAAGGCGTCTCTCGCGGTCGTCGACTTCGAGGTGTGAGCCGTTACGGCGCGGGAACCCGCACCGAGAGTTCGGCGGCCGCGGCCCGCAGCTGGGGCAGGAAGCCGAGCAGCGCGTCGAACGGCAGGCGGAAGACCGGGGCCGCGATGGCGACCGCGCCGATGACACGGCCGTCGGCCGACCGCACGGGAGCCGCGAGGGCGCTCATGCCGACCTCGTTCTCCTCGTACATGCTGCCGTAGCCGAGCTCGCGCACGCGTTCGATCTCGCCGCGGAACACCCGCCGGTCGGTGATGGTCTTCTCGGTGCGGGCGAACAGGTCGAGGCCGGCGACCCGCGCCTCCCAGTCGTCGGAGAACGCGACGAGCACCTTGCCGAGCGCGGTGGCGTGCAGCGGGCTGTGCGTGCCCGGGTCGCTCGTGACGCGGAAGGCCTGCGGGCCGTCGACCTTGCTCACCGTGAGCACGTGGTCCCCGTCGAGCACGCCCAGGATGCTGGCCTCGCGGGTGTGCTCGGTGAGCGACCGCAGCACCGGGATCGACGACCCGGCCAGTCCGTTCGCGTTCGAGACCCGCTGCCCGAGCTGGAAGACCCGGATGCCGAGCGCGTACCGCTTCGTGCCCGCGTCGAAGGCCACGAAGCCCTGGTGCGAGAGCGAACGCAGCAGGCGGTGCGTGGTGCTGAACGGCAGCCCCGCCACCACCGAGAGCTCGGTCGCCGTCGCGCCCTGCGCGGTGTCGCCCAGCAGCACGAGAAGCGAGAGGGCCTTGCCGACCATGTCGGTGCGCTCGACTGGCACGTGGGTGTCCTCTCCGGGGTGGTTATCCGGGCCACCCGATTGACGGCGGCCCGCTACGGGGCCATGCTGTATTCATATCGTAGATGATGTATCCAGCATATGGATAGTGACCAAAGGCGGTGACGAGACAATGGCAGAGCCGAGCGCCGCCGTATCGATCATCGAACGAATGACCGCCGTGCTCGGCGCCTTCTCGCCCGAGAACGACCGCATGGGCGTCAACGAGATCGCCCGCCGCTCGGGCCTGCCCAAGTCCACGGCGTCGCGCCTGGTATCGAGCCTCGTCGAGCACGGCTACCTCGAGCGCAGGGGCGGGCTGGTCTGCATCGGCCTGCGGCTGTTCGAGCTGGGAACCCTCTCCGGCCAGCCCAACGAACTGCGCTCACTCGCTCTGCCGACCATGGTCGACCTGCGCAGCTCGACCCGGCAGTCGGTTCACCTTTCGGTGCTCGAGGGCACAGAGATCGTCTACATCGGCATCCTGCGCGGATACGACTCCTCCTACCTGCTGTCGCGCGTCGGCGGCCGCCTGCCTGCCTACGCGACCGGCGCGGGCAAGGCGCTGCTCGCGTTCTCCCCGCCCGAGGTCGTCGAGCGGGTGATCGAGAACGGGTTCGTGGCCTACCAGCCGGGAACCATCACCGACTCGACGTCGCTGCTGCGCGAGCTCGCGACGATCCGCGCCACCGGCCTCGCGTACTCCACCGCGGAGGCCGGCCCCGGCGTCACCGCGGCGGCCAGTCCCATTCTCGGCGCGGAGTCGCGAGCGGTCGCGGCGCTCTCGGTCTCCGGCCGCATCGGCGCCTTCGACCCGCACCGCATCGGTCCCGCCGTGCACCTCGCCGCCCTCAACCTCGGCCGCCTGAGCAGTCTGCCGCCGGTCTCGCGGCACCGCGTCACCCACTGAGTGGAACAGCCGCTAAGCCGAGGAGTCGCGCTGTCGCAGACTGGAGCCGCCTGTCGTCGTCGCTAGGGAGAGAATCGTGAGTCAGCCCCAAACGCACGACGAAACCACCCAGAGCGCGATCTCCGAAGAGATGCGACGGATCGAGGCGGATGCCGCGGCCCTCGTCAGTGCCGGGGGAGCACCCGAGCTGCACCCTCGCCGCGATTACCCGCCCTACCGCAGCTCGCTGCTGAGACATCCGACCCACCGGCTCGTCAGGGTCGACCCGGAGGAGATCGAGCGCTTCTCCCCGGCCTTCGGCCACACCGACGTCGACGAGCTCGAGTCGGACCTCACCATCCAGCACGCCGGCGAGCCGCTCGGCGAACGCATCACCGTGAGCGGGCGCGTCGTCGACGGTGACGGCCGGCCGGTGCGGTCGCAGCTCATCGAGCTCTGGCAGGCCAACTCGGCCGGTCGCTACGTGCACAAGCGCGACCAGCACCCGGCGCCGCTCGACCCGAACTTCACCGGGGTGGGCCGGGCAATCACCGGCGACGACGGCTCGTACTCGTTCCGCACCATCAAGCCCGGCCCGTACCCGTGGCTCAACCACACGAACGCCTGGCGCCCGGCGCACATCCACTTCTCGGTGTTCGGCTCGCAGTTCACCCAGCGGCTCGTGACGCAGATGTATTTTCCCGGCGACCCGCTGTTCGCGCTCGACCCGATCTACCAGTCGATCGTCGACCCGGCCGCACGCGAGCGCCTCGTCGGGCGGTACGACCACGAGTCGAGCGTTCCCGAGCATTCGCTCGGCTACCGCTGGGACATCGTGCTGACCGGGCCCCGCTCGACCTGGATGGAGGCGGAAGACGCCGATGAGTGAGTTCGCCCAGACGCCGTCGCAGACCGTCGGACCGTTCTTCCACTTCGCGCTGCCGTACGCCGACGGACCCCGGGTCGTGCCCGCGACCGACCCGCGTGCCGTGCGCCTACACGGCACCGTGTTCGACGCGGCCGGCACGGGTGTGCGCGACGCGGTGGTCGAGATCTGGCAGGCGGATGACACGGGGTCGCCCAGCCGGCGTCGGGGCAGTCTCGTGCGCGACGGTTACGGCTTCACGGGCTTCGGCCGCGCTGCCACGAACCTCGCCGGCGAGTACTCCTTCACGACGGTCGTTCCCGGCACCTCGTTCGCGACCCTCGCGGTCTTCGCGCGTGGCCTGAGCCACCACCTGTTCACCCGCGCCTACTTCGGCGACGTCGACGACGCGCTGCTCGCGTCTCTGCCCGCCGACCGCCGGGCGACCCTCGTCGCTACGGCCGATGCCGAACGCTCGTACCGGTTCGACATCCGTCTGCAGGGTGACGGCGAGACCGTGTTCTTGGAGTACACGTGATCGACGCCGGCCTGCTCGACCCGCTCGCGCAGGGCAGCCGGGCGCTCGACCTCACGGGCGACGCGGCGTTCCTGGCCGCGATGGTGCGGGCCGAGCTCGCCCTGTCGCGCGCCCTCGTCGACGAGGGCGTGGCCCCCGAGTGGATGCTCGGGGTGTGCGACGGGCTCGAGACGGCGGGCGTGGACGTCGCGGCGATAGCTTCGTCCTCGCGCGCCGGCGGCAACCCGGTGATCCCGCTCGTGACGCGGCTCGGCGCCGCGGCGGACGCCCTGCACGACGGCGCGTCCGACCACGTGCACCTCGGCGCCACCAGCCAGGACATCCTCGACACGGCCGCCATGCTGGTCGCCCGGGACGTGTGCGACGAGGTGCTCGCGCGGCTGCACGACGCCGGCGCGGCGCTCGCGGCGCTCGTCGAGACCCACCGCGCCACCCCGATGGTCGCCCGCACGCTCGGTCAGCACGCCGCCCCCACCACGTTCGGTTTCGTCGCCGCGGGCTGGCTCGACGGCGTGACCACGGCGATCGACCTGGTCGACCGTGCTCGCGCGGGGCTACCGCTGCAGCTGGGTGGCGCGGTCGGGTCGCTCGCCTCCCTCTCCCGGGCGGCGACCTCGCGGGGTTCGAGCGCCGACCACGTCGCCGCGGCCGTCGCGCGCCGCCTGGGTCTGCGCGTGGCGCCGATCGCCTGGCATGGCAGCCGGGCACCCGTGCTCACGCTCGCCTCGGCGCTCGCCGGAGCCGTTGCCGCGGTCGGGGTGGTGGCGCTCGACGTGACGGTGCTCGCCCGCACCGAGATCGGCGAGGTCACCGAGCGCGCCCGCGGTGGATCGTCGGCGATGCCCCACAAGCACAACCCGGTGACGGCCGTGCTCGTGCACGCCGCGGCACGCCGCGCACCCCAGCAGCTCGCCTCGCTCTACGGCTCGGCGCTCGCGGACGACCAACGCCCGACCGGCGCGTGGCACGCCGAGTGGCTGCCGCTGCGCGAGCTCGAACGCACCGCGATCTCGGCAGCCCACGGCGCCGCCACCCTGGCCGCCGGGCTCGACGTCGACGTCGCGCGAATGGCCGCCAACCTCGAACTCACCGGCGGGCTGATCTACAGCGAACAGGTGGTGGCCGTGCTCGCCGAGAGCGTGGGGCATGCCGCCGCGTTCGAGCTGGTCGGCACGGCGTCGCGCGAGGCCGCCCGCAGCGGACACCCGCTTGCCGAGGTGGTCGCCGAGGCCATGGCGGCTGGCTCGTACGACCGGGGCGTGCGCGACGCCGTGGCGGCCGCGTTCGAAGGCAGCGCCGCCGACGGCAGCGCCGACACCACCAGCACCGCCGCCGCGGACGCCGCCATCGACCGCGTTCTCGCGGCGTTCCGCGCGGTGACGGCGCCCGTCGGGGAGGCATCGTGAGCCTCCCCCTGCTGCGCGGAACCGTCACCCCGGTGCGGTCGCCCGACCGCGCCCCCGAACTCGTCGTGCTCGGGCCGTCGCTGGGAACCACGACCGCCCTGTGGGATGCCGTCGCGAACGACCTCGCTGCCGACCACCGGGTGCTGCGGTACGACCTGCCGGGACACGGCTCGAGTCCCGCCGCGTCGCAGCCGTTCACCGTGGCCGACCTCGCCGACGCCGTCATCGACCTGGTCGACTCGGTGGGCGGCGGCCCCTTCGCCTACGCCGGTATCTCGGCGGGCGGCGCCGTCGGGCTCGAACTGGCGCTGCGCCACCCCCAGCGGATCTCGAGCCTCGCGGTGATCTGCTCGGCCGCCCGCATCGGCAGCCCCGAGGGCTGGCGCGAACGGGCCGAGCGCGCCAGAAGCAGCGGCACCGCCTCGCTCGTGGCCCTCAGCGCCGAGCGGTGGTTCGCACCGGGCTTCCTCGACGCGCATCCCGCCGTCGGCGCCCCCGCCCTGACCGCCCTGCTCGATGTAGACGACGTGTCGTACGCCCTCGTTTGCGAGGCCCTGGCCGACTTCGACGCGCGGGATGCGGCACGCGACATCCGTGTGCCCACCCTCTGCGCTGCCGGCGAATCCGACGTCGCCACCCCGCCGACCCAGCTCGAGGCCCTCGCCGCGTCGATCCCCGGCGCGACCTATCGACTCATCGAGGGCGCCGCCCACCTGCCGGCGATCGAGCGGCCGGACGTCGTGGCGTCGCTGCTGCGGTCCCGGCTGGGCGGCATGCGCGTACGCCGTGAGGTGCTCGGCGATGCCCACGTCGACCGGGCGAGCGCCGGCATCACGGCCGAGACCGCCGACTTCCAGAACTTCATCACGCGCTACGCGTGGGGCGAGATCTGGTCGCGCCCGACCCTCGCGCGGCGTGACCGCAGCCTGCTCACCCTCGCGGCGCTCATCACCGGAAACCACCAGCACGAGCTCGCGATGCACGTGCGCGCGGCGCTCACGAACGGGCTCAGCCGCGACGAGATCGCCGAGGCGATCATGCACACCGCCGTCTACGCGGGGGTGCCCGCCGCGAACTCGGCCTTCGAGACGGCGAAGCGGGTCTTCGCAGAACTGGACGACTGATGGACAAGAGCGTCGCGAACCCCGCGGATGCCGTGGCCGATATCGCCGACGGATCCTCGATCGCGGTCGGCGGCTTCGGACTCGTCGGGGTGCCGATCGTGCTGATCCGGGCCCTGCTCGCCCAGGGCACGAGCGACCTGCGGGTGGTGTCGAACAACTGCGGGGTCGACGGTTGGGGCCTCGGCGAGCTGCTGCGCGAAGACCGCATCAGCCGGGTGACGGCGAGCTACATCGGGCAGAACAAGGACTTCGCCCGGCGCTACCTCGACGGCTCGCTCGAGGTCGAACTGACGCCGCAGGGAACACTCGCCGAACGCCTGCGGGCCGGCGGTGCGGGCATCCCCGCGTTCTTCACGGCGAGCGGCGTGGGCACCCTGGTGTCCGAGGGCGGACTGCCGTGGCGGTACGCGCCCGACGGCTCGGTGCTCGTCGCATCACCGCCGAAAGAGACGCGCGAGTTCTCGTCGCTGGGGGCGACCAAGGAATACGTGTTGGAGGAGGCCATTGTCACCGACTTCGCGCTCGTGCGGGCGGCCCGCGGCGACACCCACGGCAACCTGGTCTTCGAGAAATCGGCGCGCAATTTCAACCCGGTGGCGGGCATGGCAGGACGGGTGACGATCGCCGAGGTGGACGAACTCGTGCAGCCGGGCGAGATCGACCCCGACGACGTGCACCTCGCCGGCATCTACGTCGACCGCATCGTGCAGCTGTCGCCCGACGATGCGGCCGACCTGCCGATCGAGCTCGTGACCACCCGCCACCGACCGGAGGACCGATGACTCTCACCCGCGACGAACTCGCGGCGCGCGCCGCCGCGGAACTCACCGACGGCAGCTACGTCAACCTCGGCATCGGCCTGCCGACGCTCATCCCGAACCACATCGCCGACGACATCACCGTCGTGTTGCACTCCGAGAACGGCATTCTCGGCGTCGGGCCCTACCCGTGGGAAGGCGAGGAGGATCCGAAGCTCATCAACGCGGGCAAGGAGACGGTCACGGTGCTGCCCGGTGCGGCCTACTTCGATTCGGCGCAGAGCTTCGGGATGATCCGGGGTGGCGTGATCGACGTCGCGGTGCTCGGCGCCATGCAGGTCTCGGCTGCGGGCGACATCGCCAACTGGGCCGTGCCCGGCAAGCTGGTGAAGGGCATGGGCGGCGCGATGGACCTCGTGCACGGGGCGAAGAAGATCATCGTGCTGATGGAGCACGTGACGAAGACGGGGGAGCACAAGATCGTGGAGCGCTGCACGCTGCCGCTCACGGGCAAGCGCGTCGTCGACCGCATCATCACCGACCTCGCCGTGATCGATGTCACCGAGAACGGGCTCGTGCTCGTGGAACTCGCGGCCGGCGTCACCGAGGCCGAGGTTCGGGCGGCGACGGGAGCCGAGCTGCGATGAGAGACGTCGTGATCTGCGAACCGCTGCGCACCCCGATCGGACGCTTCGGCGGGGTGTTCCGCGACGTGACGGCAGCGGAACTCGCCGCGACCGTTATCGCGGAGCTCATGCGCCGCACCGGCATCGACGGGGCAGAGGTGGACGACGTGATCTTCGGCCAGGCCTACCCGACGGCGGAGGCACCGCCCGTCGCCCGCGTCGCAGCACTCGACGCCGGACTGCCGGTGACCGTCGGAGGCCTGCAACTCGACCGCCGCTGCGGTTCGGGACTGCAGGCGGTACTCGACGGGGCGATGCAGGTGCAGACCGGCATCAGCGACGTGGTGATCGCCGGCGGGGTCGACTCGATGAGCCAGGCGCCGTTCTACACGACCACCGCACGGTTCGGAGTGGGCGGCACCGGCGGCCTGCTCCTGCACGACGCGCTCGGCCGCGGCCGCGAGACGGCGGGTGGCAAGAACCACCCCGTGCCCGGAGGGATGCTCGAGACCGCCGAGAACCTGCGCCGCGACTTCGACATCCCCCGCGAGGAGCAGGACGACCTCACGCTGCGCTCGCACCAGCGGGCCCTCGCCGCGGTCGCCGCCGGACACTTCGCCGACGAGATCGTGCCGGTCAACGTGCGAGGCCGCAAGGGCGACACCGTCGTCGACCGCGACGAGACTCCCCGCGAGTCGAGCGCGGAGGCACTCGCCCGTCTCACCCCGATCCTCGGACGCGACGACCCGCGGGCGACCGTCACCGCGGGCAACGCGAGCGGACAGAATGATGCGGCCGCGGCGATGATCGTCACGACGCCGCAGCAGGCCGAGCGGCTGGGTCTCGTGCCGCTCGTGCGGTTGTGCGGCTGGGCCCGCGCGGGAGTGGAACCGTCGCGCATGGGCCTCGGCCCGGTTCCCGCCACGGCGAAGGCGCTCGAGCGGGCCGGCGTCGCGTTCGCCGACGTCGACCTGATCGAGCTCAACGAGGCCTTCGCGGCGCAGGTGCTCGCGGTCACGCGGGAGTGGGAGATCGAGCCGGGCGATTGGGAACGGATCAACGTGCTGGGTTCGGGAATCTCGCTCGGTCATCCGGTGGGCGCGACGGGCGCGCGCATTCTCGCGACGGCCAGCCGCCACCTGCACCGCACGGGCGGCCGCTACCTGCTCGAGACGATGTGCATCGGGGGCGGGCAGGGGCTCGCCGCCGTGTTCGAGCGCGTCTGAGCGACGCACAACGCACACCTTGCGCGCTGACGCTAGGTCGCACCCGTCGAGGTCGCTGCGGCTAGCGTTGAGAGCACGGGCTGGAACCTTTCCCGCCGAGAAGGGCACGAACATGTTCGAAGCGGAAAACCTGCGCGACTGGATCGGGCTTCCCGTCGTGGATGCCGAAGGATCGAAGGTCGGCTCGTTCGAGAGCATCTACTTCGAGACCTCGACCGAGCAGCCCGCCTTCGCGGCCGTGCACGTGGGCATCCTGGGTGGGCAGAAGCTGGTCTTCGTTCCGCTGAACGGTGCCGTCGTGGCGCCGAAGTACCTCAAGGTGCAGTTCGACAAGAAGCTCATCAAGGACGCGCCATCGATCGCGACCGACGGCGAGCTCGAGGCCGCGCGCGAGCCGGAGCTGTATGCCCACTTTGAGCTGCCGTACAGCACCGGGGTGCACGGCGAACGCCGGCTCGGCCGCCGCTGAACCCAGCGTTAGTGACGAAGGCGCGGGGCCGGGGCCTCGGCCCGGGTCCGCCCCGTAGGCGTTGGCGGGGTAGGCCCGGGCCGGTGGGGTTTAGAAAACTTACCCGGGC
>NZ_JBKKAD010000104.1:0-17428 GCF_046714715.1 Conyzicola sp. | reverse complement strand
CCACCGCCGCCACCGTGGCGGCGCTGCGGTTCGGGCCCGTGGGCCGCGCGGTGTAGGTCGTCTCCCCGCCCCCGCCGGCGGCGATGGGGTGCGCGATCGCCGCCGGCGTGCTGGCCTCGGCCGTGCCGTACGTCGCCGACCTGATCGCCCTGCGCCGGGTGCCCGCACACCTGTTCGGCCTGCTGATGAGCGTGCAGCCGATCTTCGCCGCGCTGGTCGGTGCCGTCCTGCTCGGGCAGCGCCTCGGCGCGGTCGACGGGGTCGGCATCGCCCTCATCGTCGGGGCGAACGCCGCCGCCCTGCTGCTGGCGCGGCCAGCGGGTTCGCCTCGGGCTCAGCGCAGCTCGAGCGCGTAGCGGCGCACGGCTGACGAGTAGACGGGCAGCGTGCCGCCAAGAGCGTAGAGGGCCACGGATGCCGCGTCCCGCTCGCGCCCGTCGCTCGCGAGTGCGAGCGCCAGGAAGGCCGCGGCGGGGGCGGTCCACTCGTCGGTCTCGTGTTCGGCGAGCAGGTCGCCCAGCAGATCGACGGACTCCGTCGCCCGCCCGAGGTTGCGCAGGGTGCTCGCCAGTTGGATGACCGCCCGCGGGTGGCGTTCGGCGTCGAGACCGGCCGCGATGGCCGCGCGGTACAGCGGCTCGGCGTCGGTTTCACGGCCGAGGTAGTCGCGCACGCTGGCGGCCTCGAAGAGGGCAGCCGCGTCATCCGCCCCTCTTTCGGCGACGAGCGCGTCTATCGCAACGAGCACCGACTCGTCGGGCGAGGACTCGGCGGCGGCCCACACGGCGGCGACGCGCGACTCCCAGGATTCGACCATCCGTCGAGCTTAGGGCCGGCCGAGGTCGGCACGTCGAGACGTCCTCGCGCGGCGCGCCCCAATCTGCCGTAGGCGAACACGCCGGTATGCGTGCGTTACCTCCAGTAGATTCGAAACAAGTTACAACTGAAACGGAGCGCAACAATGGCCCAACCGGCATTGGTCAGCAGTGTTTTCGACCAACTCCTCGCGGACCGCATCATCTGGCTTGGCTCAGAGGTGCGGGATGACAACGCCAACGAAATTTGCGCGAAGATCCTCCTGCTTGCAGCAGAAGACTCCAAGCGCGACATCTACCTCTACATCAACTCGCCGGGTGGTTCGATCACCGCCGGAATGGCGATCTACGACACGATGAAGTTCGTACCGAACGACATCGTCACCGTCGGAATCGGCATGGCGGCGTCCATGGGACAGTTCCTGCTGTCGTCGGGCACGAAGGGCAAGCGCTACATCACGCCCAACGCCCGCGTGCTGCTCCACCAGCCGTCCGGCGGATTCGGCGGCACCTCGGCCGACATCCAGACGCAGGCCTTCGTCATCCTCGACATGAAGAAGCGCATGGCCGAACTCACGGCCGAGCAGACCGGCAAGTCGATCGAGCAGGTGCTCATCGATAACGACCGCGACAACTGGTTCGACGCGAAGGGTGCTCTCGAGTACGGCTTCGTCGACCACATCCGCGAATTCGCCTCCAACGTCGTCGGCGGTGGCGGAACGGACGAGACCGTCTCCGACGACCCTGACACCGCGGCCCAGAACTAGGAATCGAGCATGGACAACTACAACTTCGGTGGCGTCGCCCGTCCCTCGGCCGAGTCGCGCTACATCCTGCCCACCTTCGAGGAGCGCACGGCCTACGGCTACAAGCGCCAAGACCCGTACGCCAAGCTGTTCGAAGACCGCATCGTCTTCCTCGGCGTGCAGATCGACGACGCGTCGGCCGACGACGTCATGGCCCAGCTTCTCGTTCTCGAGAGCCAGGACCCCGACCGCGACATCGTGATGTACATCAACTCGCCCGGTGGATCGTTCACCGCGATGACGGCCATCTACGACACGATGCAGTACATCAAGCCGCACATCCAGACCGTCGTGCTCGGCCAGGCGGCCTCCGCCGCCGCAGTGCTCATGGCGGCCGGAACGCCCGGCAAGCGCCTCGCTCTGCCGAACGCGCGCATCCTCATCCACCAGCCCTCGACCGGTGACGCCGGCCGCGGGCAGGCGTCGGACATCGAGATTCAGGCCGCCGAGATCCTCCGCATGCGCGGCTGGCTCGAGTCGACCCTGTCGCACCACTCGAACCGCACGCCCGAGCAGGTGAACAAGGACATCGACCGCGACAAGATCCTCAGCGCGGCCGAGGCCCTCGAGTACGGTCTCATCGACCAGGTGCTCGAGAGCCGCAAGAACGTGCCGGCGATCACCGCCTAGGCATTCGCTCGACAAAAGGGCCGCCCACCGTTTCGACGGTGAGCGGCCTTTTGTCGTTGTGCGGGTTGAGTAGCGCCGTCTACGGCGCGTATCGAAACCCGCTATTCGACCGGCTCGTCGGTCTTCTTCTTCGGGCGCACGAAGAACAGCGTCGCGCCGATCGCCGCGACGACGGCCAGGGCCGCGCCGCCGAGCCAGAGCAGGGTACCGGCGGTGTCGTCCGCGGGAGCCTCGGCTGTCGGAGTCGCGCTCGGCTCGTCCTGCGGGGCTTCGGCCTGCGTCGTCATCTCCGGCTCGGGCGCTTCCTCGGTTTCGCCGCAGACGGGCGCCGCAGCGAAGCCGGCGCTCGGCGTCGCATCGGCCGGCGGCGCCCACGAGAACGCGATCGTGCCGCCCACGGGGTGCGAATCCGACGAGGTGATCCGCCAGTCCATGGTGTACTCACCCGCTTCGCCGAGAGTAGCGGGCATGCTCATCGTGGCGTCGACGAGCGACAGGCATCCGTCGCCGTAGAACCGCCCCGAAGCATCCTTCACCTGGATTCCGAAACCGGTACCGTCGCCGACCAGGTCGACGAGGGCCGTGTTCATCGTGACGGCGAATTCTGAAGGGAGGGCGGTGAGCTGTTCTCCCTCGACGGGTGTCGAGCTCACGACCGCATCGTGCGCCTCGGCGGGCGCAGCGAAGCCGAGCACGGCGCCGACCGCGAGGGTCGCGCCGACCGCGGCAAGGGCAATCGGACGTCGGATGCCTGCCACGATCAGCTCACCGTCTTACGGTCGGAAGCGCCGCGACGTGAGGCGACGGCGAGCACGATGCCCACCGCGCCGACCACGAGGCCGGCGATTCCGAGCACTCGGGCGAGCACGTCGTCTGCGGGAGCGGCACCTGCGGCAGCGTCAGTTGCCGCCGGCTCGGCGTCGACCGTCGCCGCCCCGTGGTGGTCGGCGGCCGGCGCGTCGTTGATGTACAGCACGGGGGCGGGGTGTTCGGCATCCGCCTCGGTCTCGTTCCAGCTGACGACCGAGCCGTCGGTGTAGCCCTGCTCGGCGGGCAGCGTCACCGATCCGGTGTCGGGTACCGGTCCGAGCGACAGCGGGAAGAGCTGCAGCTGGCCGGCCCCGATCTCGGATCCGGCGTCGGCGGTCCAGACGACCGACGTGACCGCCTCGGTGATCGTCGACTCTCCGACGGTCACGGGTTCCGGCAGCGTCGTGCTCACGAGTTCGGCCGACCAGCCGGCCACGGGCACGTAGCGCACGCTCGTGAAGGGGGTGTCGGTGGGCAGCGCGAGCTCGACCCGGTTCGTCGTGGCCGTTTCCGACTCGTTCGGAACCTTCACGGTGACGACGGTGTACGACCCGGCGACCGCCTGTCCGGGATCGATGGTGACGTGCGCGCTGGCCGAGAGGGGTGCCGCGACGGCGAGCAGGAGGCCCGCTCCGATCGCTGCGGGCACGCCGATGATGCTTTTCTTCATGGTTGTTCTTTCTGTTGCGGGTCTGTGTGGTCTTAGGCGAAAGACCGCACCGGCGGGCCCCGCAGGCCCAGAGACGCACGCAGAATCGCGCAGATGCGCGGAACGAAGAGATGGCCCAGGGTGCGCGGGGTCCGGATGATCCGGGGCAGCAGTGGCACGTCGGGGGCCTGGGCGAGCGCGGTGCGCACGAACAGCGCGGCGATACCGCGCACACGCCAGAAGGCGCCCTCGCCGTAGCGCAGCGTCACAATGGTGACGATCGCGGCGGCAGCATGGCCGAGCCACATCCAGCCGTCGGAGTGGTGCGTGCCGGTCGCGCTGCCGGCGAGCAGCTCGACGGTTGCGCCGTGATCGTGAGCGCCCGTGCCCGCGGTCTGAACCACGGTCGCAGGAGAGCTGATCGTGCTGAACAGGGTGTGGAATGCGACCTGGCTCACGAGAACGGCCGCCGTCAGCCGGGGGAGCGACAGCGTCTTGCCGGTGAGGGCGATGCAGGTGATTCCGGCGAACGCGAGGGCGATGGCGAGAGACACGACGCTCGGGGACTCTCCGCCGGCCAGCGTGTGCGAGGCGGCGGCCACGAGAGTGGAGAACACGGCGGCGAGCCAGCCGCGCGCGAATCGCGCCCACCGTGTCGTCATGTTCCGCCCCTGTCATGCCGAAAGTCCCGACGTACCGGAAAGTCCCGGCACCTTCAGACTAGTTCGTGCCTCCCTGTACGTTGGATAGGGAGCCGCAGCGCCCTTGCGCGTGACCGACGACGACGCGCTGGATATCGCCGAGTGCCAGCGGCCGTCGGTGGCACAGGTTAGGCTCGGTGCACGTAGCACACGGTGATTGAGGGAGGCTGCACATGGCTCGCATCGGAGAGAGCGCCGACCTGCTCAAGTGTTCTTTCTGTGGGAAGAGCCAGAAGCAGGTTCAGCAGCTCATTGCCGGGCCCGGCGTGTACATCTGCGACGAGTGCGTCGAGCTGTGCAACGAGATCATCGAAGAGCGTCTCGCCGAAGCCGGCGAAGAGGCCTCGAGCGAGTTCGAGCTTCCCAAGCCCCGCGAGATCTACTCGTTCCTCGAAGAGTATGTGATCGGTCAGGAGGCGGCGAAGAAGGCCCTCTCGGTGGCCGTCTACAACCACTACAAGCGCGTGCGTGCCCGCTCCACCATCGCCTCGGTCGACACCGTGATCGACGACATCGAGATCTCCAAGTCGAACATCCTGCTCATCGGTCCCACCGGTTGCGGCAAGACCTACCTGGCCCAGACGCTCGCGAAGCGCCTCAACGTGCCGTTCGCCGTCGCCGACGCCACCGCGCTCACCGAGGCGGGCTACGTCGGTGAAGACGTCGAGAACATCCTGCTCAAGCTGATCCAGGCCGCCGACTACGACGTCAAGCGCGCCGAGACCGGCATCATCTACATCGACGAGATCGACAAGATCGCCCGCAAGGCCGAGAACCCGTCGATCACTCGCGACGTGTCCGGCGAGGGCGTGCAGCAGGCACTGCTCAAGATTCTCGAGGGCACGGTCGCCTCCGTTCCGCCGCAGGGTGGCCGCAAGCATCCGCATCAAGAATTCATCCAGGTCGACACGACCAACGTGCTCTTCATCGTCGCCGGCGCCTTCGCGGGTCTCGAAGAGATCATCTCGCAGCGTGCGGGCAAAAAGGGCATCGGTTTCGGCGCCCCGCTGCACAGCAAGGGCGACGAGCGCAACCTCTTCAGCGAGGTGCTGCCCGAAGACCTGCACAAGTTCGGGCTCATCCCCGAGTTCATCGGCCGCCTCCCCGTCGTCGCGACGGTCACGCCGCTCGACCAGGTCGCCCTCATGGACATCCTGACCAAGCCGAAGAACGCGCTGATCCGCCAGTACCAGCGCATGTTCGAGCTCGACGGCGTCGAGCTCGACTTCGACGAAGACGCCCTCGAGGCGATCGCCGATCTCGCCGTGCTGCGCCAGACCGGTGCTCGCGGCCTGCGCGCCATCATGGAGGAAGTGCTCGGCCCGATCATGTTCGAGGTTCCGAGCGACGACCAGGTGGCTCGTGTCATCGTCACGCGCGACGCCGTGCTCAACAACGCCGCGCCGACCATCGTGCCCCGCGTCGAACCGCGCCAGGAGAAGTCGGCCTAACCAGCGCTATCGCTGCTCGACGCGCGCTACTCGGCGGCGGTGAACCGCAGCGACAGCCAGTTGTCGCGCACGAGAGTCGCTGCGCGCGTCGGGTCCCCGGCTCGTGCGGCCTCGACGATCGCGTCGTGCTGTGCAACCGATGCGCGGCCGGCGAACGAGGCGAACCGCATCCGCTCGACGCGGTGCAGCCGGGGAGTGGTCTGCTCGAGCACGTCGGCGATCAGCTGGTTGCCGCTCGCCTCGACGAACACCGAGTGGAAAGCGTGGTCGGCGTCGAGCGCCGCGTCCGCGTCGAGGATGTCGAGCGCGAGGGCGAACGACGAGTTCGCCGTGACCATCGCGTCGATCTGCGCCGGGGTGATGACCGGCACCGCGAGCTGCGTTGCGAGCTCGTGCATCGACGCCGCAACCTGCTGGGCGCTGATCGTGGATGCCAGATCGAACGGCGCCACCGTCGTCGCCTTGCCGGGTTGTGTGACGACGAGGCCCGCGCGCTCGAGCCGCAGCAGCGCCTCGCGGATCGGCGTGCGACTCACCCCCAGCCACTCTTCCAACTGCGGGTCTTTCAGTCGTTCGCCCGGGGCGAAGGTGCCGTCCACGATCGCGTCGCGCAGCGATTCGTAGACGTCGTCGCGCAGCAGCTGGCGCTTGTGCAGGCCGTGCTGGCTCGGGATGGGCATGCGCCCTATGCTAGCGTTCCAGAACGCAATATATTGCATATGGGTCGGATGCGCCGGACAGCGCGTGTCCCGACCGACCCACCCACTGGCACCGCGACCGACCCGACCGAAACCGAGAAGACAGGGAACCCCCATGGCCATCACCGACTTCGAGCGATACCCGCTGACCTTCGGGCCGAGCCCAATCCACACGCTCCCGCGTCTCACCCAGCACCTCGGCGGTGCCACGATCTGGGCCAAGCGCGAAGACGTGAACAGCGGCCTCGCGTACGGCGGCAACAAGACGCGCAAGCTGGAGTACCTGATTCCCGACGCGATCGCCTCGGGCGCAGACACCCTGGTGTCGATCGGCGGCTATCAGTCGAACCACACGAGGCAGGTCGCCGCGGTCGCCGCGAAGATCGGCATGAAGGCCGTGCTCGTGCAGGAGAACTGGGTGGACTGGCCCGACTCCGTCAACGACCGGGTGGGAAACATCATGCTGTCGCGCATCATGGGCGCCGAGGTGCGGCTCGATCCGGCCGGCTTCGGCATCGGCTTCAAGTCGAGCTGGGAGAGGGCGCTTGAGGGTGTGAAAGCGCGTGGTGGCACCCCGTATGCGATTCCGGCTGGCGCATCCGACCACCGTCTCGGCGGCCTGGGCTTCGCCAACTGGGCCTACGAGGTCGAGCGGCAGGAGCGCGAACTCGGCGTCTTCTTCGACACGATCGTCGTGTGCAGCGTCACCGGCTCGACGCACGCCGGCATGATCGCCGGGTTCGCCGGCCAGGACCGCCCGCGCCGGGTGATCGGCATCGACGCGTCGGCGAAGATCCGCGAGACGCGCGATCAGGTCGAACGCATCGCCCGCAACACCGCCGCCCTCATCGGTCTGGATCGCGACCTGCGCGACGACGAGATCACCGTGCTCGAGGGCTGGGCCGGCAACCTGTACGGCATCCCGGTCGAGTCGACGCTCGACGCGATCCGCCTCACCGGCAGCCTCGAGGGCATGATCATAGACCCGGTCTACGAGGGAAAGTCGATGGCGGGGCTGATCGACCTGGTCAAGACCGGCGACATTCCGGCGTCGAGCAACGTGCTCTACGCGCACCTCGGCGGGCAGCCGGCGATCAACGCGTACAGCGCGCTCTTCCGGTCGTAGCAGACGTGTAGCGGGGCGTCACTCTCGGCAGCGCCTCGCGTTCGCGTGATGCAATAGAAGCGACGCGGATGCTTCGCGCGAGTTGACGAGGGAGAAGACTTTGGCAGACACGACGGTTGTGCAGTACTCGCGAATCGGTGGACCGGAGGTGCTCGAGTTCGTTTCCGTAGCGCAGCCCGTGCCGGGGGCGCGGGAGGTCCTCGTGGAGGTGCTCGCCATCGGGGTCAACCCGATCGACGGCAAGCTGCGTTCGGGACTGCGCGCGACGCCGCCGATCACCGAGGCTCGTCGCACCGGATCGGACGCTTCCGGCGTGATCGTCGCGGTGGGCGACGGTGTCTCGGAGTGGGCGGTCGGTGACGAGGTGATCGTCAGCACGAGCGGTGCCTACGCGACCTTCCTCGCGGTTTCCGTCGACAGGGTCGACCGCAAGCCCGACGAGTGGTCGTTCGAGCAGGCGGCCGCCGTGGGCATTCCGGTGGCGACGGCATACCAGGCCCTCAAGTCGCTCGAGGTGACGGCGGGGGAGACCCTGCTCGTGCACGCCGGATCGGGTGCGGTAGGACAGGCTGCGATCCAGTTCGCGGTGGCGTGGGGTGCGACGGTCGTGGCCACGGCTTCGCCCGAGCGTCAAGAGCGTGTGCGCGAGCTGGGGGCGATCCCGGTCGAGTACGGGCCGGGGCTCGTCGAGCGCGTGCGGGAAGCCGCACCCGAGGGCATCGACGTCGTGCTCGACGGCGCCGGAACGGACGAAGCGCTCGACGCGTCGTTCCAGCTGGTGAGCGATCGTGACCGTATCGGAACGATTGTTGTCGGCGCTCGTGCGGCAGAGCTGGGTATCCGTGCCTGGTCGGGCGGCAATCCGGTTCCCCTCAGTGACGAGGAGCAGCGCCTGCGACGCGAGGGGGTGGCCGTGGCATCCGCCCTCGCGGCCGAGGGCCGGTTCGACGTGGAGGTCGCGGAGACTCTCCCGTTCGACCAGGCGGCCGAGGCTCAGCGGCGTATCGAGTCCGGCGAGTCCCGCGGGAAGATCGTGCTGCTGCCGTAGGGTCCGGCGGGCGGGGTGCCGCAGCTCGGTGATGGTCTAGTCCTCACCGGGGACGCTGGTGCGCCGCCCGTCCACACGTGCCGTCTCCGTGTCATCCGCTCGAACGACACTCTCGGCATGACAAACGACACCCTCACCATCAATCAATTCCTCACCCCGTTCGTCGCTGCCTACAGCGCGGGTAAGCCGCTCGTGACCGTGTTGCGAATCGAGCGTCTCGACATCCTCCTGCGCGAGTGCATCGAGGCGCAGGACGACACAGTGCACTGCGTCGACTGCCGCGCTGCGCTCGCTATCGAGAAGGTTTTCAACACCGTCAATCCGTTCGCGACCGCGATGGCAGTGGACCGCCTCCTGTACGCGCTCGGGCCGTTCGTTCACTCGCCGTGGCTGCGCTCCGACCCGCTGATGCAGGCGGAGCAGTGGCGTCTAGTGCGCGCGATCGTCGACGCGGTCGAGCGCACTCCGGGTTTCGACGAGATCCACATGACGCCGTACCTCGCTCGGCAGATCACGATGCTGCGCGAGCATGTCACGTACGGCTTGCGGGCGACGTCGCAGGCTCGTCGTTCGCGATAGCGCCCATCCACGAGGTCGTCGGGGTGGCGGCCTCGTGGTCACGGCGCCCTCGGTGTTGAGCGCGCTGCCGAAGGCGTGAATTCCGGGCGGCGTGACTCGTGAATGGGCGATTGTCGCCGGCTGGGCTGGGCTGGGCTCCGGGCTCCGGGCTCCGGGCTCCGGGCTGCGGGCTCCGCGCTGCGGGCTGCGGCGCAGGTGTCTCCTGCGGCCGCACCCGCCAGACCGGCCCGACCTGCCGGACCGGACCGGACCGGACCGGACCGGACCGGACCGGACCTGCCGGACCTGCCGGACCGGACCGGCCCGACCTGCCGGACCTGCCGGACCTGCCAGCCTGCCTGCGCGCTGCCCTTCCTCCCTCTACGCCAACCGCTTGTGTAGCGACGTGATCATCTGCGTGCGCGCACCGCCGAGCTTGCGCCATTTCTGCTCCGGATCGAACCAGGGCGGAGCGAGAACGTGCGGACGCCCGTCGATCATCTTCATCGCGAACGCGTTCTTGTGGATGAGGCGGTGGCAGTCTTGGCAGAGCAGCACACCGTTGTCGATGTCGGTGGGACCGTCGTCGCGGATCCACTGGTCGACGTGGTGGGCGTCACACCATCCCGGCGGAGCTCCGCAGTTGACGCAGCCGCCGTCGCGCACCCGTAGCGCGCGCACCTGGACCGGGGAGAAGAGTCGCTGGGTCTGCCCGAGCATGAGCACCTCGCCGTTGTCGCCGAGCAGGATCGGGGCATAGCCGTTCGCGCAGACGAGCTGCTGCACGGTGGCCGCCGAAACCGGCTCGTCGACGCCGTCGATGAAGCCCACGCCGTGGCCGGTGCGCAGGTCGTCGAGGGTGATAATCGCTGTGATCTCGGCCTTCGAGCGCATGCCGCCCGGCTCGGCCCCGGTGGAGCGCACACCGGCGCCCAAGAGTCCGGTGACGACGTCGTAGTGCCGCTGCTCGCGGCTGCGTGGATCGACGAACTGGATGCTCGTCTCGCCACTCTCGTCGGTGACGAGGGTGGTGCCGGTGGCCCGGTCGACGTCGCTGAGGAAACGGGGAGCGTTGCCCGGCTTGTCGGCCTCGTTGAACGCGGCTGCGAGCAGTGCCGCGTCGACCGGGGTCAGAACGCCCGAGAACTTGGTCAGCCCGTCGACCTCGCGACCGAGGAAGAAAGCGCGCTTGCGGTGGATGCGCTCGTCGCGCGGCTCGGCTCCGTCGGGGTCGAGGGCCTCACGCCAGGCGCGAGCCTGAATGCCGACCTCGTCGGCCGTGCAGTGAGCGGCGGTCTCGACGAGAGCGGTCTCGGCGAGCTCGATATCTTCTTGCGTCGCGGTATCGCGAGCCTGATCGAGGCATCGGACGATCACCGAGGCGGCGTCGATGCCCACCTGACCGTCGGCCATGGCCGCGGCGAGCGGGGCGTGCTCGGGAGGGAGGGGAGTGCCATCCAGGTGGGCGCGAGGCCGAACCGCGGTGCCCACGCTCACCCGTCTCGCGGCCTCGGCGGGCGAAACCCGGGTAAGACGTTCCACCACCTGGCTGGCTCGCTTCAGGCCGAATCTGACCGGCAGCGCCTCGCTGCCGAGCCCGTGGCGCGACCGATCGCCGATCTCGCCCGCCGTGCCGGCGCGGAGGCCATCGAGCAGTCGCCCGGCGTCTTCGACCGCGACGGTGAGGGCGCACAACTCGGTGTCGCTCGCGGCGCTCAGAGACGCGCCGGCGACGGCGGCCAGCTGCTCGCGCACCTGCCGCACCGTGTCTGCGATCGCTCCTATGTGGTCCATGGGTGAATCGTCACTCGGGCCACTGACATTGGGGTATCCCCTGATCAGAGGGCAGATTTTCGGTGCAGTCTGGTTTTTCGCAGGGGGCTGTGGAGGAGAGGATGCGCGCGGGTTGCGAGCGGCAGGTGGGGTGAAGGGCGGCCGAGTGCGGGTGGGCGGAGGTTGTCGGCGGGCGGCAGGGTTTCGATACACGCGGTAGACCGCGTTACTCAACCGGCAGCCCGCGGGTCGGCAGAGACTCGCTCAGCCCGCCTAGAGCCCGCGGCGCTTCAGCAGCGGGCCGAGCTCGGCGTCGCGTCCACGGAACTCACGGAACGCCTCGAGCGGATCCTTCGACCCGCCCACCCCGAGCAACAACGACCGGAACCGGTCACCGTTCGAGCGCGTCAGCCCGCCGTTCTCCTTAAACCATTCGACCGTGTCGGCGTCGAGCACCTCGCTCCAGATGTAGGAGTAGTAGCCGGCGTCGTATCCGCCCGAGAAGGTGTGCGCGAAGTACGTGCTCGAGTACCGCGTGGGTACCGCGGGGTTGTCGAGGCCCACGTTCGCCAGCGCCGCAGACTCGAACCCCGCGACATCCGTCACCGCATCCTCCGCCGACAGCGCGTGCCAGGCCTGATCGAGCAGCGCGGCGGCCAGGTAAGAACTCGTCTCGAAGCCCTCGTTGAATGCGGATGAGGCGTGCAGCTTGTCCACGAGCTCCTGCGGCATCGGCTCGCCGGTCTCGACGTGCACGGCATAGTTCGCGAGCACCTCGGGCCAGAGCATCCACATCTCGTTGACCTGGCTCGGAAACTCCACGAAGTCGCGGAACACGTTGGTTCCGGCGAACTTCGGATAGGTCACGCGGGAAAACAGCCCGTGCAGCGCGTGCCCGAACTCGTGGAACAGCGTCGTGAGCTCGTCGTAGCTGAGCAGCGTCGGGGAGCCCGGCGCCGGCTTCGGCACGTTGAGGTTGTTGACGACCACGGTGGGCGTGCCGAGCAGCTCGCTCTGCGAGATGAGCGGGTTCATCCACGCGCCGCCGCGCTTCGAGTCGCGCGTGTAGAGGTCGTAGACGTACAGCCCGAGAGGCGAACCGTCGTCGTTCGAAACCTCGAACACCCGCGCGTCGGGGTGATACGCGACCAGGTCGGGGCGCTCGGCGAACGTGATGCCGTAGAGCCGCGTCGCCGCGAAGAAGACACCGTCGTGCAGCGCGCGCTCCGCCTCGAAGTACGGGCGCATTGCCGCGGTGTCGACATCGTAGGTGGCCTTGCGCACCTTCTCGCTGTAGAACGCCCAGTCCCACGACTCGATCGGTTCGCCCGCCAGGTTCTGCAGCGCTTGCTGCTCGGCGCGGGCGTTGCGGGCCGCGATCGGCGCCAGCGTGCCGAGCATGTCGACCACGTTCTGGGGCGTCTTGGCGGTCTGGTCGGCGGTGACGTAGGCGGCGTGACTGTCGAATCCGAGCAGGCGGGCGCGCTCGGCCCGCAGCCTGGTGATCTCCAGCACCAGGTCGCGGTTGTCGAATTCGTTGTCACGGCCGCCGCGGACGCGCGACGCGGTCATGATGCGTTCGCGAACGCGCCGGTCGGTGAGCGAGGAGAGATACGGATGACCCGTCGGAAGCACGAGCGTAACGAGGTATTTGCCCTCGAGCCCCCGGTCGGCGGCGGCCTGCGCGGCCGCCGAGATCTCGCCCTCGCCGAGGCCGTCGAGCTCGGCCACATCGTCGATCACGATCGTGAGGTCGTTCGTGTCGGCCAGGAGGTTCTTCTCGAACCTCGTGGTGAGACTCGACAGGCGCGAGTTGAGGTCGCGCAGCGTCGCCTTGTCGTCGTCGCTCAGGCCGGCTCCGGCGATCGTGAACTCGGCGTGGTAGCGCTCGACGAGGTAGCGCGACTCCGGGTCGAGGTCGAGGTCGTCCAGCTGGCCGTTGACCGCGACGATGCGCGCGAAGAGGCGATCGTCGAGCAGGATGGCGTCGCGGTGGGCGGCGTAGAGCGGCGCGATCTCCTCTTCGAGGTCGTTGGTGAACTCGCTACTGTGCGCCGAGCTCTGGTTGTAGAAGACGGCGGAGACCCGGTCGAGCACACGTCCGCTGCGTTCGAGGGGGAGGAGCGTGTTCTCGAACGTGGGTGCGTCGTCGCTCGTGACGATTCGCTCGACCTCGGCCAGCTGCTCGGTGAACCCCTTGTCGAATCCGGGCCGGTAATGCTCGTCGGCGATCTCGGCGAAGGGCGGGAGGCCGAACGGCAGGGTGCTGGCGGTGAAGAACGGATTCGTCATGGATTCAGACTAGGCCGCGAGATCCAGGACGCTGGCAAGCAACCAGCGATGTGCAAATAAACAGTTGCAAAGAAGTCTTTGCAACGGTAGCTTTGCATCATGCCCAAAACACCGCGTCCCACCGAGGGAATCCGCGTTCTCGATATGTCGAGCCTCAAGGCTCTCGCCCATCCCTTGCGCGTGCAGATCGTCGATACCCTCACCACCTACGGCGCCCACACCGCCAGCGGACTCGCGGCGCGGCTGGGGGAGTCGAGCGGGGCGACCAGCTACCACCTGCGTCAGCTCGAGAAGCACGGGTTCGTTGTGGAAGACACGACCAAAGGCTCGGCCCGTGAGCGCTGGTGGATCCGTTCGCCGGAGGGCATCAGCGTCATGCCGATCGAATACCCGCCGGGACCCGCGGAGCGCGCCGCTTCCGAACTGGTCACCCGCGAGTGGCAGGTCAACCGCGACGCATTGCTCGACGAGTTCATCGCCCACGGCAGCGAGTTGGAGCAGCGCTGGTTCGAAGCATCGACACTGAACACGCTGAGCCTGCGAGTGACATCCGACCAGCTGGCTGAGCTCGTCGCCGAGATCGAGACCATCACCGAACGGTACTCGGCGCTCTACAAAAAAGAGGGTGTGCCGGGCACGAGACCCGTCCAGATCCAGCTCAACGCGTTCCCCGTGATGGACGCGGACGAGGTACCAGAGGCCCCCGACAATGTCGGTGGTACGGACTAATTTCAGCGCTAGAGGGAAGGTGAGAACATGAACGCAGTAGGCACGATGGGGCGCAGCGAATCCCGGTCCGGCGCCCTCGACAAGGCGGCCCTGGCGCTCGGCTCGGCGCTCGTCGCCTGGAGCCAACGCCGCTCGGCACGCGCCGCCCGGCCCGTCGACTACGACGAGCTGATGATCAGACGCGCGGCCGAGCTCGAGGCGCAGACGCTGATGGCAGAGCGGCACGCCGGAGCGAACTGGCCGCTCTACCGGATGTATTGAAGGCGGATGTACTGAAGGCGGATGTACTGAAGGCGGATGAACTGAAGGCGGATGCGCTGAGAGCTACGCGGGACCCGAGAGTTATGCGGACTCAGAGCGAGTCGTCGGGCGCGTCCGAGCCCTCGAACGACACGGTGACCTCGCCCGCGTGATCGACGCGGATGGTCGTTCCGTCGTCGAGCTCGACGACCGGTCGGTTCTCGAGCCAGGTCAGCGTCCAGCGCCACTGCGCGGTATCGACCTCGGCGAGCTGTGCTTCGACGTCGCGCACCGCGAGCACTACGCCCGGCGGAAGCCGGTCGGGGGTCTCGGCTCCGACGGGCCAGCGGGTTCCCATTTGCATGTCTCAGGTCTTCCGTTCGTAGGTCACCCAGGTCGACCGATCGGCCACCCGGTCGTACACGCGCTGTGCCGTGTGGTTGTCCGCCGCGGTGATCCACCGCAGGGTGCCGCCGCCCGCGAGTGTCGCGCGTTCGGCGACCGCATCGATGAGCGCGGTCGCGGTGCCGGTTCCGCGCGCCGACGCGTCGACGTAGAGGTCGTCGAGAAACCAGCCCGCTGCGGCGGTGAAGGTGTCGGCCTGCCGCCGGTAGTGCGCGAACCCCACGAGGAGCGCTGATGGGTCGCCGTCGCCGGAGTCGGCGACCGCCACCAGCGCGCTCACCTCGTGCGTGGCATCCATCAACCACCCCCACACGCCGTCGAGAACGTCGGGCGTGAACGAGGTCTCGTAGAACTCCCCGTACGCGACGAAGAGCCGCTCCCACGGGGAGCGGTCCTTCGCCTCGATCGGGCGTACCACGACGGTCATCAGGCTTCCGCGGGCTGCTCGGCCAGAACGATGTCGCTCACCGAGACGGTGTCGGACACGACGAACGTGACGGTCTCGATGCGGCCGACACCCTTCAGGTCTTCGAGTCCGAGTTCGAGCATCGCCGGACCGGAGATGGTGGCCGAGGTCACCTCGGTCTTCTGCGAGGCCTTCGCGTCGGTCTTGGCGCGGCGGATGCTGATGAGGGCCTCGGAGACGAGCGGCAGGAGGCCGGTGGGTTCGTCAGAACCGGTCCCTGAGCCTGTCGAACGGGCAACGGGCCACGCCGCGGTGTGCACCGAGCCGTCGTGGGTCCAGCTCCAGACCTCTTCGGTCGCGAACGGGATGAACGGCGCGAACAGGCGCAGCAGCACGTCGACGGCGGTGCGCAGCGTGACCGCGGCGCTCGCCTGGCCCTCGGGGGTGGACGAGCCGTACGCGCGCTCCTTCACCAGCTCGAGGTAGTCGTCGCAGAACACCCAGAAGAAGTGCTCGGTGGTCTCGAGCGCGCGGGCGTGGTCGAAGTCGTCGAAGGCCTTGGTGGCCACCGCGACGACGCGGTTGAGCTCGGCGAGCAGGTCGAGGTCGAGAGCCTCCGTCGCGACAGCGCCCTCGGCGGGCTGCGGGAAGGAGTAGACGAACTTGGCCGCGTTGAGCACCTTGATCGCGAGTCGGCGACCGATCTTGATCTGCTTCGGGTTCTGCGGGTCGAAGGCGGCGTCGGTGCCGAGGCGCGACGAGGCGGCCCAGTATCGCACCGCGTCCGATCCGTGGTCGTCGAGCATGCCCTTGGGCGTGACGACGTTGCCCTTCGACTTCGACATCTTCTTGCGGTCGGGGTCGACGATGAAGCCGGAGATACCGGCGTTCTTCCACGGGGCGACACCCTGCTCCTGCTCGGCGCGCAGCACGGTGGAGAACAGCCAGGTGCGGATGATGTCCTGCCCCTGGCTGCGCAGCGAGTACGGGAAGACCAGGTCGAACAGCTCGGGGTCGCTCTCCCAGCCGCCGGCGATCTGCGGCGTCAGCGAGGAGGTGGCCCAGGTGTCCATGATGTCGACCTCGCCGACGAAGCCGCCGGGCTGGCCGCGCTGGGCCTCGTCGAAGCCCGGGGCCGTGTGCGAGGCCGGGTCGACCGGAAGCAGGTCTTCGGTCGGCACGATGACGCGGCCCTTGTCGCCGTTCTCGTCGAGTTCGTACCAGACCGGGATCGGCACACCGAAGAAACGCTGGCGCGAGATGAGCCAGTCGCCGGTGAGGCCGCCGACCCAGTTCTCGTAGCGCACGCGCATGAAGTCCGGCACGAAGTTCACGTCCTTGCCGCGCTGCAGCAGGCGTGCCTTGAGGTCGGCGTCGCGGGCGCCGTTGGCGATGTACCACTGGTGCGTCGAGATGATCTCGAGCGGCTTGTCGCCCTTCTCGAAGAACTTCACCGAGTGCGTGATGGGCTTCGCGTCGCCGATCATCTCGCCGCTCGCCTTGAGAAGCTCGACCATCTTCGCCTTGGCGCTGAACACGGTCTTGCCGGCGATCTCGGCGTACGCCGCCTTCGCGGCGTCGGTCGCGATGGCCTCGGGCGCATCCGCCACGATTCGTCCGTCGGCACCGATGATGGTGCGGTTGGGCAGGTCGAGTTCGCGCCACCAGACGACGTCGGTCACGTCGCCGAAGGTGCAGATCATGGCGATGCCCGAGCCCTTGTCGATCTGGGCGAGGTGGTGCGCGACGACGGGAACCTCGACGCCGAAGATCGGGGTGGTCACGTTGGTGCCGAAGAGGTGCTTGTAGCGGTCGTCGTCCGGATGCGCGACGAGGGCCACACAGGCCGCCAACAGTTCGGGCCGGGTCGTCTCGATGTGGATGTCGCCGCCGCCGGCCTGGTGGAAGGCCAGGCGGTGGTACGCGGCCGGCATCTCCTTGTCTTCGAGCTCGGCCTGGGCGACGGCGGTGCGGAAGGTGACGTCCCAGAGGGTGGGCGCGTCGGCCTGGTAGGCCTCGCCGCGCTCGATGTTGCGCAGGAACGCGCGCTGGGCGGCGGTCTGCGCCTCGTCGCCGATGGTGCGGTAGGTCTGGGTCCAGTCGACGCTGAGGCCGAGCTGGCGCCAGAGCAGCTCGAACTGCTGCTCGTCTTCGGCGGTCAGCTTCTCGCACAGTTCGATGAAGTTGCGGCGGGAGACGGGAACCTGGTCGGCCGCCTTGGATGACGCGTTGTCGCCGCCCTCGAGCGGCGGAACGTAGCCCTCGATGTAGGGGAGCGTGGGGTCGCAGCG
>NZ_JBKKAD010000103.1:0-15340 GCF_046714715.1 Conyzicola sp. | reverse complement strand
AGCTCGTCATCGTCCCGGGCGCTGACCACGTCGACCTCTACGACCGCAAAGAAATGATCCCCTTCGACCGGTTCGAGAAGTTCTTCCTCGACAACCTCAACTAACCCCGTTGGCTGGCCCGCGACCTCTGACCCGCGGGCCGGCCACAGCAGAGGCTGCGCAGCACCTCACCCGACTGTTTCACCGCCCCTGGAAGGATTACCATGCAGTACCGCCAGCTAGGCCGCTCTGGTCTTCGCGTCTCCACCGTCACTTTCGGCACCATGAGCTTCGGCGGCAAAGGCGTCTTCGCCGACGTCGGAACAACCGGCGTCGCCGGCGCCCGAGAGCTCGTCGACATCGCCCTCGACGCAGGCGTGAACCTCCTCGACACCTCCAACGTCTACTCCCACGGGCTTTCGGAAGAGATCCTCGGCGAGGTCCTCGAAAGCGGCGGACGCCGGGACCGGACCCTGATCGCCACCAAAGTGCGCATGGGAATGGGCGATCGACCCAACGACGCGGGCCTGTCCCGCCAGCACATCATCGCCCAGGCCGAAGCGAGCCTGCGGCGGCTGCGCACCGACCACATCGACCTGTACCAGGTGCACAACTGGGACGGGCAGACCCCGCTCGAGGAAACCCTCAACGCCCTCGACACCCTCGTCCGCGACGGCAAAGTCCGCTACATCGGCGCATCCAACTACGCCGGATGGCAGCTCTCCAAGGCGCTAGGCGTCTCCGAACGGCACGGCTACCAGCGGTTCGTATCGCAGCAGATCCACTACACCCTGCAGGCCCGCGAAGCCGAATACGAACTCGCCCCCATCGCAGTCGACTCCGGCGTCGGCATCCTCTCCTGGAGCCCCCTCGCCGGCGGCCTCCTGTCGGGGAAGTACCGTCGCGGGGTGCAGCCTTCGGGTCAGGCCCGCCACCTCACCGACTGGGACGAACCGCCCGTGCGCGACGAGGACAAGCTGTACGACATCATCGACACCCTCGTAGAGATCGGCGATGCCCGCGACGTCTCCGCCGCACAGATCGCGCTTGCCTGGCTGATCGGCCGCCCCGGGGTGTCCTCCGTCGTCGTCGGCGCCCGCAAGAAAGAACAGCTGCTGGACAACATTGCCGCCGCCGACGTGGAACTCACCGACCAGGAACGCACACGCCTGGACGCCGTCAGCGCCCCGGACGTGCTCTACCCGTACTGGCACCACGTCAAGTCCGCCAACGACCGACTGAGTGACGCGGACATCGTCCCCAACGACATCATCCGCGCCGCCCAGTCCTGACAGGAAGGCCGGAGAACCGTGCCCGCACACAAGGAAACCCTGATCGAGCTGACGGTCGGTGATGAAATCATCACCGGAACGCTGTTCGACAACCCGGCGGCGAACGCCCTCGTGCAGCAGCTGCCACTGACCCTGCTCTTCGACGACCTCAACTCGATCGAGAAGCTCGCCGCTCTCGCCTCGCCGCTGCCGATGGACGGCATGCCCCCAGGGCACGCTCCTGAGGCGGGCGACATCGGATACTGGGCGCCGGGCGGCAAACTCGTCCTGTACTACGCCCCTTTCCCTTACTGGGAGGGCATCGCCCGGCTCGGCTCCTTCGACGGTATTGCCTCGATCAAGGCACAGACCGGCTCGTTCACCGTCACCATCGCACCCGAGGGAGCTCACCCTGGCAATCGCTGATCTGACCGATTCGCAAAGGCTGGAACGACTGGAAACCATCCACGAGGTCGAACAGCTCAAAGCCCGGTACTGCAGAATCCAAATAGGCCAACCCTGCGGAGGCCGCAGCGGCAATTCGCAGCGCAAGTGTTAGCAACAAACGGACAAAGGAAGTGATTTTCTGTGAAGGTGTTCATCATCGGCGCGGCCGGCGGTATTGGTATCCGACTGGCCAAAGCCCTCGTTTCCACCGGCGATACCGTGACGGGCATGGTCCGAAACCCGGACCACCACGAACCGGTCCCGGCAGCCGGTGCGACGCCGATTCGAGGTGATCTGGTCAGCGACAGTGTGGGCGAGCTTTCCACGAAGATGAGCGGACACGACGCAGTCGTCTTCACAGCCGGCGCGCACGGCGCCGGGATGGAGCAGACCACCCTCATCGATGGGAAAGGTGTCGAGAAGGCAGCCGCCGCCGCCACACAGGCGGGTGCACGACGGTTCGTGCTCGTCTCGGCATATCCGGAGGCTGCGGCGGACCCGAACGGGATCAGCGAGGGATACGCTCACTATCTGCGCACGAAGAAGGCCGCTGAAGTGTTCCTCACTGGCACGACCCTCGACTGGGTCATCGTCCGCCCCGGCCACCTCCTCGACGGGCCCGGCGACGGTCTCGTCACCGCCGGGCTCGCCCTCGTCGAGAAGGATGTGCGACGCGACAACGTCGCGGCGTTCATCGCAGCTGCCCTGCACAACCCGGAGCTGAACCGTACGATCATCGAGCTCACCGACGGCAGCACCCCTGTCAGCGACGCGGTTGCCCAGGTCGCACGCTCGGTCGGCCCTCGCCTTTGATGCCCGCTCCGTGAGCACTCGACAATGGGCAGTCGCGGCGTGACGGTCAACGAGGGCCATAACCATTCTGGGTTGGCCGGTCGCACGGCGTCCGATTCCTGGAAGGTCTTGTGCCCCGCGAGAATTGGCGGCGTAGATTGGCTGCATGGACGATCCGCGTCTTCAGATTCCCCCAGCCTTTGCCATCGGGCTCATCGTCGCGGTTGCTGCGGTTCTGATAGCAACGGCGGTGCTGTGGAGGGTCGTGCGCGGGGTTGTGGAGCAGGGCGCCGGCTCGGAGGGTTCGCTTCAGCGAGTGCGGTGGTTGATGCGTGCAGCCTTGTTCGCAGCGGTTGTAGGGCTTGCGACCGCGGCAGTGACAGCGGCTTCCGCCCCGGCCATCGACCCTTCACCCTCGTCGGCGCCGGCGGTCCCGGCCGAAAATCCGTGGTCGCTAGTGTGGAGCGACGACTTCGAGGGAAGTGCCGGCACTGCTCCCGATCCCGAGTACTGGACACATGAGACGGGCGGGAGCGGTTGGGGCAACGACGAGCTGCAGTACTACACTGACAGCCCCGACAATGCCTCCTTGGATGGCAACGGCAACCTCGCCATAACCGCCCGCCGGACCGCCCCGGATGCGACGGAACTCGAATGCTGGTACGGCCCGTGCGCGTTCACGTCGGCCCGTCTCATCACCGCGCAGAAGCAGGAGTTCACCTACGGCCGCTTCGAAACCCGAGTGAGAGTTCCTGAGGGCGCCGGGCTCTGGCCGGCCGTCTGGATGCTCGGTTCGGACTTCGCGGAAGTCGGGTGGCCCCAGACCGGCGAGATCGACATCATGGAGTTCGTCGGCAATTCCCCGAACAACGTCTTCGGTACCATCCACGGACCGGGGTATTCGGGCGGACAGGCGTACTCGGGCGACTTCGCCCTGCAAAACCCGGTTCCCGACGAGTGGCATGTGTTCACTGTGGAATGGACCCCCGAGAACATCACCTGGACGATCGACGGCGCCGTTTTCCATGAAGCCGATCCGACGGACGTCGCGCCCAACGAGTGGGTCTTCGATCACCCGTTCTTCCTCTTGACCAACATGGCGGTCGGCGGCAATTTCGGCGGTGACGTAGGAGACGACGTGACCTTCCCGAGAGAGTTCACAGTGGACTATGTCCGCGTGTACCGGCATTCTTCGTCGACGAATTGAGAAGTGCACGGGATTGTCCCGGGCGCGAAAGACCGGCGACATTGAGCAGACTGTCGGCGGACTCGAGCGGGGCTTTGACGAGCGAGGCGGTGACGAGACGTGCGGCGTTCTTGACGACCTCGGCCACGTGGTTTTCCGAGAACGCCGAGGCGTCGTCGATGGTTCCCGCCAAGGCTGCCACGACATTGCGCTGCTCGTCCATCACAGGCGCCGCGGCGGACCATCCTTGGCTTCCCGGACTCGCAGCCCCGCTGGTGAGAACTCCGCCCGAGCGAACATGCCGAACGTATCGGTCCACTTTGGACTGGGGCAAGAGCCCGTTCCGGGCACCGGCCCGGGTGACCAGGTCTTTGACGTCTTCCTCGGCCATACCGGCCATCAGCACCAACCCGGCAGGCCCGGAATCCTCGAGTTCGGCCCTGACGATCATCGGTGCAGGCGTTGCGTGAAGCGCGAGCACCTTCTGATGATCCCAGACCGCCAGCGTTGATTCGACTCCGCGCTCTGAGACGAGAGCGCGGAGCACCGGCATCCCGGCTTTGACGAGACGATCCGACGCCAAGGTGATCGATGCATACGAAAACCACCTCCAGCTGAGACGGAAGTGTCCGTTTGAGTTCACACGGTCGAGCAGCCCGATCGCCGCGAGCGTGGACAGGAGGCGGTGAGCGTGCGACCTTGACATGGCAAGCGCTCTGCTGACGTCGGCGGCGCCCCATTCTGGCTCGGCGGGTGTGAAAAGGCGCAATACTTCGCCGGCATGCTGTACGCCGCTTATCAATTGCATCCACGGCCTCGTCTCGCAGGCGTCGTTGATGGAGCATCTACCAGTCCACTATGCGTCCCCTATGCGGGGACGGCAATAGTCAGCGCGGCCTGATTGTGCTCGAATCGCTTCCAATTGAGCCCGCTCGGACTTCAACTGATGGCAAGGGAGCCACGACCATGAATACAAGGGTGAAGCGAGGGATGTGGCTCGGCAGCGTGGTCACCGTCGCCGCCTTCGCAGCAACATCCGTAGTGCCCGCGACTGCGGTGTCAGCGGCAGTCGAGTTCCCGTGGATGGACACCTCGCTGTCCTCAGACGAACGGGCCGCCTTGCTGCTGCCCGAAATGACGCTTGAGGAGAAGGCCGACCTCATGGCCGGTGATCCGTATCCGCCCGGTGAGGAATTGGCGTACATCAACTACGCGATCCCGAGAGTGGGTATTCCCCAGCTGCGGATGGTCGACATCGGACCGTCGGTACGCCGGGCGCTGGATCCGACGACTGGATTCCCCATGGGCCTCTCCGCGGCCGCGAGCTGGGACCTCGGGCTCGAAGTGCAGGTCGGCGCGGCTGTCCGCGAAGAAGCCCGCCTCAAGCAGTACAACACCGTTCTCGGCCCGAATGTGGACCTCCCGCGGAACCCCTGGTGGTCTCGCGTCGGAGAGTCTTTCGGCGAGGACCCTCTTCTGTCCGGACGCCTCGGCGCGTCGTTCGTCGAGGGCGCGCAGGCTGAGAACGACATGATCGTGAACCTGAAGCATTACAACGTGTACTCGGACGAGACGAACCGGACGCGCGCGAACATGGCCGGGTCGAGCGACGACGACAACTCGAACATGATCGTCGACGAGCGGACGCTTCAGGAGATGTACACCCGGCCGTGGGCTTCCCCGGTCAGCCAGGGTCTCGCCTCTGTCATGTGCTCGTACAACGAGATCAACGGCGTGAACGCCTGCGAGAACAGTCATCTTCTGAATGAGATCCTGCGGTCGCAGCTCGGGTTCGAAGGCTTCGTCCTCACCGACTACGGAGCGTCCCGTCCCCGCACCGAGACCACGATCGAGGGCGGAACGAATATGGAAACGGGCCTTGAGGTAGCCTTCGGCCCGCGAGGGGTAAAGATCGTGGAGGCGGTGAACGCCGGCCGGATCACCGAAGCGCAGGTCGATGAGCGCGTGCTGCAGATCCTCCGCACCTACTTCGAGTTCGGCGTCTTCGACAACCCGCTGCCCGAGACGCCGCAGGATGTCCCGGTCGAGGAGCACGGCGCGCTCTCCCGTCAGGGTGCGTCGGAGGCGATCACGCTGTTGAAGAACGACGGCGCTCTTCCTCTGGGCGACGCGCAGACCAACGGATCGATCGCGGTCATCGGTGAAGGCGCGACGTGGGCGGCACAGCAGTGCTGTGCGGGAGCCGCGACCAACACCACTTACGACGTCACCCCCCTCCAAGGGATTCAGAATGGTGCCCCCGCAGGAGCCTCCGTTACGTACGCCCGTGGGGCAGACGCCCCGCACGCCTACGACCTGGCACCGGGACCCGACGCCATCCCGTCGTCGGTCCTCTCACTCCCCGACGGCTCGGGAACTCAAGGCGTTCAGGGCGTGTATTGGAACAACCCCACTTTCCAGGAGCCGAACCTCGCGGTGCGCTCGGACCTGCGCCCTGGTTTCGATACCGGGCCGATCGCCTTCTTCGCCGCGCACCCCGAAGTAGTGCCGCCGCCCGCAGGGGCGCAGTCGGTGAGCTTCAGTGGCGAGATCACCGCGCCGACGACCGGCGAGTACCGGTTGTCGTTGTCGGGCTTCGGAAGCGGCTGGCTGACGTTCGAGGATGAGGAGATCGTGTCGTTCGTAGACCAGGTCTCCCCGGACGATTACGTGTCGGAGCCGCTGCAGCTCGAGGCGGGCGAGTCGTATTCTTTCAGGCTGGACTACGGCGCTACGAACCCGCGTGACGGGCTCGACCCGGGCATGGTGCGCATGGGCTGGGTGCCGCCTGCGGGGACCCTCGATCCTGACATCCAGGCAGCGGTCGAACTGGCTCGGAACTCCGCCGTCGCCGTCGTGGTCGCCGGACTCTACGAGACGGAGGCACGCGACCGTGCCGAACTCGACCTGGCGACCCAACAGGACGAGCTCATCAACGCGGTCGCGGACGCGAACCCGAACACTGTCGTGGTGCTGCAGTCGGGCGGCCCGATCCTGATGCCGTGGCTTGACAAGGTACGGGGCGTCGTTCAGGCCTATTACAGCGGTCAGGAGCAGGGCAATGCGATCGCCGACATCCTGTTCGGCCGGGTCAACCCTTCCGGCAAGCTTCCGATCACCTACCCGGCGACGGAGACCCAGCCCACCGAGGTGCTCGGAATCGAGCCGTCGGTGCTGAACTCGGAAGAGCCGGACATAGTCCTGAGCGAGGGAGTCAACGTGGGCTACCGCGGATACGCGGCGGCCGGCGCCGAGCCTCTGTTCCCGTTCGGTCACGGATTGTCGTACACGTCGTACGGATACGCGGACATGGAGGCCGCCGTGGACGACGAAACTGTCAATGTCAGCTTCACGCTGACGAATTCCGGCGACCGCGCCGGCTCCGAGGTGGCTCAGGTCTACGCCGGGACATTGCCGACCAGCGTGCCGACTCCGGTCCAGCAGCTCGCGGGCTTCGGGAGGATCGACCTGCAGCCGGGAGAGAGCACGCGAGTGAACGTACAACTCGCCTGCAAGTCGCTCGCCTACTGGGACGTCGACGAGTCGCGCTGGGTCAGCCCTGCCGGCGAGGTTGACCTCACTGTCGGTGCGTCCTCGCGTGACATCCGTCTCGAAGGATCGGTGACCCTGCCCGGCGGGACCTGCGCGGAGAACAGCGATCTCGCCATGAGCGCGACGTCCGGCCCGGTGGACACGACCGCGCCGACCTTCGAGCTGCCGGGCCTGAACGACGGCGGCGTCTACGGGGTCGGCGGGACTATCGACTGGGGCTTCACAATCGACGACCCGACGGCCACGGTGGAGGCGACCCTCGACGGGGGGCCGATCGACCTGTCCGTTCCGCTCGACCTGTGGCGCCTCGACCTCGGATTGCACGAGCTGGTCGTAACAGCCACGGACGCTGCGGGAAACGTCACCACGGAGACGTTCCGGTTCGCGCTGAAAACCTCGCTGCGAGACGTCGATCTCATGCTGCGTCTGTTCGAGGACTCGGACGTCGTCGACGACCGTGACGTCGTTCAGCTCCGCAACATCCTGTTCCGCGTGCGTGCCGCGGAGGCGCGAGGCAACGACACCGCCGCGCTGGTGCAACTCGAGCGTTTCCGCAACCAGGTGGACCGTCGCGTGGACGACGAAGCCGCGACAGCAGCGCTCGTGCGCAGTATCGATGCGATCACGGTCGAACTGGGCGGCACCCCTCCCGGCTCTGACGTGCAGGAGCGTCGGGCGTTGAAGGACCTCGCGGTCGAACCGGATGAGGAGAAGTCGCTGCTCCGCGAGTAGCACGCAACACGACGAGGAGGGCGAGGATCCGAC
Source organism: Conyzicola sp. (assembly GCF_046714715.1). Lineage (GTDB taxonomy): Bacteria > Actinomycetota > Actinomycetes > Actinomycetales > Microbacteriaceae > Conyzicola. The sequence goes on along the minus strand of NZ_JBKKAD010000103.1, from coordinate 7,348 downwards.
ACGACCCCCGCCCTCCTCGCCTTTGCAACCACTTCTTGTCCGGAACCATCAGGCGGGTCTGCTGCACGCGACGGGTCCGAAGCCTCGACAGCCTTCGATATATGCGCACGCCGAGGCAGCGGGCGACGCTCGGCCGTCTTGCCGCCGCCGAGCAGAAACCCAGAATCGAGTGGCCGTTTGGGCGGCCGCCCTTGGCTCCTGCCTGCTTGCCGTTCCGGAGGCCGACAGGCGACTAGTCGGTGATAACTATCGGCGTGCCCAACGGCAGCGCATTGACGGCCGACAGGGCTGCGTAGGTCAGCCGGATACACCCGTGTGAGACTTCGCCCGTGTTCGTGGTGTTGTAGTGGATACCGATGAGGCCGCCGTCGGTGCCGCCGAATGGTTCGTCGGCGGCGCTGGAGTGCAGGCTGGTGAGCTGGATCGTGTAATCGGCCTGGGTCGGGTCGTCGTAACGGGCCTGGAGGTATCCGGTGGTTCCGGTGGGTGTGGGAGTCTGGTCGCTTCCGACTCCGATGGCGAATTCGGTGGCGCCCCCGGCGCCGACGATGGTGAGCGTCTGCGCGGACGCCGAGATCGTCACCGTCGAGTCCAGCACCTGGTTCTGTGTCAACGACGCGAGTGGAACCCAGCCGGCGGTCTGGGCCGGCGCGTTGCCGCCGACTGACGACGGGGTCGCTTGGCGCGACGGGGTCAGCACAAAGGCCCAGTCGCCGGTCACCTTGACGGGAACGATGACGGTGGGCTCGTCGAGGAAGTTGCGGGCTGGGATCTTCGCGACGGCGACGCCGCGGTCGTCGCCGTACAGGGGGACATCCGATTGCGCCGTGTACGAATGGGTGATGGCCGAGGCATCGATTCCCGAGTACGGCAGCAGGCCGGGAATTACGGCGTTGTAGACAGCCTGCGGCAGGGCGGCGAGCTCGTCCGCGCTGATCGCCGGAACGGTGGGTGCACCCGTCTCTGCGGGCTCGGCTGTGGAGGTGCTGGCCGCGGCGACGGCGGGAACTCTCTCGGCCGGTGCGGTAGCGGTTGTCGCGACGATGATCGCGGTGGCCGCCACCGCGGCGATGGCGACGCTGACTGCTAAGAGGCGGTTGCGGGTGCGACGTTCCGGGCCGCGGGGCGGCTGGTCGTCGTCGTGTACAGCGACAGTCATGGTGGTCCTTAGAGATTCCGGGTGGTGCGTGGGCCGGACACTCGATGTGTCCGGCCCACGCAATTACGGGTCGGGCTAGCCGGCGATGATCGGGAAGCGGGTTCCCGGACGCGGCGCGACAGCGGCCGGCTCGAGTCCGGCGGTGTCGGCGGGCAGCGGATCGATCGGAGCCCCCGGGGCGGGAAGTGCCGTCGGCGGAATCACAACGCCGGGGAGCGCGCTTGCGTCGAACACCAGAGCCGGCGTGATCGTCGGGAGCACACGTCCGAGGTTCGCGGAGGTTTCGAATGCGTACGCCATGCCGAGCAGCTCGGCGTCCTGGAACGCCTTGCCCTGCAGCTGGAAGCCGATCGGCGATCCGTTGGCGTTTGTGCCGGCCGGGAACATGACCGTAGGTACTCCGGATGCGGACGACTGCGGGTCGCGGCGGCCGAAGCTGTTCGCGTTCGAGTCGTTCAGGTGCACGTCGCTGAGCTGCGCGGGGTAGAGAAGCACATCCACACCCTGCTGGTCCATCCAGCCGGCGAGAACCTCGCGGTACGCGGCGCGGTCGAACTCGAATGCAGCGAGCTGCACCGGGGTCAGGCCAGTGGTGGAGCGGGAGTTGATCTGGCTCGCGGTCTCGTAGGGGTTGTCGGGGTGATCGGCGACCCACTCCGCCCAGCCGCTGGTGTCTCCACCGTCACGGGTGCGAGTGGGTGCGGCGGGAGCATCCGTGATCGGGATGATCGTGGCACCGGCAGCCTCGAACCGGGCGAACTGGGCGCGCAGCGCATCCGAGGTGACGGTCGTCTGGAACGGGTCGTCGAACGCTGATGCTGGGACGCCGATGCGTGCGCCTTGAAGGGCGCTGTCGGTGAGCTCGGTGGTCCAGTCTGCAGGTCGGCGGCCGTTGGAAACGTCGTCCAGTGTGTCGTTCGGGTTGTCTTCACGTGCGGTGGCGTTCAGCAGCAGTGCCTGGTCGGCCGGGGACTGCGAGATGAAGCCCACGTAGTCCTGCACGATAGTCAGCGGCATGGTGCCTTGGCTGCTCTGCATGCCGTCGGTGCCGCGGAGGCTGGTGAGGCTCGCTGCACCCGATGGCCCCCAGAGGGAGTCTCCGGTCTGTGATCCCATGGATGCGGCGGCGAAGCTCGATGCAGTTGCCACTGCGGATCCACCGCTGGATCCGATGGGGCTCTTCGACTGATCGAAGGCGTTCCAGACCTGGCCGTAGTCGCTTTCGCTGTAGTGGCCGCTGTTCGCGAACTTCGAGAGGTTGGCCTTGCCGAGGATGATTGCTCCGGCCTCACGCAGCTTGGCCACCTGCCACGAGTCCTTCGTGGGCACGTAGCCGTCGAAGAGCAGCGAGCCGCCCGTGGTGGGCATGTCCTTGGTGTCGATGATGTCCTTCACCATGATCGGCACGCCGAGCAGCGGACGGGTGTCGCCCGCGAGGCGAGCGGTGTCTGCGGCCGCGGCCTGCTCCATCGCGTCGGGTGCGACGGCGAGAACCGAGTGCAGGCCCTGCGGGCCCTGGTCGTAGGCGGCGATGCGGTCGAGGTACGCGCGGACGATCTGCTGCGAGTTGGTCAGGCCAGCGGCGATGTCTGCACGCTGCTGGGTGATCGTCTTTCCGATGACGTTGTACGGCGACGAGGTCTCGGGAAGCGCTGCAGGGGTGGAGCCTGTTCCGGGGGTCACGGGCGGGACGACGGGCGGAAGCGCGTCGCAGGCGGCGGCGCTGAACCCCGCCGTCGTGAGACTGGTCAGGTCGAAGTTCGCGACCGAGCAGATTTCCGGAGTCGACAGCCCGGAGAAGTCGGGCGTTGTCGTCAGGGTCGCCGCAGTGGCCTGCACGGCCTGCACCTGCGAACCGGCTGCGAGGTCACGCTCGGAGATCCCGGTCACCACGAAGTGGGCGAACGAAACGGTCTCTCCCGGAGCGATCGTGACCTCGTTGACGAAGCCGGGGTGGTTCGAGTCGTCGCCGGCCGCAGCCAGTGGCACGTCGAACGGGCCCTGCTGGAAGTCGCCCATGCGGTCGAGGCTGGCCGCGTATCCGGGGGTTCCGAAGACCGTGGCCGACGGGCCGTTCGTGCTGGCGCCGAGGGGCAGAGCCGCGGTGGCGGAGGTCGCGGGCGTCGACCACGACGCCCAACCGTCGGCGTTCGAGATGGCGGTGTCGCCGTTGCCGGTTCCGGCGATGGTGGGCTGGACCGTTGCCGAGGTGACGCCGAGCGATCCGCCGAAGGCGATACTGACCGTCTGCGGCGTGCGGGTGGTGTTGGTGAAGGTGTCGAAGAAGCGGCCGTAGCTGCCCGCCTTGTTGATCGTCAAGTCGCGGGTGACATCGATGCCGTCGAGGTTGACGGCGTTCGCGCTTGAGTAGCTGCTGTCTCCGTCGTAATTGATGCCGAAACCGCGCATCAAAATGCCGTTGAGGCGATTGGTGCTTCCGTCCACATCGAGGCGGATGCCGCCGAAGCCGGAGAGGGCACCTCCGGAGGTGTTGCGCACACTGCCGGTGTCGAGACCCGGCATCGCCGCGTCCTGCACCGTCCACGTCTGCCCCTGCGCGATTCCGCTCACCGTGGTGATCGCGACGGCGCCCGTGGCACCGAGTCCGCTGACGCCTACCGTCAACGCGGCCGCGGCTGCTACGACGGACGGCAACCGGCGAACCCGCGGGCTCTTCCTTTTCTTGCTTACAGACACTGGCAATCCTTTGAAGAAGGCTCGCCCGATCCGCATGGCGAATCAATGCGTGCGTGCCGGGTGAGGAATCGAGGTGGGACCGCGCACGATGACGCGCGCACTTCGAACTTTATGGTTGGAGCGTTTCGCGCAGGTTTCGTGTGTTTAACGCAATGAATCCGCGTTACGACCAGTAGCACAATAATAAGTTGCGTGAGAGGCCTTATTTGACCCTCCCAGTTAGACGCGCTCACTTAGGCGGAGCAGAACCTCTTAACGAACCCGTCCGCGCGACGTTCTACGGCGGGGGAGACGAGGGATACCTCGACTACCCGACGCTGAACGGCGCCGACGGGGTCGCAGCGGCTATCTGAGCGGGGCAGTGTTCGCACATTCGGGCCCCTGCCCCTTCCGCAGACGCGACACAAGCGGGCTTTGGCCGACGACGCGCGATCAGTCCTTCCCGGGCGCACAATCAGACAACAAATAGCGCAAGAGCAGTAGTCGCTGGGGGACCAGGATGGATCTGGACACGTTAGCTGTCACTATCTCGTTGATGTGGGCATGCAATCAATCGCCGAGACCCCCGAGTTCCCGATGATCTGTCCCCTGACAAATAACGAAGATGAATGGCCAGGGACATGTTCGTAGCAAGTTGGATCTTCACATCGAAGCACGTTTCTTTTAGAGCACCCGAGCGGGTAAAGTCACCGGGCGGTCCAAACCGGCATCATCGCAACCGAGGCTGCTGATCAAACGTTTGCGATGAAATGTTCTAATCTTGCGCATTCGTCTTGGCGAGTTTGAGGAACTCATGGAGAGGGGCGGACGCGTAGTTCGCGAGGTTTTCCCGCCCTCCGGCAACCGCAGCCAGAATGGACCCGTCGATGATGTGCGCGCAAAGGCCCGCCCAGCTGGCCGAGTAACCGCAGGCGATGAGTGTATGAGCGACGTCAGATTCGATGTCTTTCCATACCTCTGCCAGTTCGGCGGCCAATCGATCGCTTTCGCGGGGGGCGTCAGCGATCCATCCGATAGTCGCCGCAATGGTGACGTCGTCGAGCGTGCTACCCAGGTAGGTGTGGAGCAGCCGGGTGACGGTGCTGTCGATGGTGGCCTGTCCGGAGGGAGACGCAGCGTTCTGGGCTGCAAAGTGGCGGGCCGATTCGATCGTGTCGAGCGCGGCGGAGAGCAAGTCTTCGCGGGTCGAGTAGTAGTAGCGGATCGCGGCCGGAGGCACCCCGGCCTTGTCAGCGACGCTGCGGTGGGTGACCGCACTCATCCGGCCGGTGAGGAGGATTGAGACCGCGGCATCGAGGATGGCCCGCTGGCGTTCGATGCCGCGGTCCTGTTTCGAGGTGCGTGCTGTCACCGCAACAGGCTAGTCGCTCGCCTCGACGGCGTCCTGCTTGCCGACAGCGTGGCGGGTGCGCAGCGCGGCGAAGAGGAGAATCGCGGGTGCGAGGAGGGCGGTGCCGGTCATGGCGATGAGCCATGGGGTAGGGTCCGGTCCGAGCAGGGTTCCCACGAGGGGTGTCGCCGATGCGGCGAGAAGGTATTGCAGGGCGCCCAGCACAGCAGCCCGCATGCCGAGGCCGTGATCACCGCTGCCCATCACCATTGTCATCAATGCCGGTTCAGCAGCGCCGAGTCCGAGCAGTGCCACTCCCATGCCGATCACTGCTCCGGTGAGGCCCGCACCGGTCCCGACGAGTGTGCCAGCGAGGATCACCCCGACGAGCATGACGATTGAGCTGATTACCGCTACCCGCCCTGGGGCAGCGGAGCGCATCCACACTCCACTCCCGACTGCGCCGACAACAACGGCGACGCCGGTAAGCCCGAAGATCAGCCCGAACGTAGCGGGGTCGAGGCCAAAAACATCTTGGTACACGAACGAGGCGCCGCCAATGTAGACGAACAGGAACATAAACGCGGTCGCCAAAGCGAGTGCCGGCACGAGGAACGCGGGCGAGCGAAGGATGTCTCGGGCGCTGCGGCCGATCGCTGCGGGCCGAAACGGAATGCGACGCTCAACGGGGAGCGATTCTTTCAGCGCCACGAGAGCAAGAACACCGGCAACCACACCGATGAGCGTCATAAGCGTGAGCACCCCGCGCCAGCCCGCGAGGACGTCGACGATCCCACCCATAGCGGGAGCAACAACAGGGCCGAGGCCACCGATGGTCATGATGACAGCGAATAACCGAGAGGCCTCCGCGCCGGAGGTGCGGTCGCGGACGCTGGCGTTGGCGACGACCAGGGCGAGCGCGGCGCCGAGACCCTGCAGCACGCGGCCGGCCAGAAGAACAGGAAGCGAGGGGGCAATGGCACAGATGATGCCACCGACTATAAATGCGCCGAGGCCGAAAAGCAGGGGCCTGCGGCGACCGAATGAGTCGGCCATCGGACCGGCGACGAGCTGGCCTGCGCCAAGTGCGACGAGGTAGACGGTAAGAGTCAACTGCACCGCGGCGGCCGTGACACCGAGGTCGCCCGCCATCTGGGGCAACGACGGAAGGAACATGTCAATGGCGAACGGGCCAAGGACCGCCAGGCCTCCGATCGCAATGACGACCGGAGCGCCGACCGGATTGCGCTGATTCACGAAAATTCTCGTTTCTAATGCAGGTGTACAAGTTATTTGGTGCAACTGTACCAGAACCGTCGGCCTGCAGGAGACGGGTGCGCGGACGTGAGCCCGTCATCGACGTGCGCATCTCTGGACCTACGGGACGGCTTGCGCGGCGGCAGCCACTTCTCGTAGGCGTCGGGGTAGGCACTGACCTGGACGGCCTGTGCGGCCGCTCCGGCTGCATGAGCTCCCAGCCCGGGATGTCGAGCAGGCCGCGGGGGCTGCCTTGATTCGGGCCGGCCGGGCCTCCGAAGAACGCCTCGGCGGCGGTGACGTTCATCCGGTCGCCGACCGATCCCCAGTTGGCGCGCTGCTGGAACGGATTCACCGCCGACAGACCGTCGACAAGTCGGGTGGCTAGGGCAGTCGATCCGTTGACCTTGCACCACACCGCCCCTCGAGGCGTAGAGTTCAGACCACTGTGGGGTCCCTGTCGAGGTCTTCGACGGAGACATGTTCGAGCCAGGTAGTGGTGGTCGAGGGATCGTCGGCGGATTCCAGGATGGCGATGTGCTCCATGAAGTAGCCGTTCGCGGCGGCGTGGAAGTGTTCCTCGTCGGGCGGCGTGTACAGCGTCTGCCCGGCGAGGACCTCGATGAGGGTGCCGTCTCGGCCGCCGAAACGGGCCACGCCCGCGGTGACGCGGAGGAACTGCCCGCGCGCGTGGGAATGCCAAGCGGTGCGGGCGCCTGGTGCGAGGCGGACGGTGACCGCTGTTGCACGCTGGTCATCGTTCTGCGGGGTGGCGATGGGGTCGACCCATACATCGCCGACGAACTGTTCGGGCGGGTTCTTCACACTCGGGGTGGTGGGGAGGATCTCCATTGGTTCATTCCTTCTCTGCCGGAGTGCCCGGCGTCAGGCGTCGGTTCACGGTC
>NZ_JBKKAD010000102.1:0-3112 GCF_046714715.1 Conyzicola sp. | reverse complement strand
CTCCGCGCCGCCAGCGCGCTAACGGCGCACCCCGCGGTAGCCGGGGGTGCGCCGTCTTCTGTGAAGGCTGACCGGCTACTGCTGGATGAAGGCCAGGATGTCGGCGTTCAGAACGTCGGCGTGCGTGGTCAGCATGCCGTGCGGGTAGCCCTCGTAGATCTTGAGGGTGGCATTGCTGAGAAGTTCGGCCTGCTTCAGCGCGGCATCCTTGTAGGGTACGACCTGGTCGTCGTCGCCCTGCAGTACCAGAACCGGAACGGAGATCGACTTGAGGTCTTCCGTCTGGTCCGTCTCCGAGAACGCCTTGATTCCCTCGTAGTGGGCCAGAGCGCTGCCCGTCATGCCCTGCCTCCACCAGTTGTCGACCACCGGCTGGGAGACGGTGGCGCCGTCGCGGTTGAATCCGTAGAAGGGGCCGGATGCCACGATTTCGAAGAACTCGGCCCGGTTGCCGGCCAGGGCTTCGCGGAACCCGTCGAAGACCGAGATCGGTGTTCCGTCGGGGTTCGCCTCTGTCTGCACCATCAGCGGGGGCACCGCGGCGACGAGCACGGCCTTGGCCACGCGGCCCTGGGGCTCACCGAACTTCGCGACGTAGCGGGCGACCTGGCCGCCACCGGTGGAGTGACCGATGTGGATGGCGTTCTTCAGGTCCAGATGCTCGACAACGGCCGAGACGTCGCTGGCGTAGTGGTCCATGTCGTGCCCGGTTCCGATGTCGGTCGACCTGCCGTGACCGCGGCGATCGCTCGCGACGACGCGGAAGCCCTTCGAGTGGAAGAAGAGCATCTGCGCATCCCAGTCATCGCTGGACAGCGGCCATCCGTGATGGAAGACGATGGGCTGGGCATCCTTGTTGCCCCAGTCCTTGTAGTAGATCTCTGTGCCATCTTCTGTGGTCACAAACGCCATGACAGACCTCCATTGTTCGTGTCGAACCCCAGTCGTGCGGGGACGACCGCGTGTGAGTGGTGTGCTCCCGGTCGAGATGGGAGCGATTTCAGATTAGTCCCGGGAAACGTGGCGAAACGGGCTCGCAACCGAGGTTTCAACTCCCGTTCAGCGACGGGCCGCTGCCCTGAGCGGATACGGCCGCGCACTACGGGCGGGCGACCCTACGATCGAGCCATGGAACTGATCTTCGTGCACGGCGCCCTGGTGCGTGACGGCGCGTGGTGGTGGCAGCGCACGGGCGAACTGCTCGAGCAGAGTGCCGGCATTCGCAGCCGCGCCGTCGCCCTGCCGTCGTGCGGTGAGACCACGCCCGACGCGGTCGCGGGCGGACTGGCCGCCGACGCCGCCGCACTCCGCCGCGAACTCGACGAGGTGGACTCCGCGATCGTCGTCGGCCATTCCTACGGCGGCACGGTGATCGCCGAGGCCGGCAGCCATCCGGCGGTCGCGCACCTGCTCTACGTGTCGTCGTACCTCCCCGACGTCGGGCAGTCGCAGGGCGCAATCATGAGCGGCGAGACCGACCCGGTCGCCATCGCCGACAACGGTGACGGAACGCTCGGCGTGTCCGGCTACGACGCGGCATCGTTCGGGGCGCGGTTCCTTCAGGACGCGGATGACACGACCCAGCGTCAGGCCTGGCAGCGGGTGACGGCACAGGCGGCCAGCGCGTTTACGACCCCGACCACCGCCGCCGGCTGGCGGGGCGTCGATTCGACGTACCTCGTGTGCGCCGACGACCGCAGCACCTCGCTCGAGCTGCAGCGGTTCCACGCGAGCCGTGCAACCCGCTCCGTGGAACTTGCCACCGGGCATCATCCGTTCATCACCCGTCCCGACCTGGTCGCTGACCAGGTGCGTATGCTCGCGCAGCGCGGATGATCCGATCGTCTGCTGTGAGCGGAACCCGATGCATCCCTGACCCCGGTACCTGTTGACTGGGCGCATGAGACACGAGCGTCGAATCGCGCAGACCGGCCGTGAACCGTTGCGGCGGGAGGTGCGCGAGCCCCTCTGGCGGGAACTGCTGGGCGAGCAGCTGCGCGAGATCCGTCTCGCCCGCGGCGAGACGTTGCGCGGCGTCGCGAGCAAGGCGCGGGTGTCGCCGCAGTACCTGTCCGAGCTCGAGCGCGGCTACAAGGAGGCGTCGAGCGAGATCCTCGCCGCCATCGGAGCGGCCCTCGACACCACGCTGCTCGATCTCACGATCGGTGTAGCGAGTCGATTGAACGAGACGTCGGCGCCCGCGCGCTCGATCGGCTCGAACGTGTTCCGCTTGGCGGCCTGATCCCCCAGGGCGGCGTCCGACCTCCCGCGGGCGGTCGGCTTGTCAATGCCTTGCCGCAATAGATGCCCCTGCATTGAATAAGAGCCGCACTCACCTGAGGGGTTCTTATGGGCGTCAACGCCAAGCTGTTCTGGATTCTGTCCGTGTTCTTCGTTCTGCTCGCGGTCGTCTACACCGTCTGGACCCTGCTCTACGGCGCGCAGGACCTCGCCCAAGACCCCGGCGCCGGCGGCAAGACCGGCGGGGTCATCGAGTACACCGGCTCCATCGGCCTGCTGCTCGCCGGCGCGGCCTCGGCGCTCATCGCCTTCTACGTCGGACGTCTGCACAGCACCCAGGGCGGCGTACTGCCCGAAGACCGTCTCGACGCGAACATCGACGACGGCGACGCCGAGCAGGGCTTCTTCAGCCCGTGGAGCTGGTGGCCGGTCACCCTCGCGGCCGCTCTCGCGCTCGTGTTCCTCGGCGTGGCGGTCGGGTTCTGGATCGCGTTCATCGGAGCGGGCCTGCTCGTGATCTCCCTCGTCGGCTGGGTGTACGAGTACTACCGCGGCAACTTCGCCCACTGACGTCGGGGTTTCGATACGCGCCCCAGAGGGCGCTACTCAACCAGCTGGAGTGCGGAGGGCGCTACTCAACCAGCTGGCGCGTCGAGGGCGTCGAGATCACGAAGGGCCGTCTGGGCCTGCGCCAGTCGGTCAGCCTCGGCCTGATCCCACCAGCGCGGGCCGCGCTCCCCTAGCTGTACTCGGCCATCACATTGGTGACACCCGGTTGATGGGGGCGGTTCCGATGCCGGTGTGGATGCGTTCAGTGTTGTAGTAGTTGAGCCAGGGGGCAAGGGCGTCGGCTCTCTCTTGTCCGCTGGTG
>NZ_JBKKAD010000101.1:0-14829 GCF_046714715.1 Conyzicola sp. | reverse complement strand
CACGTGGAACGCACGAAGTTCATCCTGTTCGTGCTCACCGGCACGATCTCGGCCCTCGCCGGCATCTACTACACGCTGCGGTTCGGCAGCGCGCGCGGCGACAACGCCACGGGCCTCGAGCTGTCGGTGATCGCGGCCGTGCTGCTCGGCGGGGTGTCGATCTTCGGCGGGCGCGGCGCGCTGCACGGCGTCATCGCCGGCGTGCTGCTCATCGGCGTGCTGGGCAGCGCGCTGAGACTCGCCAACGTGACATCCGATGTCATCAACATCATCACCGGGGTGCTGCTCGTCGCCTCGGTGGTGTCCACAAGCGTCCTGAACTGGGTGCGCGCCAAACGCACCAGGCCGGGCGAACCCAAGAAAACCAGCTAGCAATCGCATCACCCACCACCACACATTCAAGGGAGAACAAAGATGTTGTTTCAGAACAAGACGGGCCGCGCGGGCGCATTCGCCGCACTCGCGGTGACCGTCGCACTCGTAGCCACCGGTTGTGCCGCGACTGACGACGGCGGCGATGGTGGCGGCTCGGGTGGAGACTCGGGCAACCTCGCCATCACCTTCCTGCCGAAGAACCTCGGCAACGCCTACTTCGACACCTCCGACTCGGGCGGCGAGACGGCCATCGAGGAGTTCGGCGGAACCTACGCCGAGGTCGGACCGGCCGAGGCCAGCCCCGACGCTCAGGTCAGCTACATCAACACGCTCACCCAGCAGGGCGTCGGCGGAATCGCGATCTCGGCGAACGACCCGAAGGCCATCTGCGACGCGCTGAACGAGGCGCGCGACGCCGGCGTCAAGGTCGTCACCTTCGACTCCGACACCAACCCGGAGTGCCGCGACATCTTCATCAACCAGGCCACCGCCGAGGGAATCGCAAAGGTACAGGTCGACCTGATCGCCGAGCAGATCGGTGACGAGGGCGAGATCGCCATCCTGTCGGCCACCGCCAACGCGACGAACCAGAACGAGTGGATCGAGCTGATGAAGAGCGACCTCGAGGCCAACCACCCGAACATCGAGCTCGTCGACACCGTCTACGGCGACGACGACGACCAGACGAGCTTCGACAAGACCGCCGCCCTGCTGCAGACGCACCCGAACCTCAAGGGCATCGTCTCGCCGACCACCGTGGGCATCGCGGCGGCCGCGCGCTACCTGCAGACCTCGGAGTTCAAGGGCCAGGTCGCCCTGACCGGCCTCGGCACCCCGAACCAGATGCGCGACTACGTCGAAGACGGCACCGTCACCGCGTTCGCGCTGTGGAACCCGGCCGACCTCGGCTACCTCGCGGCGTACGCGGCGAAGGCGCTCATCGAGGGCGAGATCACCGGCGAAGAGGGCGACTCGTTCGAGGCGGGCGAGCTCGGCGACTACGAGGTGGGTGAAGACGGCGTGGTGCTGCTCGGCGACCCGTACACCTTCGACGCGGAGAACATCGCCGAGTTCGACTTCTAACCCTCCATTCCGCTGGTTGAGTAGCGCGGTGGAGCTTGGGCAAACGCGCCAGCGTTTGTGCGACCCCAGCGCCGACCGAGCCTGCGAGGGAGGGTTCTCGATGGGCCGTCCCTCGCAGGCGCACCACACAACGAAAGGCCCCCATGCAACGCGTCTGCTTCGAACTGCGGGTCAAGCCCGACCACCTCGACGCCTACCGGGCCGCGCACGCCGCGGTATGGCCCGACATGCTGCGGGCCCTGAAGTCGACGGGGTGGAACAACTACTCCCTCTTCCTGCGGCCCGACGGCCTGCTCATCGGCTACTTCGAGACCGAGAATCTGCAGGCCTCGCTCGACGGCATGGCCGCGACCGAGGTCAACGCGCGCTGGCAGGCGGCTATGGCCGACCACTTCGTCGGAATCGACCTGCCCGCCGACCAGGCCTTCTCCTACCTCACCGAGGTATTCAACCTCGACGACCAGATTTCGGCGCTGTAGCTTTCGAAATCGCGCGGCACCCGCTACGCTTATTGAAACGATTCAACCACTGCTCGACACGACCGAAAGAATTCCAATGGTGCAATTCAGCGACATCTCCGCCGCGCTCGAGACCCAGGTCATCGAGCTTCCGTCCTGGGCGTTCGGCAACTCCGGCACCCGCTTCAAGGTGTTCGGCACTCCGGGCACGCCACGCACCCCGCAGGAGAAGATCGCGGATGCCGCGAAGGTGAACGAGTTCACCGGCCTGTCGCCCAAGGTGGCGCTGCACATCCCGTGGGACAAGGTCGACGACTACAGCGAGCTGCGCGACTACGCGGCCGGCCTCGGCATGCAGCTCGGCACGGTCAACAGCAACACCTTCCAAGACGACGACTACAAGTTCGGCTCGCTGACGCACGTCGACCCGAAGATCCGCCAGAAGGCCATCGACCATCACTTCGAGTGCATCGAGATCATGGATGCGACCGGCTCGACAGACCTCAAGATCTGGCTCGCCGACGGCACCAACTACCCGGGCCAGGGCGACATCCGGGGCCGCCAAGACCGCCTCGCCGACTCGCTGGCCAAGATCTACGCCCGCGTCGGCGCCGAGCAGCGTCTCGTGCTCGAGTACAAGTTCTTCGAGCCGGCTTTCTATCACACCGACGTTCCCGACTGGGGAACCAGCTACGCCCAGGTCTCGGCCCTCGGCGAGCGCGCGCTGGTCTGCCTCGACACCGGCCACCACGCCCCCGGCACCAACATCGAGTTCATCGTGGCGCAACTTCTGCGCCTCGGAAAGCTCGGCTCGTTCGACTTCAACTCACGGTTCTACGCCGACGACGACCTCATCGTGGGCGCGGCCGACCCGTTCCAGCTGTTCCGCATCATCTACGAGGTCATCCGCGGGGGCGGCTACGGCCCCGACTCGGGCGTCGCGTTCATGCTCGACCAGTGCCACAACGTCGAGGACAAGATCCCGGGGCAGATCCGCTCGGTGCTCAACGTGCAGGAGATGACGGCGCGCGCGCTGCTCGTCGACGGCGACGCCCTCAGTGCCGCGCAGAACGCGGGGGACGTGCTCGGCGCCAACGGCATCCTCATGGACGCCTTCTACACCGACGTGCGCGGCGACCTCGCCGAATGGCGGTCGGGACGGGGACTGCCCGCCGACCCGATGACCGCCTACGCGGCATCCGGAAACCAGGAAAAGATCGCCGCCGAGCGCGTCGGCGGAGCACAGGCAAGCTGGGGAGCATAAGCATGACGAACACGGCAGCAGCAGAACTCATCGCCCGGTCGAACCGCCTCGGTTCCGACCCACGCGTCACCAACTACGCCGGCGGCAACACCAGCGCCAAGGGCAGCGAGACCGACCCCGTCACGGGCGAGCCGGTCGAACTGCTCTGGGTCAAGGGCTCCGGCGGCGACCTCGGCACCCTGAAGGAGGCCGGCCTCGCGGTGCTGCGGCTCGACCGTGTGCGCGCGCTGAAAGACGTCTACCCCGGCGTGGACCGCGAAGACGAGATGGTCGCGGCGTTCGACTACACACTGCACGGCAAGGGCGGCGCGGCTCCGTCGATCGACACCGCGATGCACGCGCTCGTCGACGCGGCGCACGTCGACCATCTGCACCCCGACGCGGGCATCGCGTTCGCCACCGCGGCCGACGGCGAGGAGCTGACCGCGAAGGCGTTCGGCGGCAAGGTCGCGTGGGTCGACTGGCGACGCCCCGGCTTCCAGCTCGGGCTCGACATCGCCGCGATCAAAGAGGCGAACCCCGACGCCGTCGGCGTGATCCTGGGCGGGCACGGCATCACGGCGTGGGGTTCCACGTCGGACGAGGCGGAAGCCAACTCGCTCTGGATCATCGCGACCGCCGAGGCGTACATCGCCGAGAACGGCAAGTCGCACCCGTTCGGCGAAGACCTGCCCGGCTACGGCGCGCTGCCCTCGGCCGAGCGTCTCGCCAAAGCGGCGGCCCTCGCCGCCCACCTGCGCGGACTCGCCTCGACCGACAAGCCGCAGGTCGGCTCGTTCACCGACGCCGAGGTCGTGACCGACTTCCTCGGACTCGCCGAACACCCCCGCCTCGCCGCGCTCGGCACGAGCTGCCCCGACCACTTCCTGCGCACCAAGGTGCGGCCGCTCGTGCTCGACCTGCCGGCCTCGGCCTCGATCGAGGAGTCGATTGCGCGTCTCGACGAGCTGCACGCGCAGTACCGCGCCGAGTACCAGGCGTACTACGACGCATATGCGGTCGAGGGCAGTCCGTCCATCCGCGGCGCCGACCCGGCCATCATCCTGATTCCGGGCGTCGGCATGTTCAGCTACGGCGCGAACAAGCAGACCGCCCGCGTCGCCGGCGAGTTCTACATCAACGCGATCAACGTTATGCGCGGCGCCGAGGCGATCTCCCGCTACGCGCCGATCTCCGACGAGGAGAAGTTCCGCATCGAATACTGGTCGCTCGAAGAAGCGAAACTGCAGCGCCTGCCCAAACCGAAACCGCTCGCGGGGCGCATCGCTCTCGTCACCGGTGCGGCATCCGGAATCGGCAAGGCCATCGCGACCCGCCTCGCCGCCGAGGGCGCCTGTGTCGTCATCGCCGACCTCGACCTCGAGAAGGCCCAGGCGGCCGCGCTCGAGATCGGAAACAGCGACGTCGCGATCGGCGTGCGGGCGAACGTCACGAGCGAAGTCGACGTGCAGGCCTCGGTCGACGCCGCGCTGCTCGCGTTCGGCGGGCTCGACCTCGTGGTGAACAACGCCGGGCTCTCACTGTCGAAGTCGCTGCTCGAGACCACCGTCGCCGACTGGGATCTGCAGCACGACGTGATGGCGAAAGGCTCGTTCCTCGTCTCGCGTGCCGCGGCCCGGGTTCTCATCGACCAGAAGCTCGGCGGCGACATCATCTACATCTCGAGCAAGAACTCGGTGTTCGCCGGCCCGAACAACATCGCGTACTCCGCGACGAAGGCCGACCAGGCGCATCAGGTGCGACTGCTGGCCGCCGAGCTGGGCGAGTACGGCGTCAAGGTCAACGGCATCAACCCCGACGGGGTGGTGTGCGGCAGCGGCATCTTCGCCGGGGGCTGGGGCGCCAAGCGCGCCGCGGTCTACGGCGTCGACGAGGAGGACCTCGGCAAGTACTACGCCCAGCGCACGCTGCTCAAGCGCGAGGTGCTGCCCGAGAACGTGGCGAACGCGGTCTTCGTGCTCTGCACCGGCGACCTCAGCCACACCACGGGTCTGCACATCCCGGTCGACGCGGGTGTCGCGGCGGCCTTCCTGCGATGACAGACACACGCCGGTTGAGTAGCGCCGTCTGCGGCGCGTATCGAAACCTTCGTTCGCGCGGTTTCGATACGGTCGCTGCGCGACCTACTCAACCAGCAGGGCCGCTGCGATGACCGCCGCGGTCGCCGCCGTCGACCTGGGCGCGACGAGCGGGCGGGTGATCCTCGGGCACGTCTCGGCGAACGAGTTGAGCATCCGCCCGGTCGCGCGCTTCCCGAACACCCCGGTGCGCACGCCCGACGGCCTGCACTGGAACATCCTCGAGCTGTATCGCAGCGTGGTCGCCGGGCTCGGCGCGGCGGCGCGCGAGGATCCGGCGATCGCGAGCGTCGGCATCGATTCGTGGGCGGTCGACTATGCCCTGATTCGAAACGGGCGGATGCTCGGGGTTCCGTACCACTACCGGGACGACCGAAACCAGGCGGCCGTTTCGACCGTCCACGGCCTCGTGTCACCCGAGGAGCTGTACGCGGCGAACGGGCTGCAGCACCTCCCGTTCAACACGCTCTACCAACTCGAGGCCGACCGCACCGCCGGAATGCTCGACATCGCCGACTCGATGCTGCTGGTGCCCGACCTGCTCGCCTACTGGCTGACCGGGCGCCGGGTCGCCGAGCGCACGAACGCCTCGACCACGGGCCTCGTGAACGTGCGGTCCGGCGAGTGGGACGACGAGCTGCTGCGGCGGTTGCGACTGCCGCGGTCGCTGTTTCCCGAGCTGGTCGACGCCGGCACGGCCATCGGTCCGCTGCTGCCGGAGGTGGCGCGCGAGACCGCAATCGACCCCGAGGCCATCGTGACGGCCGTCGGGTCGCACGACACGGCATCCGCGGTTCTCGCCGTGCCCGCCGTCTCCGACGACTTCGCCTACATCTCGTGCGGCACCTGGGGGCTCGTCGGCGTCGAGCTCGAGGCGCCGGAGCTCTCGGAGGCCGGGCGGCTCGCGAACTTCACCAACGAGGGCGGCGTCGACGGAACG
Organism: Conyzicola sp.; assembly: GCF_046714715.1. Classification (GTDB taxonomy): domain Bacteria; phylum Actinomycetota; class Actinomycetes; order Actinomycetales; family Microbacteriaceae; genus Conyzicola. Next base: position 8,631 of record NZ_JBKKAD010000101.1, on the reverse strand, counting down.
GTGCGCTACCTGCACAACGTGATGGGCCTCTGGCTGCTGAGCGAGTCGGTGCGCGAGTGGGAGCGCGGCGGCGCCGTGATCTCGCTGCCCGCGCTGCTCGCGGCGGCCGCGGCGGTCACCTCGCCGGTCGCCGTCTTCGACGCGAACGACGCCCGGTTCCTGGCCCCCGGCGACATGCCGGCGCGGATCGCCGAGTGGTGCATCGAGAACGGCGCCCCGGTTCCGGCGAGCCAGGCCGAGTTCGTGCGCAGCATCGTCGAGAGCCTGGCCGCGGCGTTCGTCTCGGCCGTGCGCACGGCGGCCTCGCTGTCGGGCAAGACCGTGTCGGTCATCCACATCGTCGGCGGCGGCTCGCAGAACGAGCTGCTCTGCCAGCTCGTGGCCGACCGCAGCGGCCTGCCCGTGCAGGCCGGACCGGTCGAGGCGACGGCGATCGGCAACGTACTGGTGCAGGCGCGGGCGGCCGGGCTCGTCTCCGGTTCGCGCGCGTCGCTGCGGTCGCTCGTGGCGGCGTCGTTCCCGCCGCGGCTGTACACTCCCGCCGGTTGAGTAGGGCCGCCTGCGGCCCGTATCGAAACCTTGCCGGGTTTCGACACGGTCGCTGGGCGACCTACTCAACCAGCACGAGTGAGATCGTGCTTGACATCCGGCGCTTGTGACTGTTTGATCAGTTACATGACTTCCGGCCTCCGCTCCACCGCCGACGCCCAGCGCGCACGGATCATCGACCGCGCCGTCGACGTGTTCGCCGACGCCGGATACCACGCCACCCCGGTTACGGCGGTGGCCACGGCCGCGGGCGTCTCTCCGGCCTACGTCTTCCGGCTCTTCCCGGGCAAGCTCGCCCTCTTCATCGCCGCCGTCGAGCAGTGCTACGCCCGCGTCATCGGCACGATGACCGAGAGCGGCGAGGCGGCGGGAGACGCCACCCCTGACGAGATCCTCGAGGCGATGACCCTCGCCTACGTCGACCTCATCCGCGACCGCAACCTGATCCGGCTGCAGGTGCATGCCCAGAGCGCGTGCGATGTTCCCGAGATCCGCGGGGCAGTGCAGCGCGGACTGCGCGACCTCGTCAACGCCGTCACCCTGATCTCCGGCGCCGACCCCTCGAGCGTTCAGCGATTCATGGCCTACGGCCAGCTCTGCCACCTCATCGTTCAGGCCGAACTATCGCCGATCGACGACACCTGGGCGCACACGCTGAGCGACGGCATCCGGCACGCCGAGCCGGCGTGAATCGGCTCTACCCCTCTCGCTTTTCATTTTGCCCAAATAAGTGACTGACCAGTCACATACAGAATAATGGATGACACGATGAACACCGTTACCGCACTCGAGGTCGTACTCCCCGGTCTCGTCGAACCGAGCGGCCTGCTGCTGCGCGAACGACCGCTGCCCGCACCCGGACGGGGCCAGCTGCTCGTCGCGGTCGAGGCGACCGGAATCTCGTTCGCCGAGAAGTCGATGCGACGTGGCCTGTACTTCGGCCAGCCCGCCTTCCCCTTCGTACCCGGATACGACCTCGTCGGGCGCGTGCTCGCCGTCGGCTCCGAGCGCGACTCTGCGCTCGTGGGAACGCGAGTCGCATCCGTCACCAAGGTCGGCGGCTGGGCCAGCCACGCGATCGTCGCGGCACGCGATTCCGTACCCGTGCCCGACGGCCTCGCGCCCGCCGACGTCGAGACGGTGGTCGTCAACGGCCTGACCGCGTGGCAGATGCTGCACCGCAAGGCACGCGTGCATGCCGGCCAGACCGTGGTCGTGCACGGCGCGAACAGCGGGGTCGGCGGCATCCTCGTGCAGCTCGCGCGGCACGAGGGCATTCGGGTGATCGGCACCGCGTCGCCGCGGCACCACCACGCTCTGCGCACACACGGCGTGGAGCCGCTCGACTACAACGACCCGCGGCTGCTCGAACGCGTGCTCGAGCTGTCACCGGGTGGCGTCGCCGCGGTCTTCGACAACGTCGGCGGCGAGATGGTCAAGGCGTCGTGGCGGATGCTCGCCCGTCGCGGATCGCTCGTTCGCTACTCGATCATCGCCGACGTGAGCGGCCTCAGCGGATCATTGGCGGTGCCCTTTATGAAGGCCCTCGCGCGCACGGCCGCCTGGAACCTTCTGCCGAACGGACGCCGTGCCTCGTTCTACGACCTCTGGGCGGGGCATCGCGTGCACCCGACGACGTTCCGTCTCCGGCTGCGCAAAGACCTCGGGCGCGTGTTCGCCCTGCTCGGCGACGGCACGATCAAGGCGAACATCGCCGCCACCTTCCCGCTGAGCGAGGCGAGCGCCGCGATGGAACTCGCCGAGTCGCGAACGATCAACGGCAAGGTCATCCTCCTGCCGTGAGCCTCGCACCCATGTACCAAATGCAGGAGATTTCGGGTCGAGTCACACGTTCACGCGGCTGGGCGGCCCTCGCCGGCGAAATCTCCTGCATTTGGTACGCGGCGGGAGCGGAACGCCCACGCGTACGTCGCGAACGCCGCCGCCTCGAGCACGAGCATCACGACGACGGTCGCGGTCGGGGTGGCCACGCCGAAGAACCCGGCGATCGGCGAGGCCACGGCCGCGAACACCATGTTCGAGGCGCCGAGCATGGAGGCCGCGGTTCCGGCGCGCAAAGCGTGCGGTTCGAGGGCGAACGCCTGCACCGCCGGGCCGATCAGGCCGAACGACGTGGTGAACAACAGCAGCGGCAACAGGAATCCGAGGAACCCGGCCTGCGGCACCAGCAGCACGCTCAGCAGCAGGATGACCGCGGCCGACACGAGCGAGGTCATGCCGATGAGCACGATGCGCCGCGGCGAGAACCGGCGCGACAGCCGCGCACTCACCTGGGCTCCCACGATCATCAGCGCGCCGTGCCCGCCGAACGCGATCGCGTACTCGGTAGGTGTGAGCCCGAACACGTCCTGAAACAGGAACGCGCTCGACGCCATGTAGGTCATCATGCCCGCGAACATCAGCCCGCCGCCGACCACGAGCGCGCGGAACACCGGCGACCCCAGCAGCACCCGGTAGTCGTCGCGCACCGTCGCCCCCTCCCGCAGTGCACGCCGCTCGGGCGGGTTCGTCTCCGCCCGCAGGAACACCGCGAACGCCAGCACCACGAGCAGGCTGCCGTAGGCGGCGAGCACCCAGAACAGTCCGCGCCAGTCGATCACCGTCAGCAGCTGCGCCCCGAGCGCCGGCGAGAGCACCACGAAGAAGCCGCTGATCACCGACAGGTTGGCGATGAACCGCAGCATGGCCGGGCCCGAGACGGTGTCGCGCACGAGCGCGATGCCGATCACCGCGCAACCGGCGGCGCCGAGACCCTGCGCGAACCGGCCCGCGATCAGCAGCTCGATCGACGGCGCGAGCGCACACCACACGGTCGCGACCGCGTAGATCACGAGCGCGGTCGCGAGCGGCCTGGTGCGCCCCACCGCGTCGGAGATCGGGCCGGCCACCAGCTGCCCCAGCGCCATGCCGATGAACGCCCCGGTCAGCGTGAACTGCACCAGCGCGGGCGTTGTGCCGAGCTCGTCCTGCAGCTGCGGGAACGACGGCAGGTACAGGTCCATCGTGAGTGGCCAGATCGCCTGCAGCGCCCCGAGCGACACGATGAAGAGCAGGCGACGTCTCGCGTCGCCGCGCATCCGTGCGGTCGCCGTCACTCGCCGTCTCGCAGCATGACGTAGCCGAACGGCTCGAGGGTCGCACCGTCGGGCAGTGTCACCGTGTGCGTGCCGTGGTTGATGAGCGTGACCGCGTCGCCGCGTCGGATCGCCTCGACCGTGTCGGGCAGGCCGAAAGCGACGGGGTGGATGTCTGCTGCCGCGAAGATTGCCGCGGCGACGGCCGCACAGCCCTCGTCGTCGGGGATGGTGGCGAGATAGTACGCCCGCCCCGCTCCGACCGGGTTGACGGTGAACGCGGGCCGGCCGTCGAGCCGCCCGCCGACGAAGCGGCCGAGCGCGGCGGCGCCGTCGAGGTGGATCTCCTCGGCGAGCAGCGTGCCGGTGACCGTGGTGCCGACGAGGTCGAAGGGGGCGGCACTCTGGCCGGGGCCGTCGCCGCCCGGAACTACGAGCGCGCCGAAGTCCTCGAGCCAGATGCCGAGCGTGCGCCCGAGCTGGGTGAGGTATCCGCCGTCGCGGAACGCATCGTTCTCGTCCACGATGTCGCTGAAGGCCGTGACCAGCAGGTGGCCGCCCGACTCGGCGAACGCGATGAGGTTGGCCGCGGCATCCGAGGTCAACAGGTAGAGCTGGGGCGCGATGACGACCCCGTACCCGGTGAGGTCGCTCGTCGGCTGCACGATGTCGACCTGCACGTGCTGGCGGTGGATCGCCGCGTACCAGCGCTGCACGAGCGCGAGGTAGTCGAGCACGGCGGGGTGGTCGGGGTTCTCGAGCGCCCACCAGTTCTGCCAGTCGAGCACGATCGCGACGTGGGCGTCGCGCGCTCCGACCGGCAGCTCGGGCAGTGCGGCGAGCTCGGCGCCGAAGTCGACGACCTCGCGCCAGGTGCGCGTGCGGGTCCCGGCCTGCGGGAGCATGGCGGAGTGGAACTTCTCGCTGCCCGCGCGGGACTGCCGCCACTGGAAGAACATGATGCCGTCGGCGCCGCGGGCGATCGCCTGCATACTGAGCGCGGCCATCTGGCCGGGTGCCTTGGGCGCGTTGGTCGGCCGCCAGTTGAGGGCGTTGGTGGCCTGCTCCATGAGGATCCACGGCGTCTCCGGCTTGAGCGAGCGCATGAGGTCGCGGGCGAAGGCCGAGGCGCGGAACGACTCGGGGTCGTTCGGGTCGGGGTAGTTGTCGTCGGTGATGACGTCCATCTCCCGGGCCCAGCGCCAGTAGTCCGCGGGCGGGAAGGCGCCCATGAAGTTGGTCGTGACCGGCTGGGTGGCGCCCGCGGCACGGATGATGCGCTTCTCCATGAGGAAGAGCTCGAGCAGGGTGTCGCTCGTGAAGCGTTTGAAGTCGAGCTCTCCGGCCGGGTTGCGGCTGTACGGCGCCTTGCGCGGCGGCACGATCTGCTCGAACGACGTGTAGCGCTGCGACCAGAAGTCGGTGCCCCAGGCGTCGTTGAGCGCGTCGATCGTCTCGTACTTCGCCGCGAGCCAGGCACGGAACGCGACCGCGGCGTTGTCGGAGTAGTCGTAGTTCAGGTGGCAGCCGTACTCGTTGTTGACGTGCCACATCACGACGGCCGGATGCTTCGCGTAGCGCTCGGCGAGGGCGGTGACCAGCTCGGCGGCGAGCCGGCGGTACTCGGGCGAGCTGGGCGCGAACTGCTGGCGGGAGCCCGGCCAGTAGGTGGCGCCGTTCTCGTCCTGCGGCAACATCTGCGGGTAGGCGGTCGTCGCCCACGGCGGGGGCGAGGCCGTGGCGGTCGCGAGGTCGACGGCGATGCCGCCCTCGTGCAGCAGGTCGATGACCGTGTCGAGCCACTCCCAGTCGAAGACGCCCTCCGCCGGCTGGATGCGCGACCAGGCGAAGATGCCGAGGCTCACCATCGTGACGCCCGCCTCGCGCATCAGGCGCACGTCGTCGTACCAGACCGCCTCGGGCCACTGCTCGGGGTTGTAGTCGCCGCCGTAGTGCATGGTCATGGGGTGGTTCCCTTCGGGTCGCCGGTTGAGGCACGGATGATGAGTTGCGGCTCGTAGACGATCGAGCGCGGTCGGAAGTTCAGCGGGTCGGCGATCTCGTCGATGAGCAGCTGGGCCGCGGTACTGCCCATACGACGGCTCGGCTGCCTCACCGACGTCAGCGGGATGGCGGCGGCCGCGGAGAACACGATGTCGTCGTAGCCGATCACCGCGACATCCTGAGGCACCCGGAAGCCCGTGGCGGTGAGGCCCTGGATGACGCCCAGTGCGAGCATGTCGTTGGCGGCGAAGATCGCATCGGGCCGTTGCTCGACGGGCAGTGACGCGATCGCTCGCCCGTACTCGAGTCCGCTCGTCGCGTCGATGAACGCCCCCGTCTCGACCCGCAGCGAGACGCCCGGGTAGTTCGCGATCATGGCGCGGAACCCCTCGAGCCGGTCGTTCATCTGCCGCACGCTGAGCAGGCCCCCGATGAACCAGAGGTTGCGGCGCCCGAGCGAGAGCAGGTGCTTGGCGGCGAGGCGGCCGCCTTCGAGGTCGTCGGTCGAGACCGACGAGAACGCGCGCCGGTCGTCGACCCTGTCGATCAGCACGGCGGGGGTGCCACGGCGGCGCAGGCCGTCGAGCTTGTCGAGCACGTCGCCCGACGGAACGATGAGCACGCCGTCGACCTGCTGCTTCTCGAACAGCTCGAGAAAGCCGCTCTCGCCGTCGGGGCGCGACGCGCTGTTGCCGAGCAGCACCGAGTAGCCCGCCTCGCGCGCGGCCTCCTCCACGCCGGTCGCGACGTCGGTGAAGAACGGGTTGCTGATGTTGATCAGCGCGAGCCCGAGCAGCTTGCTGCTGCCCACGCGCAGTTGGCGCGCCGCGGCGTTGCGCACGAAGCCGAGCTGCTCGATCGCGCGCTGCACCCGGTCGCGCGATTCGGCCGAAACCCGCTGCGGATTATTGAGCACGTTCGACACGGTGCTCATCGACACACGGGCGAGCGCCGCCACGTCTTTGATGCTCGCACCCGACACGGAACTACCCCATTGCAACGATTTACAGAATTTCGGACGTGGCCCACGATAGCAACATCGACGGGGTTGTGTATCGTTGCAATCATGCAGTCATCGTTCGATTGGGCCCAGCGGCAGGTAACCGACGGAATCCTGCCGACGGCAGTGCTCGGAATCGCCACGTCGAAGGGCATTTCGGATGTCGCGGCCTTCGGTTCGAGCGGAACACGGGTGGCCACGACCGACGATGCCTATGCGCTGTTCTCGATCACGAAGCCGCTGGTCGGCCTCACCGCGTTGCGCGCCGTCGAGCGCGGGCTGCTGGCACTGGATGCCCCGCTCGTGGGGGCGATCCCCGGGTTCCCCTCCCCCGCCGTCACGCTCACGCACCTGCTGAGCCACACGTCGGGCATCTCCGAACCCCGGCTCGACGTGGCCGAGGGCACCCGCCGCGCGCTCGTCGAGGGCGAGCAGGACTTCGTTCCCGGAACCATGACGCGCTACTCGAGCATCGCCTTCGAGGGCGTCGCGGCGCTGGTCGAGTCGGCGACCGGCCAGTCGCTCGACGCGAACCTCGCGTCGCTCGCCGCCGACGCCGGCATGCCCGGCCTCACCTTCGAGCGCGACTGCGACCCGCACCCCGTGTTCGGCGCCGCCGAGCAGGATCTCGACTACGAGCGGTTCGTGACGCTGCGCCACCCGGGCGCCGGCCTGTTCGCCACCGCGGCAGACCTGCTGAACCTCGGCTCGGCGCTGTTGCGCAACGACGGCGCCGTGGTGCACCCCACGACACGGGACGCGATGCTGCGTCCCCTCACGGCGGGCCTGCCCAAGCTCGCCCCCTATCTCGTCGAGCGCGGCCAGGACTGGGGTCTCGGCTGGAACCTGCGCCACTCCGCCCCCGGACTGCTCGAACGCGGTGTCTTCGGCCACGGCGGCTGGGCGGGCACGGAGTTCTGGGTCTACCCCGAGCTCGACGTCTGCTTCGTGCTGCTGACCAACGTCGCGGTGCCGGGCCGCCTCGGCTTCAACTCCGACCCGCTGTTCAACGCGGTCGCCGCCGGCCGCTAGCGCCCGGCCTCGTCGTCGCCCGCCCCGGCCAACAGGACGATTCGCGTCTTACGCGCCCTCAGCAGGAGAAAGTCGCTCAGCACGGGCCGTCGAGCCTGTCCGCTGGAGCAGCGGCTAGCCGATCTGGCCCCGCGCCTCGGCGTACGCGGCGTCGAAACCCTCCTCGGGATCGTGCAGCAGGCGCTCGGTCGCGAGGGCATGGATCCGGATGTCGCGGCTCCCGTCCGCCGCACTCGCCTGCAACGGCGCTATAGCGACGTCGCCCAGCGCGGCGATCGAGCGGCTGAGGCTGCGCTGCGTCACGAGCCCGCCCCGCCCGAGCTGCGTGCACAGCTCCGCGGCGAGCGCGGCTCCCTGCCCCTCGGGAACGAGCCCCGAGGCCGTGCGCCACGCGGTCGTCGCCACCTCGTCGTCGGGGTCGCGCAGGATCTCGGGCGTGATCGCCGACCAACCGCGCGGGTCGCCGATCTTTGACAGCGTGTGCAGCGCCTGGCTGCGGGCCTGCGGCAGTTCGGCGCCCACTTCGTAGAGCAGCCGCGGCACGGTGTCGGCTGACGAGTGCCGCGTGAGGGCCCACGTCAGCATGTCGCGCACGAAGAAATCGGGCTCGATGCCGCTGCGGTCGACGAGCACCGGGACGAACCGCGCGTCGGGATAGGTGCCCGCGGCGAGCGCGGACTGCAGCCGGGCCGACGACGAGTCGTCGAGCAGCGCGGCCCGCAGGCGATCGGCGGGGCCCGGCTGGTCTGGCGACGTCATGGTGGTGTTCCTCTTCTGCCGAGCGCGGTCTCGTCTTCTCGACCATAACGCCGGTCGGGTTCTGGGTGGGGCGAGCGGGCGGAGGCGTTGGGGATTTCGACCGGCTCAATCCGCGTGGGGGGGCTCAATGCGCGGGGGGGGGGGCTCGAAGGCACACCGGCTGGTCCAAGAGCCTGGGCGGGGGGCCCCCCA
>NZ_JBKKAD010000100.1:0-27029 GCF_046714715.1 Conyzicola sp. | reverse complement strand
TGGGCACCGCGCGTACTCATCGCCAACTCCAACCTGGTCGGGGACTGGGCCACCTGGCCCGAGTTCCGACGACTCGAGCAACTCGGCCTGACCATGTACGGGCAGATGACCGCAGGCTCTTGGATCTACATCGGCACACAAGGGATCCTTCAAGGCACCTATGAGACGTTCGCAGCAGTAGCCCGGTCGCTCGGCAAAGAATCGCTTACAGGCACTCTCACCCTCACCGGCGGTGCCGGTGGAATGGGAGGCGCGCAGCCCCTCGCTGTCACCATGAACGGCGGCGCAGTGCTCATAGTCGACGTCGACGAGACACGGCTCGCCCGCCGGGTAGAACGCCGCTATCTAGACGAATACACGACCGACATCGACGAGGCGGTCGCCCGGGTTATCGCGGCACGGGAGTCCGGCGAGGCACTCTCTGTCGGCTTGGTGGGGAACGCCGCCGTCGTGTTCCCCCAGCTGCTCGCACGCGGCGTGCCCATCGACATCGTCACGGACCAAACCAGCGCGCACGACCCGCTGGCCTACCTCCCGGCCGAAATTCCATTCGCGGCGTGGAAACAGGCAGCGACCGACGATCCCGCGGCCTTCACGGAAGCCGCGCGGAAGAGCATGGCTGCGCATGTGGACGCCATGGTGGGCTTTCTCGATGGCGGGGCCACGGTTTTCGACTACGGCAACTCTCTGCGTGCCGAGGCGAAGCTGGGCGGATCGGAACGAGCTTTCGACTTCCCCGGCTTCGTACCCGCCTTCATCCGCCCCCAATTCGAAGAAGGACGCGGACCGTTTCGATGGGTGGCGCTCTCCGGAGACCCGAAAGACATTGAAGCAACAGACGCAGCGGTGCGCGAGCTCTTCCCCGAAGACAAAGCGCTAGCACGCTGGCTCGACCAGGCGAAGGAAAAGGTGCAGTTCGAAGGGCTGCCGGCGCGCATCTGCTGGCTCGGATACAAAGAGCGGCACCTCGCGGGCCTGCGTTTCAACGAGATGGTCGCCAACGGCGAGGTCTCCGCTCCTATCGTGATCGGCCGTGACCACCTCGACTCCGGCTCCGTAGCCTCTCCATATCGTGAAACCGAGAGCATGAAAGACGGATCCGACGCGATAGCGGACTGGCCCCTGCTCAATGCACTATTGAACACGGCATCCGGTGCGACCTGGGTCTCTCTGCACCACGGTGGCGGGGTGGGCATAGGCCGGTCCATCCACGCTGGACAGGTAGTCGTCGCCGACGGAACGGCACTCGCCGCGGAGAAAATCGAGCGCGTGCTGACCAATGACCCCGGGACCGGGGTCATGCGCCACGTAGACGCGGGTTACGAGCACGCGGCAGACATCGCGCGGGAACGCGGGCTGCGCGTTCCCATGTGGGAGATTTGATGACCCTATTGACCGCACAGTCTTTGCTCGGCGAAATTGAAGACGTCGGACGAGATGAATGGCGCGGCGGATACTCGCGTCACATATTCACCGGCGCCGAGCGCGAACTCCGCGAGTGGTTCGTGGAACGCGCCGAGCGCCTCGGCCTCGGCATCGAAATCGACCGCAACTCGAACATGTGGGCGTGGTGGGGAACCCCTGGGCCGGATGCGGTGGTGACCGGCAGCCACCTCGACTCGGTGCCCGGCGGCGGTGCGCACGACGGACCGCTCGGAGTCGCTACGGCATTCGAAGCGGTATCGGCCCTCCAGTCCGAAGGATTCGAACCACGCCGACCGATCGCCATCGTCGTGTTCGCCGAGGAAGAGGGGTCACGGTTCGGAATCGCGTGTCTCGGATCCCGGCTGCTCACCGGGGACATCGACCCGGCACGCGCCGCGGCGCTGTCCGACTCAGACGGGCGGCTCTTCGGAGACGTGGCCTCGGACGCGGGTTTCCCTGATCTGGGGGCAGACCGTGCCTCACTTCGGCGCATCGGCGTGTTCGTCGAGTTGCACGTCGAGCAAGGGAAGGGACTGATCGGTCTGGACTCGGAGGTGGCTGTGGCGACATCCATCATGGAACACGGACGTTGGCGGCTGGACATCGAAGGCGAAGGCAACCACGCCGGCACCACCGACATGGCGGGCCGACACGATCCCATGATCCCGGCGGCCCAAACCGTGCTGGCCGCCCGTGCTATCGCGAATTCGACTGCAGGCCTGCGGGCTACCGTCGGCCGTCTCGAACCGCTTCCAGGCGGAACGAACGTGATCGCCTCCCACGTGCGCGCCTGGGTCGATCTTCGCTCGCCAGATCCGGGCAGTGCCCGAGCACGAATCGATCAGTTGCGAGCAGTCGTAGCCGAAGCAGCCGCCGACGAAGGGTGCATCGCTACGCTCACCGAGGAATCGTTCACCGGGGAGGTGCGGTTCGATCCGACGCTTCGGGACCGTCTGGCCGACACTCTCGGCGGTGTCCCACTGCTTGCAACGGGCGCAGGGCACGATGCCGGAATCCTGGCGGGCCACGTCCCGACAGCCATGTTGTTCGTGCGTAATCCCAGCGGAATCTCTCACGCACCCGCGGAGGCGGCGGACGATGCGGCGATCGTTGCAGGCGCCCGGGCCCTCACCGCCGCGCTGAAAGGGCTCTCATGAAAGTCTGGGCCGATCGCCTGATCAGCAACGGATCAGTCACGCGCGGGGTGCTTTTCGACGCCGACCCGAACGGCAGGGTGCTGACAAATCAGACCGGAGTCGTCCCACCGCCGGATGCCCTCCAGCTCGGCGTGGCCGTGCCCGGATTCGCTAACGCTCATTCGCACGCGTTCCATCGCGCGCTGCGCGGACGCACACACACCGCCGGTAATTTCTGGACCTGGCGGGAGACCATGTACAACGCGGCCAGCAGGCTCACGCCGCAAAACTATGAGCGACTCGCAACCGCTGTGTTCACCGAGATGGTATCGGCAGGGTGGACGACGGTGGGCGAGTTCCATTACGTGCATCACCGGACCGACGGGACCCCGTACCGCAGCCACGACATGGAGCGCGCAATCGCAACCGCTGCCCGAGGAGCGGGCATCCGCTTGGTACTGCTGGACACGTGCTACCTCGCCGGTGGGATCGGTGCCCCTCTCTCGCCAGAGCAGGAACGTTTCGGCGACGGCTCAGCATCCCGCTGGCTCGATCGATGGTTCTCTCTTCGTGACGCGCTTCAAGACGCAGGTCCGACGGTGACCCTCGGCGCCGCCGTGCATTCGGTCAGAGCCGTACCACCTGAAGGGATGCGTACGATCGCCGAAAACCTCCCCGTGGACGTGCCGCTGCATGTCCACCTCTCCGAGCAGGTGATCGAGAACGAGCAAACCCACACCGTCTACGGCCAGACACCAACGCAAGTGCTCGCAGATGCGGGGCTGCTCGCTCCCAGACTCACTGTTGTCCATGCCACGCATCTGGGCGGTTCTGACATCAGCATGCTCGGAGTGGCTGGCGTCGGCGCCGTTTTCTGCCCTACTACCGAAGCGGACCTGGGAGACGGGATAGGCCCCGGCCGCGAACTTGCCGATGCCGGAGTGCGGCTCGCCGTCGGCTCGGACCAGAACGCGGTGATCGACCCCTGGCTCGAACTTCGCGGACTGGAAGCCGGCGAACGACTCCACAGTCACGAACGCGGCCGCTTCTCACCAGCCGAGCTACTCGCGCTCGGTGCGGCATCCGGGTACAGCACACTCGGTTTGCCTGCCCCTGCAGAGCCCGGAGGGTTCCTCGATCTGGTGGAAGTGACCGAAGCCTCCGAGCGAAGCGCCGGAACACGCTGGGAGGAGCTCGCGATGACAGCGACTGCAGCCGATGTGACCCGTACCGTCGTCGGCGGGGTGAGCGTCGACGTCGACCGGCCGGCACTCGCCGCCGAGCTCCGTTCCTCGATCGCAGAGCTTTGGGGCGAGATCATTGACTGAACTCATCGTCGGAATCTCCGAACTGACCACCAACAGCGCCGAACTGGGGACAATTCGCGATGCCGCCGTGATCATCGAGGGCGACGAAATAGCCTGGGTCGGGTCCCGGCAGAACGCCCCGGCAGCGGATACACGCACGGACCTCGACGGCCGTGCGGTCCTACCCGGATGGGTCGATTCACACACACATCTACTGTTCGCGGGCGACCGCTCAGACGAATTCACACGCCGAATGGCCGGGGAGGACTACGAGGCGGGCGGCATCGCGTCTACCGTGGCAGCGACATCCGCGGCCACTGACGCAGAACTGCGGAAGCGCGCGTACGCGGCACGGGCAGAGGCGCTTGCATCGGGCACGACGTCCATTGAAATCAAAACCGGTTACGCACTCGACGTCGCCGGCGAAGCGCGCCTTGCACGTCTCGCCCGCGAGCTGACGGACGACGTGACCTTCCTAGGCGCTCACGTTGTGCCGCCTGGTGTCAACGCCGATTCCTACGTTGCCACGGTCATCGGCCCGATGCTCGATGCGGTACTTCCTCACGCGCGATGGATAGACGTGTTCTGCGAGCGAGGCGCATTCGACGAGGACCAATCACGCGCAATCCTGCACGCCGGATCGGCGGTCGGCCTCGGAGTCCGGGTGCACGGCAACCAGTTGGGCCACGGCGCAGGTGTCGCCCTAGCTGTCGAGTTCGATGCCGCATCTGTCGATCACTGCAACTACCTTTCCAATAGCGACATCGATGCGCTCGCCTCATCCCAGACAGTGGCAACACTCCTGCCAGCCTGCGATCTCAGCACTCGACAGCCATTCGCCCCCGCGCGGCAGCTGCTCGACGCCGGTGTCACGATCGCTCTGGCGAGCAACTGCAACCCGGGAACCTCATACACGACATCTATGTCCTACTGCGTCAGCACAGCGGTGCTGCAAATGGGTCTCACAATCCAAGAGGCTGTCCTCGCCGCGACGCTCGGCGGAGCCAAGGCGTTGCGGCGCGATAGCGGCCACGGACGGATCGGTCTGATCGAACCCGGCAGCCGGGCGGATCTTCAAGCACTCGACGCGCCGTCAATCACTCACCTCGCGTACCGGCCTGGCATGCTCCTCACCCGCAATGTATGGCACGCCGGCCAGACCATCGACTCACCGAACACCAAGACAATCCACCTTCTCCCCTCGAAAGACGAGACATGACCGTCACGCTCACCGGATACTCCCTAACCATCGACGAACTCCTCCGGGTCGCTCGGCACGGAGAGCAAATCGAGTTCGGCGCGGGAGTGCTGGAACGGATGCAAGAACATCGGCAGGTAGTCGACAACGTTCTCGAACGAGGCGACACGGTCTACGGGCTCAACACCGGCCTCGGAGTCCTCAAGCGGGCCCACATCCCCCGCGACGACATCGACGCATTCCAAAAACGCACGCTCGGGCTCCACGCCCTCGCCGACGGTCCACGGGTCGCCGGCGACGTAGGGCGAGCCCTCGTACTGCGTCACCTCAACGGCTTCGCGACGGGCGCCTGGGGCGTGCGACCGGATCTCGCCATCCATTTGCGGGACTATCTGAATTCAGGAGGTGCCCCAACCCCGCGCAGCGGCGCTTCGCTCCATGTGGGCGCGTGCCTCGCACTCGAGGTGCTCGGCGACTTCGTGCTCGCACCGAACGAAGCACTCGCGTTGTTGAACATGGGCGCCAGCGATGGCGCCCTCGGCCTGACACTTCACGACGCAACCGTCCTGATCGATGCGATGGAAGTATCCGCGGCATTATCGTTCGAGGCATTCGCCGGACAGAGCGACCATCTCCATCCCGCGGTAACCGGGGTCTTGCCGAAGACAGGGTTCTCCATCGCCGCGGATCGCATCCGCCGCGCACTCGCAGGAAGTTTCATCTGGGAGAAAGGCGCCGCACGCAACCTGCAAGACCCGGTCTCGTTCCGGGCGATCGCGCACGTACTGGGTGGGGTACGAGACGCCTTGAGCTTTGCAACAACGCAGATCGAGGCCGGGCTAAACGGAATGGCGGGGAACCCGATAGTCGTGGTCGAAGAGGATCGGATGATCTCCGCAGCGAACTGGGATGGGACCGCACTCGCCTTGGGAACCGACACCCTCACTCTGGCGCTCAAATCCGCCTACATGGGATCGCAGGAACGCTCCATCAAGCTGCTCGACGAGTTCTGGTCCGGGTTGCCGTCTGGGCTGACCGCCGAAGCGGCGGTCGGCGAGAGCGGACTCGCCATGTACCAGATGAACGCCAGCGGAAACGCGACACGCGCGGCCGAGCTCGCGATGCACATTCCGCTGCACGGCACGAGCACCTCTCAAGCAGAGGGAATCGAGGACATTTCCACGGGCCCCGACGTCAGTCGGCTGAAAGAGATGATTCAGATCGGAGTAAACCTTGTCGCCATCGAACTGCTGGTCTCGGCTCAGGCGGTCGAACTGCGCGGCTCGTCTCCCCTTGGAACGACGACAAGTGTCGTCTTCTCGAAGGTCCGCGCGATCGAGCCCTTCGTCCACGGCGGCGAGCCCATCGCTTCAGATCTCACGAGGCTTCGGGAGCTTATCCTTTCCGGACATGTCGGTACTTTAGCCACAAACGACTAGCCGACAGGGGAATCGACCTCCGCCGACTCCGCGTGCTCTGCCGCTGCAGGGGTCAACCCCGAGCGACAGGGTCAGGTCCGCGTGACGCGGTCCTGACCCTGCGGGGTGCTGGGGCTACCAGGGGAGGATTTCTTCGTCCTGGTAGAAGCCGCCGGTGCCTGCGCTGGCAGGCAGGTTCACGACGTGCTTGATGCTCGCTGCGCCCTCTGCAACAGGGCGGCCGCCCTCGCCGCCGAGGTCGGTGGCCGTCCAGCCTGGGCTTGCCGAGTGGACGATGATGTTCTCGTCGGCGAGCTCGGCCGCCAGCGCGCGGGTCAAGGCGTTCAGCGCCGCCTTCGACGCACTGTAGGCGGAGGTGTACGCACCCATGCGGGTGAGCGACGCGGCCTCGCTGGAGACGTTGACGATGCGGCCGTTCGCGGACTTCCGGATCAGCGGCAGGATCGCCTGAGTTGTGCGCCACTTGCTGAACAGGTTGATGTCGAACACGTCCTGCACCTTGCCGAGGTCGACGGTGGAGGGCTGCTGCTCGTAGTCGAAGAGCCCTCCGACGTTGTTGACGAGCACGTCGACGCGGCCGTACTCGACCTCGATCTTCTTCGCCGCAGCCGCGATGCTTTCCTGGTCGGAGGTGTCGAGCTGGATCGGGTGCACGTCGCCACTGATTTCCTCAGCCGCTTTCGCTGCGGCGTCCGCGTTGCGGGCGCTGAGAAGCACCGTGTCGCCGTCTGCTGCGAGCTGAGCGGCGAGTTCCCTGCCGAGACCGCGGTTCGCGCCTGTGATGAGGATGATGCGTGCCATAGGTGTATCTCTTCCTGATTTGCGTTTACATGAGGGGGCGGCCCGCGGCCTGTTTCGACTTCACGTCTGCCTCCGGTGACCCCGCAGTTATCCTCAGCGCGCTACTCGGTGATGTCAAACACAGACCTGCTATCGTTCAGCATTATGGAATTGCAGTCATCATCCGGCCGAGTGGTCCAATCCGTACAGCGTGCGTTCGACCTTCTCGAGCGCATCGCTTTGCAGCCCGAAGGTACCCGGCTGAGCGAGCTCGCTGACGGCGCCGGACTCAACCGAAGCACCGCACACAATTTGCTCGCCTCGCTAGAAGAGCTCGGCTACATCACGCAGGACAAGAAGGGGGCCGCCTACAGGCTGACCGGGAAGGTGAATCGATTGCAACGCCTCGATGCGCAAGCCGAGCAGGCGCTGCGGGCACGTATCCGCCCTGTGCTTCAAAGCGTGAGCGCGGCGTCGGGAGAGTCGACCTTCCTCGCCCTGGTCACCGGGCACGACTACCTCTGCGTCGACGCGGTGCAATCGAACAAGCCTCTCCATTTGGCAGTGCGGCCTGGCGAGCGGAAATCACTCCTCGGGGAAGCGCTCGGCCATGTCCTCCTCGCCGCAGATAGCGACCTGGCGGCATCGGTCCGCGGCGACGATCCAAAATCATGGGACCGTCACGAACGCGAGATCGCCGACGCCGCGCGTCAGGGCTTCGCCCTCGACATGGACAGCCAACGCGAAGGCATCTCTTGCGTGGCCGTAGCCGTTACCCCGCGAGCTGCGATTGCTGTCGCCGGCCCGACCGGCCGCCTCCCGAAAGAACGTCTCATCACGATCGGGAAGAGGATCCGCCTGGAGTTGAACGCTGTGCGCCCCGCAAATCAGGAATGGCTATAAGCACTGTTTAGGGCCACGCGCGCTGAACCACGCGCAGGGGATGATTGCATGAGTCGCGCACGCCGTTGACGCGCTTCGCCGGCACGGCTCCCGGGGCGTCTTGGCGCTTCTGCCCTGCCGGTGTGACTCGCCGCCCTGAATTATCAGATGGACGCCGATCGAGGCGTACCACACGGTTCTGCTATCGGTCTCCCAGAGCACCGTTTGCGACACCGCGGCCCACGAGAAGCCTCTCGACGTATGGGTGCGCTTTCAATCGTGTTGTGTGGTCCCTTTCCTTTGTGCTGCAGAGACGTCGTGGGCGAAGTTCCGTGCAGCGTCGCGCGATGCTTCCCGTCGTCGGAGTCTGGTCGCGGCCGAATCTGGAGGATTCAGGCCGGGGTGTGCGTGCCACGCGAGAGGCAGCGCGTGCACGGCGAGCAGTGTCTCCAGCGCATTCAGCTCCGAACGCAAATACCCGTGTTCCTGAGCGTCGCGGATCAGCTCCACGCGTCGGGCCATGGCGGGCGGGAGGGTCGCCGGCTCGGGCGAGGATGCAATGCCGTGCCAAGTGATGAGCCGGGCAATGTCGGGCTGCTTCTCGAGCAGGTCAAACAGCCGGCCTGCGTAGTCGGGGAGGTCGAGGGGGTCGAAGGCGAGCGTGTCCAACGGCTCCGTGACGAACTTCTCAAGCACGGCCAAGAACAATCCATCCTTGCCGCCAAAGTAGTTGTAGATGCCTTGCTTACTCAGTCCAGCCGCAGCGGCGACGCGGTCGACGCGAGCACCCGCGAGCCCGTGTGTCGAAAGCTCGACGAGACCGGCGCGTAGCAGGCGAGCACGGGTGTCCGTGCTGTCTCCGGTCGGCATCTGATCCTCTCGGTCTTTGTCGATCCATCGTGGTCAGCCCCAGCCTCATGAAGGCGGCCAAGGCCACTCTTAGCCACGGCTTGCACGCCCCGAGGAGGACCCTTGTTTATTGTCTCAGAAGGCCCGACCCTTCTCCCGACTGAACCTCCGCGACAGCCGACCCAGCAACGCTCGCGCCTGGTCGACGAGAGTCTGAGATGGCGAGGCGTCCATCGCCAGTGCACAGTGGCGGACGCTCGTCCCATCCGGGTGCGGCGACACGGTGATGTTCCGAAGCAAGCTCCCCGCCGACTCAGGCCGGATTTCGAAAGTCGTTGCATTAGTGACGGTTGATGGTGTCGACCATAACGCCTGGGCCCCGTCCGATGTCCGGACGGGGCGCTCTTGTTTGGCGCGAGCTCGTCGCGCCCGGGATGGTCGTATCTGTGTGTGCCTGGTGGAGCGGACGTTCTGCGTCGATCCGGACGGCGACCTCGCAGGACAGTTAGCTAGGAACGGACACGTCTTCGTTTCGCGCGGCGGCGTCGATGATGTCGGCGGCGTCTTCCTGAGACAGTTCGAGTGCGAGCCCGAATTCGATAGCTAACGTCGACCGGGTGGAGCGGAGGAGCTGGCTCTCGGCCGAGGCCGACGACTTCGGGTTACGACGGGTGATCTCGCGGATCACGAAGCACAGCTGCTCAATATCGCCTGTCAAGACCCGCGCTTGGTAGTCCTTGAAGCGTCGGGCCCAGCCGATCGCCTCTTCGGACTTCGGGGCGCGGAGAATTGCGAGGAGTTCAGCTACTCGCTCGGCAGTGACCACGGCGCGCAGTCCGGTCTGCTCTGCCCGGTTGACCGGCACGCTGATGTCGAGCGGGAATGCCAGCGACTTTAGGTCGAGGTAGCTGGTCGTGGCGCCGCGGATCGTTCTATTGGCGACGCGTACGACGCGGAGTGGGCCGTGAAAAGGGTGGACGATGGTCTGACCTTCGCTGAAGGACATTCTTCACCTCGTAATGTGAGGGGGGATGCCGGCCCAGCATCGGTCTTCGACGTGTCGAAGACGACGGCTCCAGAAGCGGGTGTAACCGCTTCCTGAAGAACGAGAACCATGGATGCCGCATGGGCAGCACCGACGGAAAGCTTGTGGGACCGGACATACATTGTACCCCGTGATCCTCCTCGAACGGATATGTCCGCTGCCTCGTGGACAGGCATTTCAGGACGAATGGCGCCGAAGCCGGGCCGCCGTCACTCTGGTTCGCCGCAGGAACCTCGATTGAGCCGATCGACGGCGTCAGATTGAGGCGGTCGCCCACGCGACGTCTGTTGGGGCTCACTTCGGACGCGCTCCCCGGAGCGGTCGACGAGGTGCGTCGGGACGCGCACGGACTCGATCTGACGGCCCTCGATAAGCTCGACGAGCCCGGCGACTCCCAGGCGCCCGATCGTGGCTGCGTCGTTGCGTACCGCGCTGATCGGCGGCGAGGCGAACTCGAACCAGTCCAGGTCGTCGAACGACACGACATCGATGCCCGCCGACCAGTCTGCTCCCAGGCGTTCCCGGAGGGCCCGCACGACGCCCAACGTCGTCGGTCCGTTCGCCCCGAAGACGGCGGTGGGACGCACGCCGCGGTCGAGGATGCGGTGCATCGCTTCAGCTGCCCCGCTGGGCAGGAAGTCGCCGGTGTCGACGAAGGCCTCGTCGGGGTTGATGCCGTGCGCTTCGCGCCCCTGCCGGAAGGCCGCGAGGCGTTCGGCCCCGGTGGAGATCGTCGAGGGACCGCCGACGAAGGCCACGTCGCGGTGGCCGTGCGCCTGGAGCCAGTCGAGCACGCTCCCCACTCCCTCGGCGTTGTCCGTTCCGAACATCGGGGCGTCGAGTCCGGCCACGGTCCGGTTCATCAGCACAAGCGGAAGCTTGCTCGCCTGCAGCGCCTCGAGCTGCGGTGACAGTCCGCCTTGGGGCGACAGCAGGAGGCCGTCGATGCGTTGTGAGGCGAAGATGCGCAGGTAGGCGTCGACCTGGTCCTGGTCTTCGTTGGCGTTCGCGAGCAGGACTGTGTATCCGAGCCGGCCCGCTTCCTGTTCGGCCGCGTGGGCGAGTTCGGAGAAGAACGGGTTGCGGATGTCCGACACGAGGAGCCCCATCACGTCGGTTCTCGAGCGCCGGAGCGAGCGCGCAGGACCGTTGGCGATGTAGTTCAGTTCGGCGGCAGCCGACAGTACTCTCGCACGCGAATCGACGGATGTCTGGCTGCTGCCGGACAGAACGCGCGAGGCGGTTCCGAGCGCGACTCCGGCCCGCGCCGCGACGTCTTTGATGGTGGCCATTCGCCCGCTCCTCGGTGGAATCGTTCCCATCATGGCACGTGCGCCCGTCGGTCCGCGCCTTGCACGATTGCGATGCGTCGTGCATCATTGATCCCACTGCGTTCGTGGAAACGTTTCCACGCCGAGCTACACGAGGGGGTGCACGATGGGATCGACGGTCTTCGTCTTCGGCAGCATCAATGCCGACACCAGCTATCGCGTGGCGAAACTTCCCGCTGCGGGCGAGACGGTGCTCGCGTCATCCGCTCTCGAGTCCCCCGGCGGCAAAGGCGCGAACCAGGCGATCGCCGCGGCCGCCGCGGGCTCCGTCACCCGCATGGTCGGCGCTGTCGGCGACGATTCCATCGCCGTCTCACTGCTGGCGGCTCTGCAGGCCCGGGGAGTCGACACCGGCGCGGTCTCCACGATCCCGGGGGCGGACACCGGTCGCGCGGTCGTCTACGTCGACGATGCCGCCGAGAACTCTATCGTCGTGCTGTCCGGCGCGAACAACCTGGTCGACGGGTCCGTCGCCGGCTCGGGCCTCGATGCGCTCGCCCGCGGCGACGTGCTCGTGCTGCAGAGCGAGGTTCCCGCAGCCGCGAACCGAGCCGCCGCACGCCTCGCCCGGGCCGCGGGCGCCGTTGTGATCTGGAACGCCGCCCCGGCTCCTTCGACCGCCGACGACCTCGTGCGCGAGATCGATCTTCTCGTGGTGAACCAGCACGAGCTAGTGCTCCTCGGCAGCATTCTCGGTCTCCCCCCGGTTCAGGATGACGCGGACGACGCGGCCCTCCCCGCCCTGCTGTCTGCGACTGCCCGCGAACTCGGAACAGACGCGATCTGCACCCTCGGTTCCGCCGGCGCGGTCTACGTCGTCGACGGTCAGACCGGCACCGTCGCCGCCCCCACCGTGCGCGCCGTCGACACGACCGCGGCCGGCGACACCGTCGTCGGCTACCTCGCGGCGCACTCCGACCTGCCGATCGACCGGCGCCTGCGTCTGGCGAACAGCGCCGGAGCCCTGACCGTCACCCGCGCCGGCGCCTCATCCTCCATCCCCCAGCTCGGCGAGGTCGAAGAGATGCTCGCCGCTCTCACCGAAAGGACCCCAGCATGATCGTGTCTGTCGGAGCCGACCACGCCGGATTCCCGGTCAAACAGCGCATCATCGATGCGGTCGAGAAACTCGGCCACACCGTGATCGAGCGGGGAGCCATAAGCACCGAGCCCGTCGACTTCCCCGACGTCACCCAGGACACCTGCGCTCCAGTGCTCGACGGAACCGCCGACCGCGCCGTGCTCGTCTGCGGCACGGGCGCCGGCGCGATCATGGCGGCCAACAAGATCCCCGGCATCCGCTGTGGTCTGGCGAACGAATCGTATTCGGCGCACCAGGCGGTGGAGCACGACGACGCCAACGTGATCGCCCTCGGCGCCTGGCTCGTTCCCCCCGCCTTCATCGACGACATCGTCGCGGAGTTCCTCGCCGCCACCTTCGACGACGACGAAGACACCCGCCGTCGCGTCGCGAAGCTGAACGCTCTCGACGACCTGCGGCCCGCATCCGCCCTGTAGCCCCCATCACTCCCCCACAATCGATCAAAGGAGATCCACCCGTGACATCCACGACCACCACCACGAGCCCGCAGAAATCTGCGCTCGGCTCGAAGGACCGCAACAAGACGGCGCTGGCCGCCGCCCTGGGCACGAGCGTCGAGAACTACGACTTCATCGCCTACGGCACGGCCTCGGCACTGTACTTCAGCGCGGTGTTCTTCCCGGAGAGCGACCGCTTCATCGGAACCCTGCTCTCGTTCGCCACCCTCGCCGTCGGCTTCCTGATGCGCCCGCTCGGCGGTGCCGTGGGCGGCTACCTCGCCGACAAGTTCGGACGTAAGCCCGTGCTCGTGGGCGCCATGCTCGTAATGGGCGGGGCCACGTTCCTGATCGGGCTGCTGCCGACCTACGCCCAGATCGGTGTCATCGCACCCGTGCTGTTGGTCATCATCCGCATGATCCAGGGCCTCGCCTTCGGCGCCGAGTGGGGCGGGGCCATCACCATGGCCTACGAGCACGCGCCGTGGAACCGCCGCGGCATGTACGCCGCCATCCCCCAGGCGGGCAACCCGCTGGGCATCGCGCTCGCGAGCGCGATGTTCCTCATCTGCGCGAACCTCGACGGAGACTGGGCGTGGCGCATACCGTTCCTGCTCAGCGCCGTGCTGGTCGTCGTCGCGCTGGTCGTGCGCTCCCGCCTGTCGGAGTCGCCCGAGTTCGAGGCGGCCAAGGCCGAGGGCAAAATCGAGAAGAACCCGTTCCTCACGACCATCCGCCGCGACTGGAAGAGCATCCTCCGCGTCATCGCTCTCCGCATCGTCGAGTCGTTCGCGTACTACTCGACGGCCACCTACCTGCTGAACTATCTCTCGGAGCGGTACCCGGACATCCGCCCCACAGCCCTCGGCGCGATCACCGCCGCCAGCCTCGTCGCGATCGTCGTCACCTTCATCATGGGTTCGCTCACCGACCGCGTCGGCCGCCGACCGATCTACATCGTGGCCTGCCTCGTCGCGATCGGCTTCGCGTTCCCGATGTACCTGCTCACCAACGACGGAGCACCCGCGCTCGTCATCGCCGTGTTCATCTTCGGCATCGGCTTCATCCACGCCTCACTCACGGGCGTACAGGGCTCGCTGCTCACCGAGCAGTTCGGAACCTCCACCCGCACCTCGGGCGCCTCTCTCGGCTACCAGATCGCCGCGGCGATCGGCGGCTTCGCGCCCCTGCTCGCCGCCCTGCTCGTCGGCTGGATCGGCTGGCCCGGCGCCTCGCTGCTCTACATGACCGCAGCCGTCGTCGGCCTGATCGGCATCCTCGTCACCCGCGAGACCTACGGCCGCGCGGAGCGTGCCCGTATCAACGAGCTCGTCGACGCCGAGAAGCGGCAGCTGGCCTGAGCGTTCGGTCTATCTAGGGTCCCGTGCTCCTCAGGAGCACGGGACCTGCGTTGGTAGCGACCTCGTGCGTGGTCAGCACCGCGGGCACCTGCCCGATGGGGCTGGCCTTCCCCGCGTGACCAGTCGGGTCGACGTTGACGGATCGTTGGGCGGAGCAGTATGGGAACGGCAACCGGGCCGTAACAGTTGGGCGATCGACGGGAAGATCCATCAGGTCGCAGCGGAGCCAGACCCTCGGGCCGCCGGAGGTCGGCCTTTTGACCACGCCTCTTTGTAACGATCGTCTTGACCATCGGTTCCTACCTGCCCGGGCTGGATGAGGCCACGTGGCCCAGAGACGACAACGGCGACGGAATTGACGCCTACGCGGTTGTCGACTTTATCCGGTTCGAGCAGCGCTCTCCCGCCCACTGAGGCAGACGTCCGACGCTGGGAGTCGAACGAGGACACGCGCCTCGATCCTCAGCCCGTGCTTCTAGGCGTAGGATCCGCCTGTCTCTCCCCCGAAAGTTGTCACTGCGGCGAGATCTCGGCTGCGCCGAGTAGCTGCCCGCCCGGGGCCTTCATGCCAACCCCTAGCATGGACCGGAGGAGGACGACGAGATGGCACGGGTGACCAGCACTGATGTCGCACGCGAGGCCGGACTGTCGCGCGCCACGGTGAGCTACGTCCTCAACGCCGATCCCCGGCAGAGAATACCTGAGCCCACCCGGCAACGGGTGCTTGAGGCAGCCGCACGTTTGGAGTACGTCCCCTACGGCCCTGCCCGGCTGCTGCGAGGAGCGCCCGGCACCACGGTCGTTTTAGTCACCCCGTCGTTGGCCACTGCCGCTGAACCGGTGGGAGCTCGCATCGTTGCGGATCTTGCAGAGACTCTGACCAGCCGCGGTCTGCAGCTGCTGTGGCAATTGGGCAGTGCCGTAGCCGGGATGAGTAGCGACCTCGCCCCGGTGCTCGTGTTGACGTCGCTCGGTGAAGACGAGGTCGGATTCAGCGACCTGGTTCGCAACTCTCGGGTGCCGGTCCGGTCCATTTTCCCGGGCTTGGATGCTTTTCAGGCGGCACCTGGCAGGGCACAGGTCGATCATCTCTTCTCCCGCGGGCATCGGGTACTCGGCTTCGCGGCTCCCTACGGTCCGCTCCTCCACCGTCCGTCGGCACTCCGCAGGGATGCTGTTCTCGCGCGCGCTCACGAACTCGGACTTCCCGAACCGCGCATTTTCGCTATGCCGTCGGATCGCGCGGAGGCCCGCGTGAAGCTCGAGGCCTTGTTCGCGCTGGATCAGCCACCGAGGGCAATCTGCGCTTACAACGATCGGGTTGCCCTCGTGATTCTCGCAGCCGCAGCCGACCTCGGGATTTCCGTTCCGGGTGATCTGGCGGTGATAGGAGTCGACGATGATCCGGTGTCACAGCTTTCAATCCCCGCCTTGAGCAGTGTGGGCGCCGACTTGGGCTCGTTCGTGGCCGACCTTGCCGCGGAGGTCGCGGCTCTCGTAGCGGGCGAGGACCCAGTGGGCGTACGTCTCCCCGTGCGCCCCATGGTGGTCGCACGCGATTCGTCTTAGGCCGAACGGTTGGCGTCCCCGACTGGAGGCGTGATCGCGACACCGACGTAATCGGGCGGTGCCGCGACTGATTATGTCGCCCCACCGCCCGGTGACGTAACCGACGTCAGTCGATAAGGACGTTCAACATCCCGATTGACCACCAGTGATTCGGGTCGGTGCCCGTGTTGTGCACGTTGATGTACCGTGCTGTGCGGGTGGCGAAGAGGGCGTTCACAACTCCGTATCCGCTGCCCGCCGCGACTTTGCTCCAAGAGATATTGTCTGACGAGGTGTAGATCTCGTAGCCCCGGGGGAAGTCGCCGCCGCGGCTGTCGGGGCCCCCGGTCTGGATGAGCTGCACGCCCTTAAAGGTGCGCGCTGCGCCCAGATCGACCTCGTACCACTCGCTATTGGCCTGCGGCTGACCTGACTGCCAACGGGAGTTGAGCCAAGGGTCGACGCCCTGAGCGGCGGTGCCGCTGTTCGCGAACGCTGAGGCAGTCCAACCGCTGTGGCTCAGCGATGACCAACTGACGCCGGACGTGGATGAGACGGATTCGTTGTAGATGCGAACCTCACCCACGGTCCACCAGTTCCCCGACCATGCGGATGTCAATTGGACTCGGATGTAGCGCGCCGTGTTTGCGCCGGTGCCGATGCGCGTCTGGTGCGACGTCCCGTTGCCGGCGGCGACTTGCGGGCCCCAGTTGACACCGTCGTTGGATACCTGGACCGTATAGCCGCGAGGGAAGTCGCCCGATCGGGAGCCGGAGTTGAGTTCGATTGCCGTGAACGTCCGGGCCGCTCCGAGGTCGATGCGGAACCATTGGCCGACCGCCTGGGCTGCGCCTGTCGTCCATCGAGATTCGACCTTGCCGTCCCAGGCGGCGGCCGTCGCCGTCCCGTCTCCTGTCGTGGACCCGGCGATCGCGCCGCCGTTCTTTGGAAGCAGGCCTGATTGGCTGTTGTAGGCGGTGAGATCCCCTATCGACCACCATTTCCCGGCCGCCCCGGCGAGGTTGATCCTGAGGTAGCGTGCCGCGGTCGGCGAGAAGGAGATGTTGGTGAAGGAGGAGGTTCCATTACCGCTCGAGACGGTACCGCTCCAGTCCGTTCCGTTGGCGGATGTCTGGACCGTGTAGCTCGCCGGTCCGTCGGTGGGCAGTTCGATCTGGTTGAGCGAGATTTGGTCGATCGTACGGCTGGCACCCATGTCGACCGTGAAGCTTTGTCCCGCGGCCTGGTCAGCGCCCGACATCCACCGGGTTCGCGGGTTGCCGTCGATCGCCTGCGCGGGCGTGAACGCATCCGAGGTGTTTGTCGCGGACGCGGTCCAACCGGCTTTACTGATCGCGTTGCCCGTGGTGGGCGTGTAGACGTAGGTGGCGATTGTGTCGCCGGGGAGTGTGTCGGTGAACTGGCCGTCTGGGGTCGCAATGCGGATAGCTGCCGGCGCGGTATCGAGACTGGTCGTGTTGTACCGTGCAGGGTCAGAGTCGGGCAGCCCTGTTGCATCGGGCCGGTTGGCGACGACCACCACGATCGAACCGTCGGGGTTTTGGAAGGCCACGTTTGAGACGTTGCCCATTCGGTCCGTGCTGTCGATGCGCTTAGCGCCGATCTGGATGTTCCTGGAGAACTGTCCCCAGATATAGTACCAGCCGTTTAGGTCGTACTGAGATGGATCGCCTGCGCGCGGGGAGATGAGGGAGGGCGTGTCCGCGTCGGGGTCCGACGGGTTGACCCGACGGTCCGACCACCAGCTCGGACCTGCGTTGCACAGGACCAGGTCGTTCGTGGTGTCGTCGACGGCGTCGCATTGCGAGTATTCGAACATCGTCGCCCAACCGGAGTAAGAGCTCACGCCGCCACGGAAGAATTCGATCAGCTTGTTAGCGCCCTGGGTGATCTCGGTCATGTGCTGGGTCTTCGTCGGATACTGTGCAGCCACAGCGTTCGGTTGCCACATGTTCGAGTTGTCGTAGTTGTGATACGCGATGCCGTCGACCGCCGCGTTGGTGGCTGTGTCCCCGAGAAGCGCGTCAGTGTAAGAGAAGGTCTCATTCGTGAGATTGGCATCCATGCCCCAGATCTTCGAAGCAATGCCGGCGGCAGTGAACTTCTGTTTGAGAATCTTCGCGAAGTCCTGCATCTGGCCCGGAGTGAAACAGGTCGTGGGGTAGGGCATCTGGATGTCTGGTTCGTTCTGAAGAGTGACGGCGTAGATCGGGAGACCTTGCGCCGAATATGCGTTGATGTACTTCACGTAGTAGTCAGCGAGTACCCCGTAATAGTCATTCGGCGAGTTGGTGTGGTTGGGTCCGGTGCTGCCGTGCTGGACGCGCGGCTCGGTTCCGTCTGTGTTGCAGTGTCCGAAAACGCCTTGAGGTCCGGTGATGCTGTTGTTTGTCTTCATCCACGCCGGGGGCGACCACAATGATGCGTAGAAGCGCACCTCGGGATTGATCTGCCGCATGCGCTGCATGATGCCGATCTTCCCGTCGGCGACGTCGCGGTCGATCGAGAACGACGAGAGGGTGGGGTCGGGAGTCCCGCTGTTGTCGGCGTAGGTCCAGAACCCTGTCGTCTTGGCCGTGCGGCAGAAGTCGGCGCATCCGATAGTCGTTCGCCACAGGTTCATGTTGTCGCCGTTGGCCTTGCTAACGAGAGCTTGAAGAGCGCTCTCCTTGTTCGTCGCGCTCAATCTCCCAAGATGGTAGATCGTGGCGTCCTCGAGCGAGGAGCCCCACCCTTCGTAAGTCTGATGAGGGGCCGAGGGATCTACGTTGATTGTCGTGGCCGCGCTGTTCGTCATGGGGACGAGTGTCTTGTCGGCCTGCGGCGAGAGGCGGAAAGAACCTTCGTCCACGTTGTACGAGGTGTACGAGACCGCGACGGAGCCCCCGGCGCCGGTCGAGGCGACGGCAGCCTGGTCTGCGTTCGGCTGCACCGAGAGCGCGAGCACGCTAACGGCGACGAGCATGCCGACCGCTTGGCGTCGGCGGATTCTGAAGGACATGGACGTGCTCCGATGATGAAGAGGAGCACGCCTTCGTGTCGGAAATTCTGTCGCGCCGACGCGAGCAAAGCGTCGGCAGGACATTGCGAGGGCGGTGCTCCTTCGGACGGACCCTCGCGGTGTGTTCCGCTTATTGAAGTGGAATTCACTTGCACGTGTCAATAGACGCTTGCGATATTTCGGCAGCGGTTGACCACAAACGGAAAATTGTTGTTGACAACGACCGCAACGCATCTAGGATCACTCTTGTGAAGCGTTTCAATGGCGCTAATCAACCGAATGAAGCGCTTCATGGCGCGAAGATGTTTCAAGGAGGAAACATGACCACAGCACAACGACGGCACCTGCGCGGAGCCAAATTCGTCGCCGCAGCCGGTATTGGCGTCTTCGCTCTCGCCGGCTGCGCCAGTGGAGGCGGCAGCTCCGACTCGAAAGAATTCACCTACCTCGGCCAGACGCAAAACACCTCGATCTCGGGCACGTTGGACATGCTTTCGGCCGATCAGTGCACCACTCAGCAAGAAGCCGCCCCCCTCAAATCGGATGCGATCGACGGCACCACTTGGGACCAGCAGCTACAGCTGCTCGCGGGACAAGATGCGCTTTCTGACGTGAGCATGGCCGGTGGAACTCCAACGCTTATGCAGGAGTTCATCGACGCGGGCAAGGTGGTGAACCTCAGCGAGACGATCGAGGAGCAGGGGCTGGAAGGGCGAATCCTCCCGGCCGCCGAGTCGACGATCAAGGCGCTCTACGGCGGCGGCGACCTCTATGCCCTTCCGACCGAGTTCAACATCGAGGGCCTCTGGTACAACAAGCAGCTGCTCAGCGACAGCGGCGTCGAAGTCCCGGAGACCTGGGACGAGCTCGTCGACGCGGCGGCTACGCTCCAGGCCGACAACGTCCAGCCCTTCATCGCGGCGGGCAAGGACGGCTGGCCGATCACCCGCCTCGTCGGCGACTACATCGCTCGCGATCTGGGACCGGACGCGCTGCAGAAAGTCGCAGACGGGGATGCCTCCCTCACGGACCCCGAATACGTCGCCGCGGCCGACGCCGTGGCCGAGCTCGGCACCGCGGGCTACTTCGGACCGGCTGCCGGGTCGATCGACTACAACACGGCCTTGAACCAGTTCCTCACCGGTGGGGGCGCCTTCTTCTACATGGGCAGCTGGGCTCTCGCAGCCTTCAACGACGAAGAGCAGAACAAGATCGGGGTCGACAACATCGGCTTCGCT
Organism: Conyzicola sp.; assembly: GCF_046714715.1. Lineage (GTDB taxonomy): Bacteria > Actinomycetota > Actinomycetes > Actinomycetales > Microbacteriaceae > Conyzicola. The sequence goes on along the minus strand of NZ_JBKKAD010000100.1, from coordinate 6,929 downwards.
CCGTTCCCCGATGTCGAAGGCGGCGCGGGCAGCAGCGACCAGGTCCCGGCGAACGTCGGCATCCCGGTGATGTTCACCACGAGTGGCTTCGACGAAGACTCCGCCGCATGGCTCGACTGCGTTACGGAGAACTACGGCGACGTCGCTCTGAACGAATTCGGCCAAGTCACCGGCTTCGTCGTCAACAACCCTCCGGCCGACCAACCCGTTCTGACGAAATTGGTACAGGACATTATCGCCGAAGCACCCAGCAGCGTCCTGTGGTTCGAAGCGGCGTTCACCCCTGAGGCGACGGCGGTGAGTCAGAAGAACGGCGGCGGACTGGCCAGCGGGACCCTCACCGGCGAGGAGTTCATGACTCTCGTCCAGGACGCGAACGGGCGCTGACACCTTCAATTATCTGAACGCGAGGGCGGAGCCGTACACCGGCTTCGCCCTCGCGCTGAGGAAAGGCATTTTCAATGGAACGACTCCTCGGCAACCCTCGCGCAGTACTGGTGCTCCTTGGCCCCGCCCTGCTCGTGTACACGACGGTGATGCTCATCCCGATCGTCTGGTCGCTCGTCTATACCGTCTACGAGGGCAACGCGGTCTCGGGCTTCGAGTTCGTCGGCGTAGACAATTTCGTGCGCTTCTTCAACGACCCCACCGCGCTCGAAGCGGTCGGTTTCACCATTCGCTACGCGTTGGTGCTCACCGTTCTGCAGATCGGGGTCGGCTACGGCCTCGCACTTCTTTACGTCTTCTACCTGAAGAAGGCGTCGGCGCTCGTGCGCACCCTGGTCTTTTTCCCCGTCATTCTGCCGACCGTGGCCGTTGCCTTGCTTTTCCGCCGCTTCTTCGAAGCAGCACCCACGACAGGCCCCGTCAACTCGATCATGGAGTTCGTGGGGCTCGACACCTTCGACTGGTTCGGGCAGCCGGACGCCTCCTTCTGGGTCATCATCATGATGGACCTCTGGCGTTCGATGGGCTTCTACGCTGTGCTGCTCTACGCCGGCGTCGTGGAAATCCCCGAGGACATCCTCGAGTCGGCGCGGCTTGACGGAGCTGGCGGCTGGCGACTGGTTCGCTCGATCGTCTTGCCCCTGTCCTTGCCGGTGCTCCTGTCCGCGACGATATTCAGCATCAACGGGACGCTGAAGGTCTTCGACACTGTAGTCGCTCTGACCAACGGAGGACCCGGCACGTCAACGACCCCGCTGACCGTCTACATGTTCCAGACGTCCTTCAGCTTCGGACAGTACGGCTACGGCAGCACCGTCGCGCTCATGCTCACCCTGATGTGCCTCCTGATGACGATCTTCATCTTCCGCGCGTCCCGCCGCGACCTCACGAGGAACGACAAATGACCACGACCACCCTCCAACGCAAGGCCCGGATCGCGATGAAGCGGCTACCCGTGTACATCGGCGTCGCCGTCCTACTCATCATCGTCGCCTACCCGCTCCTGTGGCTTCTCCTCGGATCGTTCAAACAACAGGACGAATTCCTGAGCGAACCCTTCTGGTCCCTCCCGCGACAGCTCAATCTCGACAACTACATCGAAGCCTTTGTCGGCGGCGGCCTCGGTAAATACATTCAGAACAGCGTCATCGCCGTGTTCCCGTCAATGGCCATCATGCTGCTCTTCGGAACCGCCGCGGGATTCGCCTTGGAGGTGATGGTCTGGAAAGGCCGCGGAGCAGTGCTTCTCGTCTTCCTTGGCGGCGTGATGATCCCGATCCAGATGATCCTCCTGCCGCTGTTCACCATCTACTTCAACCTCCACCTCACCGGCACACTCTGGCCGCTGATAATCACATACACGGCCACCGGACTGCCCCTGACCGTGTTCATGATGGCGACGTTCTTCCGGGCCGTCCCACGGGAGATCTTCGAAGCGGCGACGCTCGACGGCGCCGGGATCTACCGGTTGTTCTGGACAGTCGGTCTCCCCTTGGTGCGCAACGCGCTCTTCACCGTGGCCCTCGTCCAGTTTTTCTTCATCTGGAACGACCTCCTCATTGCCCTTACCTTCACCAACAGCCAGGACCTGCGGACGATCCAAGCAGGCCTGCTCAACTTCACCGGACAGTACGGCGCGGTCGACTACGGCCCCATGTTCGCCGGTATAGCGGTCAACGTCGTAGGCACGCTTGTGCTCTACATGTTCCTCAATCAGAAGGTCATGAAAGGCCTGACCGCAGGATCGGTGAAAGGATGACCGCCATCGCCAGCGTCATACGCCTCCGGGCAGAACACCGTCGTGATGCGACGGGGCTCGGAACCGCAACACCCCGGCTCAGCTGGTGGATCGGCTCCTCTGCCGATGCCCGGCTTCTGCATACCGACATCAGGATGACCGATCGTGCCGGTAGAACCCAGACGGCCCGGATCGACGGCAACGACCAAGTGCTCGTCGGATGGCCGTTTTCCCCCCTCAGCTCTCGCGAGAGCGTCGATGTGAGCGCGCGCGTCACGCTCAGCGACGGCACGACGAGCGCATGGAGCGACCCGCTGCGCATCGAAACCGGACTGCTTCGGCGCGACGACTGGACAGCAGGCCTCGTCGTCCCTTCCGCCGAGGCGCCCCGGACCGGGCCACGCGGTGCATGGCTGCTCCGATCGCAGTTCGACCTGGAGAGGGCTCCCGTCAGCGCGCGGCTCTATGTCACCGCGCAAGGAATCTACCGGGCCGAAATCAATGGGGGGCGCGTCGGCGACGACGAGCTCGCGCCGGGCTGGACGAGCTACGACCACCGGCTGCGCGCCCAGGCCTACGACGTAACGGAACACATCGTCGCAGGCGGCAATGCCCTCGGGTTCGAGCTCGCAGACGGATGGTTCCGGGGGAACATCGGCTTCGACGGCGGACTGTGGGACTTTTACGGGTCTCAGATCGGCATCGTCGCTCAGCTCGAGCTGGTCGGTCACGACGGATCCGTCCGCGTGGTCGATCTCGACCGCGGATGGAAGTCATCGCCGAGCGCGACTACCGCGACCGCACTGTACGAAGGCGAGAACTACGACGCGCGCCTCTTCGACCGACAGTGGTCGAGTTGGGGCTTCGACGATAGCTTGTGGACTCGCCCGGAAGTTCGCGACCTCGCGACCGTCGCGGCGCGCATCGAGCACGCCGTCGCCGAGCCGGTGCGGCAGATCGAGGAGCTGCATCCGACTGCAGTCGACTACCTGCCGAACGGACGCATCCGCCTCGATTTCGGGCAGAACATCTCCGGCCGGCTCGCGTTCACCACCACCGGGCCCGCAGGTCACATCCTGCGCTTTCACCACGCCGAGGTACTCGAGGACAACGAGCTGGCCGTGCGGCCCCTTCGTCGCGCCACCTCAGTCGATTCCTACGTTTTCTCCGGTCACGGCGAGGAGACCTGGCAGCCCGTGTTCACGATTCACGGCTTCCGCTACGCCGAACTCGAGGGCTGGCCGCAGGACTCCCTAGCTCCCGACGCCGTCAGAGCGGTGGTGCTGCACACGGACATGGACCGCACCGGATGGTTCGCCGTCGATCACCCACAACTTCAGCAACTCCACGACAACACCGTGTGGAGTATGCGCGACAACTTCGTCGACCTCCCCACCGACTGCCCTCAGCGAGACGAACGGATGGGGTGGACCGGCGACATCCAGGTGTTCGCACCGGCCGCCCTGTTCCTGTACGGAAGCGGCGGGGTCCTCGACAGTTGGCTTCGCGACGTCTCCGACGAGCAAGGCGCCGATGGCTCCGTACCCAACTTCGTACCGTGGGTTCCGTGCGGGTTCCCGGAAGCATCGTCCGCGGTCTGGGGCGACGCGGCCACGGTCGTCCCGTGGACGATGTGGGAGCAACTCGGCGACCGCGGAATCCTCGCCCAGCAATACCCGAGCATGACCGGCTGGGTCGACCACCTCGCCCGGAGAGCAGATCCGGACGGAGCGGTGCGCACCGGTTTCGCGCTCGGCGACTGGCTCGACCCGGTCGCCCCTCCGGAGGATCCCGGGGCAGCACGTACCGACCGGTACCTCGTCACGACTGCCTACCTCGTCCGATCTGCCCGGATCGCAGCGGAGACCGCCGAAATCCTCGACGACCCGGTTGCCGCAGTGAAGCACGCCGCAATCGCGCAGCATGCACTCGCCGGATTCCGCAAGGAGTGGGTGTTGCCGTCGCGAGAGCTTGTCGGCGAATCGCCGACCGCGCTCGCGCTCGCCATCTGCTTCGATCTATTCGAACTGGACGAACACCGCACGAGAGCGGGATCGCGCCTCGCGGAGATGGTCGCCGAGGGCGGATACGTCATCCCCACAGGATTTGTCGGCACACCGATCATCTGCGACGCGTTGGCGACCACCGGACACATCGACGCCGCGTACAGCCTGCTGCTGCAGACCGAATGCCCCTCCTGGCTGTACCCCATAACCATGGGAGCGACCACGATCTGGGAGCGTTGGGACAGCATGCTGCCCGACGGGCAGATAAACCCCGGCGACATGACCTCCTTTAACCACTACGCACTGGGAGCGGTGGTCGATTTCCTGCATCGCAGCGTCGCCGGACTCGCCCCACTCGAACCCGGATACCGCCGCGTGCGGGTGGCGCCACTCCCAGGCGCCTCCGTGAACGCGGCTTCGACACGCCACGACAGTGCATACGGTCCGATCGAGGTCTCGTGGCGGCGGGACGACGACAATTTCGACCTCGTCGTGCACGTGCCGTTCGGAGTGACCGCCGAGGTCGAACTGCCGTGGAGCCAAGGGGTTTCCCACGTCGCCGCTGGCCGTCACGAGTTCCACATCCCGATTCAGTCCATCTCGCATTCCGTTTTATAGTGCGCCCTTCGCAAGGCCGCTAGACGGCTCCCTTCGTACTACACACCGCAGAAAGAGAACATGAGCACTTCGAACACCCTCATTTACCCTGGCCAGCCTTGGCATGACACGGACGGCAACCGAATCCACGCCCACGGGGGTTCCGTCATCACCGTCGACGGCGTGCACTACTGGTACGGCGAGAACAAGGAGCGCTCGACGCCGGGCAGCGGCATCTGGCATTGGGGCGTGCGCTGCTACTCGTCCACCGACCTCGTGAACTGGACCGATCGCGGCCTGATCATCCCGCCGGCTCCCGACGATCCGGAATCCCCTCTGCATCCATCGGCTGGCGTCGACCGCCCGCACATCGTTTTCAACGAGAGAACGGGGAAGTTCGTTTGCTGGCTCAAAGTCATGACTCAGGGATCCGTTCAGCGGTCGACCGTCTTGACCGCCGAGTCGATCCTCGGCCCCTACGCCGAAGTAACTTTGTGGCTGCGCCCGCTCGGGATGAGCGCCGGCGACTTCGACCTCGTCGTGGACCCGCACGACGGGAAGGGCTATTACTACTTCGAACGAGTCCACTCCGAGATGATCGTCGCCGACCTCACCGACGACTACACCGATGTCACCGGTTACTATTCCACCCACTTCCCGCAGCCGCAGCCGCCATTCGTCCGGGAAGCGCCTGCCTACTTCCGCCGTAACCGCAAGCATTATCTGCTCACATCGGGCACCAGCGGCTACTATCCGAACCCGTCGGAGGCCGCAGTCGCCGATAGCTACCACGGGCCGTTCACCGTGCTCGGCAATCTGCACCCTACCGACGCCTCCCGCACATCCTTCCATTCCCAAATATCTTCGGTCTTCCGTCATCCGGGAAAGAAGGATCTCTTCATCGCCCTCGGCGATCGTTGGTTACCCGATTACCTCGAAGACAGTTCGCGGGCCCTCACGGAGTTTGAGGCGCACTTCGCACCAGGACGGGACGGCGACGAACCGATGGACGAGTTTGCGCATGTCGACTCGTCGATCGCGGACTACGTGTGGCTGCCTATCCGGTTCGACGGTGACATTCCGGTCATCGAATGGCGCGAATCGTGGAGCCCAGACGACTACGAGGACCTGTAGAGCTCCCGGGATAGACCTGCGACCTGGCGGTTGCGGGTTTATCCCGGTGTGCGCCGTCCGAGCGTGCTCTCTCGGGCGGTCAGGGTGGGGTCGAGAACAACGTGCTTGTGCTCGTGAACGCCTTGGTTCGTTAGTTCGTCGAGTAGGAGCCGCATTCCCGTCTCCCCCATCGCGAGCCCAGGTAGATCGACCGTCGATATTGGTACCACGTTGTCGTATGCCATGCGGTTGTCGTCGCACGCTACAAGCGCGACGTCTTCGGGGAAGCGTGCCCGAGTTGAACGGGACAATACCTGCATTATTCCGAGAGCAAGGAGGTCGGCAGCGGCGACTATCCCCTCCGGGAGCTGGTCCGCCGGACGCGTCGCGAGGAGATCGCCGACCAGTCGCCCGTCCGCAACTTGGACTCCATCACTTGGCAGGTATTCGAGTGTCGCGCCGGGGACCGCTGCGACCGCCTCTTCTGCGCCTAGAAGTCGGTCGGCGAGAGCTCGGGAGCGTCCTACAGGCCCGCCGGCAAATGCCAGGCGGCGGCGGCCGAGATCCAGCAGGTGTTGCGCCGCCAGTCGCCCCGCGACGACGTTGTTCGTGCTCACCGCGCAGTGGTCGTGGCGTTGCGAGGCAGCATCGAGGATCACGAGCGGCTGTCGCATGGACGTGCGCGCTTGCCCGGTGAGCACGCCGTTTAGCGGAGCGACGAGGATGCCCGACACCTGCTCCTCCTCGAAATATCGCAGGTATGACCTCTGCCTGTTCTCGTCGATGTCCGAGTTGCCGATGACGAGAATCTTCCCGGCTTCTGCGGCGTAGCGTTCGGCGCCCTTGACCATGTCGGTGAAGTAGGAGTTGGACAGGTCGACGAGGATCACCCCTACGGTGTCGCTCACTCCCGCAGCGAGTTTGCTGGCAGCACGATTCCGCACGAATCCGAGTGTGTCGATCGACGCGGAGACGCGCGCCACGAGCTCGGGCGTGACGTGTTCCGGCCGGTTGAGAACGTTCGAGAC
>NZ_JBKKAD010000099.1:0-47197 GCF_046714715.1 Conyzicola sp. | reverse complement strand
CGACGAGGAAGGCTCGGTGCGGTCGTACTTCCAGGACGGCATCAACGCCGGCGCGAGCGGCATCCTGCGGCACTACGTCGAGGCGGGCCTCGACGTGGTCGTGCTCTCGAACTCCGAAGACGGCGCGTGGGACGTGATCACCGAGCTCGACGACCGCATCGGCTAGCCGGCGGCGGCCACGCGGCGGTTGTGCGCAACGAACACGAGCAGCGGCGAGGCGGTCGCGACGAGCACCACCACGATGATCAGCACGCCCAGCGTCGAGTAGAGGCTCAGCGCTCCGACGATGACGAGTGCACCGCCGACGCCCCGCCACAGCGGCGCCCTGGGCGGCTGGTTCGGGATGCGGCCCGACCACGGAATGGCGACCCCGTGGTTGGCGCGGGTGATCTGCCGCGCCGCGGTGAAGCCGAGCACGGTACCGACGATGAGCAGGGCGATTCCGAGCGTTTCCAGCATGGGCCTATCCTGCGGCCTCTCGCGCCCGGCGAGCAAACTCAGCCGGCCGCGGTTACCGTGATCAGGTTGGCCCACGGGTCGTCGAAGCTCACGGCCGCGCCGTCGTCGCGGGTCTGCACGCCGAAGTGGTTCAGCCGCTCGGTGAGCGCGCCCACGTCGTCGACGCCGGGAACGCGGATGTCGACCTGTGCGAGACCGAGCGCGAGCTGTCGCGGGCCGGCACCCTTCGAGTTCCAGGTGTTCATCGCCATGTGGTGGTGGTAGCCGCCGGCGCTCACGAACAGCGCGCTGTCGCCGAACCTGGTGGTCGTCTCGAAGCCGAGCCGGTTCACGTAGAACTCGCGGGCGGTCTCGACGTCGCCGACCTGCAGGTGCACGTGACCCACCTGCGCGCCGCCGATGAGCGGCTGCGCCACCGCCCGCTCGGTGAGGTTCTGCTGTAGAAACTCGTTCGGGTCGAGGTAGAGCGTCGACATCTCGATGCTGCCGTGCGACCAGCTCCAGTTGCTGCGGTCGCGGTCCCAGTAGAGTTCGACGCCGTTGTTCTCGGGGTCGGTGAAGTAGAACGCCTTGCTCACGAGGTGGTCGGAGCTGCCGGTGAAGGTGTTCGGGTGCTTCTGCGCGACCGAATAGACGGATGCCGCCAACGCCTCCTCGGTCTCGAAGAGAATCGCGGTGTGGAAGAGCCCGGCGTCTCGCGGGCTCGCGTTCTTCAGTTCCGGAGCGTGCACGAGGATCATCACGGCAGTGGTTCCGCGGCCGAGCAACGCGACATCGCCGTCGGCGCTCAGCACCTGCAGCGCGACCGCGTCGCGGTAGTAGGCGGTCATCGCGTCGAGGTCGGCGACCCGCAGCGTCACCGCGCCCATCGAAGTATCGGGCGCGAGCAGATTCTGGGTGCTGGTCATCGAGTGCCTTTCCGTCACCAGCCTACAACTTAGTTGACGCTACAACTATTCCTGGAGGTGGCGAAAAAGGCGGCGGTGGCCCGCTGTTCTGGGCAACGGGCCACCACCGAAAAGGATTCGGAGCGGTGCGCCGATCGGATGGGTGCCTACTCGCAGCCCTCGCACAGCAGGTCAAGTGCGGGGTCGGATGCGAAGCACAGCGAGTCGTCGGAGTCGACGTAGTACCCGTACCTGTCGATGGGGGTGAAGCCTTCGCGCGTGTAGAACCTGATCGCGTCCGGCTGGGCCGTGCCGGTTTCGAGCACGAGGCGCGACCACCCGCTCTCGAGGCCGAAGCGCTCGAGCCGGTTGAGCACGGCGGTCGAGACGCCGGAGCCGCGGGCGGAGGGGGCCACGAACATCCGCTTGATCTCGCCGTGCGTTTCGTCGATTCGGCGCAACCCGCCGCACCCGACGGGAGTGCCGTCGTCGGCATAGGCCACATAGAACGCGGTGATGTCGTCGGCCGTGGGCGCGGGGCCGGGCTCGGAGTCGTCGGTGCCGTAGCGCTCGGCGATCTCGACGCGCTGGGCCGCGCGCAGGGCGACGGCGCCCGCGTCGTCCCAGTGGACTTCGCGCACGATCATGCGCCGGTCAGCCTCTCGATCAGCTCGCGGTAGCGGGCGGCGGTCTGCTCGACAATCTCGGACGGCAGCGTGGGCGGGGCGGTGGCTTGGTCCCAGTTCGCCTTCAGCCAGTTGCGCACGATCTGCTTGTCGAAGCTCTCCAGCCGGCGCGGGCCGCCAGCCGCGTACAGCTCGGCGTCCCAGAACCGGCTCGAGTCGCTCGTGAGCACCTCGTCGCCGAGGGTCAGCTCGCCCGTCTCCGGATCGGCGCCGAACTCGAACTTGGTGTCGGCCAGGATGATGCCGCGGGCCTCCGCGATCGCCGAAGCGCGGGTGAAGATGTCGAGGCTGGCGTCGCGAAGGGCGGATGCGACCTCCGCGCCGACGAGCTCGACCGTGCGCTCGTAGGTGATGTTCTCGTCGTGTTCGCCCAGCGGGGCCTTCCACGCGGGGGTGTAGATCGGCTCGGGCAGGCGGTCGCCGTCGCTGAGGCCCGCCGGCAGCGCGACGCCGCACACGCTCTGGGTCTGCTGGTACTCCAGCCAGCCGCTGCCGCTGAGGTAGCCGCGCACGACGCACTCCACCGGGTACATGTCGAGCGTTGTGACGAGCATCGCGCGCGCGGCGACGGACTCGGGGATATCGGCAGTTGCGCTTGGTGCCAGGTGGTTCGGCACGCCGTAGAGCTGCTCGAACCACCAGCGGCTGAGGGTCGTGAGCAGTTCGCCCTTGCCCGGGATGCCCGGCTCGAGCACGTGGTCGAACGCGCTCACGCGGTCGCTGGCGACCATCAGCACTGTGCCGGGGTGATCGGGCGAGGTGTACAGCTCGCGCACCTTGCCGGAATAGAGGAGGGTCCACCCGGGGAGAGCTGCAGCATCCGTCATGCCCCCATTAAACCGCACCCGCCGCGTGCCAAATGCAGGAGATTTCGCGCGCGAGGACCGTCGATCCGCGTCAACGTGTGACTCGACCGGAATTCTCCTGCATTTGGTACATGGGGCCCGGCGAGCTCGGGGAGCGGACGCCGGCCCGGCGCTACTGCGCTACGCGGGCGGCGATGTCGGTGCGGTAGTGGCTGCCCTCGAGGCGGATGTGCCCGAGCGCCTGGTACGCCCGGCCGCGCGCGATGCCGAAGTTCGCGCCGGTCGCGACGACGCTGAGCACGCGCCCGCCGGTCGCGATGTACTTGCCGTCGAGCTTCGCGGTCGCCGCGTGCGTGATGTGCACGCCTTCGATTGCGGATGCCGCGTCGAGGCCGGTGATTTCCCGTCCGGTGACCGGCGAATCGGGATAGCCCTCGCTGGCAAGCACCACGGTCACGGCCACGTCGCCCGAGAATTTGGGGTACGGGAGGCGGCCGAGACCGCCGGTCGCGGCCGCGTAGAGCAAACCGCTCAAGGGGGTTACCAGGCGCGGCAGCACGGCCTGCGTCTCCGGGTCGCCGAAGCGGGCGTTGAATTCGATCACGCGCGTGCCCTGCTTGGTGAGGATGAGGCCGCAGTAGAGCAGGCCGACGAAGGGCGTCTTCTCGGCCGCGAGCTGGCGGATCGTGGGCAGCGCGACCGAGGTGATGACGTCGTCGACGAACTCCTCGCTGAGCCAGGGCAGCGGGGAGTAGGCGCCCATGCCGCCGGTGTTCGGTCCCTCGTCGTGGTCGTAGGCGCGCTTGTAGTCCTGCGCGGGTTCGAGCGGCACGACGCTCTCGCCGTCGCTGAGTAGGAACAGCGACACTTCCTGGCCGGCGAGGAACTCCTCCACCAGCACGTCGCCGTGCTGCAGCCAGTAGTCGGCGTGGGCGACCGCGGCGTTGCGGTCGGGGGTGACGAGCACGCCCTTGCCTGCGGCGAGACCGTCGGCCTTGATCACGTAGGGGGCGCCGTACTCGTCGATCGCGGCGATCGCCTGCTCGTGGCTTGTGGCGCGCACGGCGCGGCCGGTGGGAACGCCGGCGGCGTCCATGATGCGCTTCGCGAACGTCTTGCTGCCCTCGAGGGCGGCGGCGGCCTTGTTCGGACCGAAGACGGGGATGCCGGCGGCCCGCAGCTTGTCGGCGACACCGGAGACGAGCGGTGCCTCCGGCCCGATGACCACGAGTTCGATGCCGTTGTCGGCGGCGTAGTCGCGCACGATCGAGCCGTTCGTCGGGTCGAGGGCGACCACCTCGACGACGGCGGCGATGCCGGCGTTGCCGGGAGCGGCGGTGATCTCGTGCCCCGCGTTCTCGCTCAACAGGGACGTGATGATGGCGTGCTCACGCGCACCGGAGCCGAGAACTAGGATTCGCACCCGATCAGCGTACCCGGCGCGCCCGGGTAGCGTTGAGTGCATGGCCAAGGCACGCATCGACAGCGGGATCGGCGCCGCAGCGGTGAGAACCGCCGTGGACGGCGTGGAAGTTTCACGTGACACATTGGCGACGGCGGTGCGCTACCTGCTGCAGGAGCTCGCCGATCGGGCCGAGGGCAACACCGTCGAGGTGCGCGTGCCGCCGTACGGCGCGGTGCAGTGCATCGAGGGACCGCGGCACACGCGCGGCACGCCGCCGAATGTCGTCGAGACGGATGCCGCGACGTGGCTCGCTCTGGCGACGGGGTCACTCGGCTGGGCCGACGCGCTCGCCGCGGGCAGAGTGCACGCCTCGGGCCAGCGCGCCGACCTCAGCGACTACCTCCCGGTTACGGCTGCGACAATAGGCTCATGAGCACTGCCCCCAGCGACGATCACGACGCCGAGAACGAGACCGAGGTGCGTATTCGCCGCGCCCCCAAGTACCCCGCGTTCATGATCGTCGGAGGCGGCATCGGCGCCATCATCACGTTCATGCTCACCGCGAGCTTCCCGGTGGACCCCAAGGTCGGGTTCGCCGCGCTGTTCGGCTACTTCGCGCTGTACGGCGTGACCGCGGGCGTTCTGGTCGGCGCGCTGCTCGCGCTGCTGTTCGACCGGATGCTGCTGCGCCGCTCCCGCCCCGCGACGGTCGTCACCGAACTCACCGACCCGGATCTCGCCGAGGCCGAGCGCCTGGAAGACGAGCGCTACGCCGCCGAGGATGCGGCGGCCGCTGCGCCGGCCTCGCCTGCGTCCCCCGAGCCTGTCGACGGCCGAGAAACCCCGAAGCCGGGCACCACAGCCAACTAATTTGCGGGAGAACGACGTTTCTCCCCGGGTAAAAGTCGTTCTCCCGCACATTAGCGGGAGGCGAGCGGCGCGAGGCGCATCCGCCCGCCCGCGGCCAGTTTTGGTCGCTAACTGCTGCATTTCCGCGGGGGCAACAGCATCTGGCGACCAAAACCCGCGGATGATCCCGCGCACGCGCGCCCAGTTGTCGCAAACGGGGCCACTTGTGCGCAGGTCACCCCGTTTCGTGACACCTCGACGCCCGACCGGCCCCGGCTCCCGCGCCCGGCCCGAGCCGTGCGTCGCGAGGCGCATCCGCCCGCCCGCCTGTGGCCAGTTTTGGTCGCTAACTGCTGCATTTCTGCGGCGGCAACAGCATCTGGCGACCAAAACCCGCGGATGATTCCGCGCACGCGCGCCCAGTTGCCGCAAACGGGGCCACTTGTGCGCGGGTCACCCCGTTTCGTGACATCTCGACGCCGGACCAGTCCCCGCGCCCGGCCCGAGCCGTGCGGCGCGAGGCGCATCCGCCCCCACCGGGTACCAAATGCAGGAGATTCCGTGCCCGAGGCCCCGTGATCCGCTTGAAGCTGTGGCTCGACGCTAAATCTCCTGCATTTGGTGCAGGTGCAGGTGCAGGTGCAGGTGCGAACCCAGGCACAGGCGCCAGCGGCCCCCAGCTAGCTCAGCTGGTTCGCCTCGACCCAGGCGAGGTACTCCGGCGAGACGGTGCCGGTGACGTAGTCGCCCGTGAAGCAGCTCATCTCGAGCTCGGTGACGTTCGAGCCCTCGAGGATCGCGGCCTGCATGTCGGCGACCTCCTGGTAGATCAGGTAGTCGGCGCCCAGCTCGGTCGCGATCTCGGGGATCTTGCGGTTGTGGGCCACGAGCTCCTGGCGCGACGGCATGTTGATGCCGTACACGTGCGGGAAGCGCACGGGCGGCGCGGCCGAGGTGAACGTGACCTTGTTGGCGCCGGCGTCGCGCGCCATCTGCACGATCTCCTTCGAGGTGGTGCCGCGCACGATCGAGTCGTCGACGATGAGGATGTTCTTGCCGCGGAACTCGCTGCCCATCGCGTTCAGCTTCTGCTTCACGCTCTTCTTGCGCTCTTCCTGGCCGGGCATGATGAAGGTGCGGCCCACGTAGCGGTTCTTGTAGAACCCCTCGCGGTATTCGATGCCGAGCTTCTGCGCGACCTGCATCGCGGCGGGGCGCGACGAGTCGGGGATCGGCATGACGACGTCGATGTCGCCCATCGGCGTGTACTGCGCGATCGTGTCGGCGAGGCGGTCGCCGAGGCGCAGGCGCGCGTCGTAGACCGAGATGCCGTTCATGATCGAGTCGGGGCGGGCGAGGTAGACGTACTCGAACGAGCACGGGATGAGCCGCGGGTTCGCCGCGCACTGCTTCGACACCATCTCGCCGCCGCGTGTGATGAACACCGCTTCGCCGGGCGCGACGTCGCGCACGACCTCGTAGCCGCCGCTTTCCAAAACGAGAGATTCGGATGCCACGATCCACTCGTCGCCGACGAGTCCCGCCGAGCGCTTGCCCAATATCAGCGGGCGAATGCCGAACGGGTCGCGGAAGGCGAGCAGTCCGTGCCCGGCGATGAGCGCGATGGCGGCGTAGGAGCCCTCGACCCGCTCGTGTACGCGGGAGACGGCGTTGAACACCTGGTCGGCGTCGAGGTCGGCGCCGGATACTTCGGCCTGCAGCTCGTGGGCGAGCACGTTGACGAGCAGCTCGGTGTCGCTGGTCGTGTTGAGGTGGCGGCGGTCGACGTCGAACAGTTCGCGGGTGAGCTCGCGGGTGTTGGTGAGGTTTCCGTTGTGGATGAGCGTGATCCCGTAGGGCGCGTTCACGTAGAACGGCTGGGCTTCCTGCTCGTTGGCGGCGTTGCCCTTCGTCGCGTACCGCACGTGGCCGATGCCCATGTTGCCGAGCAGGCCGCGCATGTCGCGGGTGCGGTAGGCCTCGCGCACCTGCCCCTTGGCCTTGGTGCTGTAGAAGGTACTGCCGTCGGCCGTGGAGATGCCCGTCGAGTCTTGGCCGCGGTGCTGCAGGAGCAGCAGTGCGTCGTAGACCTGTTGGTTAGCCGGCTGGGAGGAAACGATGCCAACAATGCCGCACATGCGGAATGAGCTCCAGACCGTAGAGTTGGGGGGATATATACAGTCTTTCACGTTGCGGATGGGATCTCTGGCATGAGTAACAAGTACGCGGAGGCCGGAGTCGACACCGCGGCCGGTGACCTGGCCGTCGAACTCATGAAGTCCGCGGTCTCCGCGACGCACGGCCCGTCCGTGGTCGGGGGTTTTGGCGGATTCGCCGGCCTCTTCGACGTCTCGTTCCTCAAGCAGTACGACCGCCCGCTGCTCGCCACCTCCACCGACGGCGTCGGAACGAAAGTCGCCATCGCGCAGGCTCTCGACAAGCACGACACGATCGGGCAGGACCTCGTGGGCATGGTCGTCGACGACATCGTCGTGGTGGGTGCCCGCCCGTTGTTCATGACCGACTACATCGCCTGCGGCCGGGTCGTTCCGGCCCGCATCGCCGACATCGTCAAGGGCATCGCGCTCGCGTGCTCCGAGACGGGCACGGCGCTGGTCGGCGGCGAGACCGCCGAGCACCCCGGACTTCTGGGGCCGGATGACTACGATGTGGCGGGTGCGGCCGTCGGTGTGGTCGAGGCGTCTAAGGCTCTCGGCCCGGAGCTCGTGGTCGACGGCGACGTGGTCGTTGCGATCGCGTCATCCGGCCTGCACAGCAACGGGTTCTCTCTGGTTCGCCACATCTTGGGCGGCGCGGGCGTCGGTTACACCGACACCTCGAGCGATCTCGGCAGCTGGGGCGAGGCGCTGCTGGTGCCGACCCGTCTCTATACGACGCCGCTGCTCGGCGTGATCGACGAGCTGCCCGGCGCGATCCACTCGCTCAGCCACGTGACCGGTGGAGGCATCGCGGCGAACCTCGCGCGCGTGCTGCCGATCGGCTCGTGGGTGGAGCTGGAGCGTTCGACCTGGTCGCCCGACCCCGTCTTCCGTGTGCTCGCCGACCTCGGCTCGATGACGCTCGAGGAGACCGAGGGCACCTGGAACCTCGGCATCGGCATGTTCGCCGTCGTGGCCGCCGACCAAGCCGCAGCGGTGATCGCGTCGATCGAGGCCGCCGGCATCCCCGCGTGGGAGGCCGGCCGGGTCGGCACAGGCGAACGCTCGCTCGCCGGCTTCGAGCAGGGTGCGAAGGGCGTCAACGGCGGGGCCGTGCGCCTGAGCGGAAAATACGCCGGTTGAGCGCGGTGGAGCTGGGGCAAAGGCGCCAGCGTTTGCGCGACCCCAGCGCTGACTGAGCCTGCGAAGGAAGGCGCCAGCGAGCGTATCGAAACCAGATTTCGATACGGCCGCGGGCGGCCTACTCAATCAGCAGTTAGTGGTTACGCGCTGCGCGCCGCGTCGTCGTCTTCGGCCTGGTAGCTGCCGGGCACGTATTCGTCGTCGTCGTCTTCCTGGTCGTCTTCGGCAACGGCGACGCCGGAGCCGGCAACGTATTCAGGCCAGGCTGCGAGGTCCTCGTCGAGTCGGGGGTCTCCGGAAGTGCCGAGCTCCTTTTGAAGAGCTCCGTAGTTGGTGTCAGGACTGAAGTACTTAAGGTCACGTGCGACCTTGGTGTGCTTCGCCTTTTGACGGCCTCGCCCCATGCGTGACCCCCTCATAAATCAGTCCGAAGGGAACCTCAAAGGTTCCGGGAGATTGCGAACAGCGATTGAACGAAAAGTAGTTGGCAGTTTAGCACGCAGGGTCAGCGGGTAACGTTGTCGGGTGACCTCTGACAGCACCGACACATCCGTCGTCGTTATCGGTGGTGGCCAGGCGGGACTCTCCGTCTCCTACTACCTGAAGCGACTTGGTCTCGACCCCGGAAACGAGTTCGTGGTGCTCGACCGTGGCCCGGGCTCGGGCGGCGCCTGGCAATTCCGCTGGGACGCGCTGCGCATCGGATCGGCTCACCGCATCAACGACCTGCCCGGTCTCGACGCCCTCGGACTCAGTTTCGAGACCGCCGACCGCACCCAGCCGGCCAAAGAGGTCGTCGCCGACTACTACGAGCAGTACGAGCGCTTCTACGACTTCCAGGTCGTGCGGCCCGCCGCCGTGACGAAGGTCGTGAATGCGGGCGACCGCATGCTCGTCACCTTCTCCGACGGCCAAGGCGAGCAGACGGTGTCGACCGACGTCGTCATCAACGCCACCGGCACCTGGGGCTCCCCGTTCATCCCGTGGTACCCAGGTCGGGACAGCTTCGCGGGACGTCACGTTCACACCGCCGAATATGCGGATGCCGCGGACTTCTCCGGTAAGAACGTGGTGGTCGTCGGCGGCGGAACGTCGGCGATCGGATTCCTGCTCGAGCTCGAGTCGGTCGCCGCCGAGACCACGTGGGTCAGCCGCCGTCCGATCGAGTTTCTCGAAGACGGCGAGCTCAACCTCGAGGCGCGTGCCTCCGCCGTCGCGATGCAGGACGAGGCCGCCCGTGCCGGCAAGGCGCTCCCCAGCATCGTGGCCGGCACCGGTGTGCCGCGCACCAGGCGCATCCAGGCGGGCATCGACCGCGGAGTGCTCACCGCTCGTCCCATGTTCTCGTCGATCGAGCCCGACGGTGTGCGCTGGTCGAACGGCGCGTTCCAGGAGGCCGACGTCATCATCTGGTCCACCGGATTCCGCCCCGAGCTTCGCCACCTCGCCCCGCTGAAGCTGCGCGAGAAGGAGGGCGGCATCATGGTCGCCAACGGAACGTCGTGGAAGGAGCCGCGCATCTTCTTCGCCGGCTACGGACCCCAGGCGTCGACCATCGGAGCCAACCGCGCCGGGCGCACCGTAGCGCGCCAGGCCATCGCGACCCTCTCCCGGCTCAAGCGCCAGGAACGCGAGGCCGAAGATGCCCGCCTCGCCGCCGAGTCTGTGCGCACCGGGGATCCCGCGCCCTTCGTCTTCCTGTCGACGGCCGCGCCGACATCGCCGGTTGAGCCTGTCGAAACCACCTCGCCGGTTGAGCCGACATCGCCGGTTGAGACGACATCGCCGGTTGAGCCGACATCGCCGGTTGAGCCTGTCGAAACCCCCTCAGTCGAAACCCCAGCCCCCGACACCCAGCCCCGCCACGCCAGCGAGCCCGATGACGACATGAGCTGGCTGCTGCCGAGCAGCGAGCCGATCGTTCCGATCGAGTTCCTGCCCGACGAGGTCGCCGCGCCGGCCTTCACCGGGTTCCCGAATCCTGCGGCGGCGCCCGCCCTCGCCGAGCCGGTGCAGGTCGAATTTGAGCCGGAGCCCGGCACCGAAGCCCACCAGCAGACCGACCTCCAGGCCTTCGCCGAGGCGGAACCGGAGATCACGATCGCCCCGGTTCCCGCCGAGCCGCAGGAACCGGCCGCCGTCGAGCCGCGGCCCACAGCCGATCGCACCACATTCGCCAAGGCCGCGGTGGCCCTCGCCTCCGCCGGGTCGATCCCCGGTGCCGAGCCCGAACCGGCCGCGGAGTCCGACACCGACGCGGAGTCCGACGCCGCCGAGCCCGCAGCTGTTGCTGAGCCCGAGCCCGACGCGGGCACAGAACCCATCCCCGAGCCGGAAACCGAGACCGCGCCCGAACCTCAGCCTGAGCCCGAGCTGGTTGCCGAGCCCGACCCCGAGCTCGCGGCCGACCCCGGACCCGGGGCTGAAGCCGAGCCCACACCCGAGCAGGAACTCGCCGCCGACCCCGATCTGGCCGAGCGCCCGGACTCCTGGCATCACGCGGAACCGACTCCCGCCCCCACCCCGGCGTCGAATCCGACCCCGACCTTCGAGTTCGTGCCGCAGACCGAGGACGATGTCTTCCCGTTGCCGGTCTCCGCGTCGCACTCCGACGAGCCGCGCGACTACGTGTTCCGCTTCGAGGTCGAGCCGCAAGACGACGACGGCGTAGACGATTCGACGAAGCCGCGCGAGCACGTGCGTCCGATCGCGCGCGAGCTCCCCGACTTCGACGAGCTGCTCAACCCCCGCAACGACGACTAGCTCGCCCTCACTGGCGGCATACTGCTCTTCCCGAGTGCCGGGAGCAGCACTATGCCGCCGATGAGCGAACCAGCCGCCCCTCACTCGCCACCGTCCATCTCGCAACTCAGGCAGATTTTGCGGGCTGGCCGCGCGACCCGCGGGTTTGCAGGGGCGGGCGCCGCGGCATCCGGCATTCTGCCTGAGTTGCGAAGACGGGCGGGTTCGTGATTCAGGATGAAACGGGCCGCCGCCATCACCCGCCGCGAACTGGGGCGGCTGCGAGGTGGCTACGCGGCGGGTTGTCCTGAATGCCGAACGCCCTCGCCCCGCTCTCGTAACTCAGGCAGATCGTGCCGGCTGGCCGCGCGACCCGCGGTTTTGCAGGGGCGGGCGCCGCGGCATCCGGCATTCTGCCTGAGTTGCGAGAATGACGAACGCCGGCCGCGCGCGTCAGCGCAGCAGCAGGTACGCCGCAGCCGCCGCGCCCACCCCGAGCACGAGGTTGGCGGCGACGCTGAGCACCGCGATGCGCGTGTAGCCCGTGCGCACGAGTTCGATCGTCTCGACGCTGAACGTGCTGAAGGTCGTGAGTCCGCCGCAGAGGCCGGTGAGCAGGATGAGACGCAGGTCGGCGCTCACCTCGGCCCGCTCGGCGAGGGCGAGCACCGCGCCGCCGATCAGGGATCCGGCCACGTTGACCGTGAGTACCGCCCACGGAAATCCGGGCGTGCGTGCGAAGGACAGCGAGACGAGGTAGCGCGCGACGGCCGCCACGGCGCCCGCGGCGATGACGGCGAGCGCGAGCAGCGGGGTCATTGGGTGGCCCTGGGGATTTCGACAGGCTCAATCGGCGGAGGTGGCGAGCCGGACGAAATCCGCGAACCCTTCCGCGGCGCGCCGGCGCGCAGGCCCGCCCACGCCGCGCCGAACCCGAGCGCGAGGGTCGCGACGAGGTAGAGGGCCCCGAGCATCCAGTCGTCTGAGGACGCGAGGGACACCAGCGCCACGGCGAACGCCGAGAACGTCGTGAACGAGCCGAGCAGCCCCGGTCCGAGGCCGGCGCGCACCCACGGGCGGGCGCGGGGCCAGACGCGGGCGGTGAGCAGGCCGAGGGCGAACGCGCCGACCACGTTGATGATCAGCGTCGAGAACGGGGCGGCCAGCAGGTCGAGCCCGAGGCGCAGACCCGTGCCGAGCGCCCCACCCACGAGCACCGCCAGCAGCGACGACACTACGGCCGCTTGGTCGGGATGCGGGCCGGCGGCAGTGCCTTGCGCTGGATCACACGCACGGGCTCGCCGCGCCGGTCCTGCCCGGGCAGCGGGCGCTGCGGGCGCGTGTAGAGCGCGCGGGTCGAGTCGAGCAACCACGGCACGAGGGCCACGGTGACACCCGGGCAGAGCAGCAGCTTGTGGCGGATGCGCCTCGCCTTGTGGTTGTGCAGCAGGCTCTCCCACCAGTGGCCCACGATGTACTGCGGCGTGTAGACCGTGACGATCTCCGAGCCGTTCTCGTCGCGGTGGGCCTTGATGTAGCTGATGAGCGGCATGCTGATGTCGCGGTACGGCGAGGCGATGATGCGCAGCGGCACGTCGATGCCCTGCTCCTCCCACTGGGCGACCAGCAGCGCCGACTCCACCTCGTCGATCGACACGTGCACGGCTTCGAGCGATGCGTGGCGTGCGGCGATCGCGTAGTCGAGCGCCTTCAGCGTGGGCTTCTGCATCTTTCCCACGAGCACGATGGCGTGGTCGCCGCTCGCGCCGAACTGGGTGGTGTTGTCGACCTCGATGTCGCGCTCGACCTTGCCGTAGTAGCGGTTGATGCGCAGCATCACCAGGTAGAGGATCGGCATGATCGCGAACACGAGCCAGGCGCCGTGGGTGAACTTGGTGACGGTGACGATCACCAGGACGGTGGCCGTGAGCACCGCGCCGAAAGCGTTGATCGCGCGCGAGCGGTAGACCTGGCCGGGATTGGCGCATCCGTCTCGCAGCATCTTCGTCCAGTGCACGACCATGCCCGTCTGTCCGAGCGTGAAGCTCACGAAGACGCCGATGATGTAGAGCTGGATCAGCTGGGTGAGGTTGGCCTGGTAGGCGATGAGGATGACCGCGGCCACGAAGCCGAGGGCCAGCACGCCGTTCGAGTAGACGAGACGGTCGCCGCGGGTGGAGAGCGACTTGGGCGCGTACTTGTCGCGCGCCAGCACCGAACCGAGAAGCGGGAAGCCGTTGAACGCGGTGTTGGCCGCGAGCAGCAGCACCAGCGCGGTCGCCGCCTGGATCAGGAAGAACATGATCGACCCGTTGCCGAACACCGCCGAGGCGATCTGCGCCATCACGCTGCGCTGAGGGTTGGTGAGACAGTCGACGAAACCGTTGAGATCGCAGGCGTTCTCGGCGTAGTGCACCCGGCTGGTGAGGGCCAAGATCATCACGCCAATGAAGAGGACGATGGCGATGCCGCCCATGAGCACGAGGGTGCGCTGGGCGTTCTTGATCTTCGGGCGGCGGAAGGCGGGCACGCCGTTGGCGATGGCCTCGACGCCGGTGAGCGCGCTGCAGCCGCTCGCGAAGGCGCGAAGCAGCAGCAGCACGAATGCGACCTGGGTGAGGCTCTCGCCCTCCACCGTGTACTGGGCGCTCTCGGCGACGGCCGGGTCGCCGAGGGCCAGCCGCACGATTCCGGTGACGATCATCACGCCGACGCTGGCGATGAAGAGGTAGGTGGGAAGCGCGAACGCTTTGCTCGACTCGGCGACGCCGCGCAGGTTGATCGCAGCGAGCACGATGATGAATCCGACGGCCATCTCGACCCGGAACGGGTTGAGGCCGGGGAAGGCGGAGATGATGTTGTCGACGCCGCTCGCGACCGAGACCGCGACGGTGAGGATGTAGTCAACGAGAAGGGCGGATGCCACGACGAGTCCGGCCTTCTCGCCCAGGTTATTATGCGCCACTTCGTAGTCGCCGCCACCCGAGGGGTAGGCCTTGATCAGCTGGCGGTACGACGCGACGACGACGATGAGCAGCACCACGACCGCGGCGGCCACCCAGGGCGCGAACGACAGGAACGCGAGGCCGCCGAGGGTCAGGATGAGCAGCAGTTCCTGCGGCGCGTACGCCACAGACGAGAGGGGGTCGCTCGCGAAAATCGGGAGCGCCAGATGCTTGGGGAGGAGTTGCCCCTCGAGCTTCTCCGAGGGGAGTGGTTCACCGATCAGCCAACGCTTCGGCGACCGCACGTCGTTAGTCACGAGGGGCGAGCCTACTCTTTTTATTCCCGACGGGCAGAAATTAGTCACGACTTAGACTTCAGCCATGGTGCGAGCGGGTAGACGGCGACGAATCCGCTGGCGGTGGGTGGTTCTCGCGGTCGCCATCGTGGTGCTCGTGCCGGTCGCGCTCGTGGTCATCCCGATCGTCACGCACGAGAACCAGGGACGTTCGGGGCAGGGCGATTTCGCCGAGGAGTGGCCCACATCGGTGACGGCCGCGGGAGACGACGGGCGCACCCGCTCTTTCGACGTGCTCTCGCCCGAGCCCGGCGCATCCGTCGACACCGCGTCGCTGACCCCCGGCACCCGCATCGTCGTCAGCGGTACCGGTTACGACTCATCGCGCGGTATCTACGTGGCGATCTGCAAGATTCCGGATGACACGGGCTCGAAGCCCGGGCCGTGCATCGGTGGCGTTCCTGACCAGCAGGGCGCCGCCGAGGGAACCGTGGGCGCCGTCGAATATGCGCCGAGTAACTGGATCAACGACGACTGGGCCTGGAAACTGTTCGGTGCCCGCAGCTACGACGACCCGGGCTCGGGAACGTTCACCGCCTACCTCGAGGTGGGCGATCCGGTCGGCGAGGAGCTCGACTGCCGGGTCGACGCGTGCGGCATCTTCACGCGCAACGACCACACGGCGCTGACCGACCGCGCGCAAGACCTCTACGTGCCGGTCGCCTTCGCCCCTGCTGGTTGAGTAGCGCGCTCTGGCGCGCGTATCGAAACCCGACGCAGGGTTTAGATACGGTCGCTGAGCGACCTACTCAACCAGCGAGCGCCGCGAAGCCTTCGCGCAGCCGCTCCTCGACGACCTCGATGGTCACGCCGAGCAGTCCGGCGATCTGCGCGTTGGTGAATCCGGAGAAGTAGCTGAGGTTGATCGCCTGGCGCAGCTCGGGCGACAACGCGTCGAGTGCTTCCTGCGAGTGGTTGAGATTGATAGTGGGATTGAACATGGTGAAACAGACTTTTCTAGCTGAGAGTGTGTGGGGCTCCGGCCGTGGATTACGGCAGTGGAGCAGCTCCTGAGGAGCTCGGCGGATCGTGGATGAAGATCAACGCGCGGTCAACCCTAGTACATATCTACGATTGTTGCTGGTTGAGTAGGAGCGCCAGCGACGTATCGAAACCCAGACGGTTTCGACACGGCCGCAAGCGGCCTACTCAACCAGCGTCGCCTTCACCCGATCGCGCAGCTCGTCGAGCCCGACGGTGAGCACGCGCACGGTCTCCTCGTTCAGCTGGCCGCGCGCGACCTGCTTGCGCAGCTCCGTTCGCAGCTGAAGGCGGAAGTCGTTGAGCGCCGCCTCGGCGTTCATCAGCTGGCCACGGCTGTCGACCTGCTCGGTCTTGACGTTCGCGCGGGTCGTGCGTCCGGCATCCTTCGCCTCGCTGCGCGCCTCACGCGCCGCCGACGCGAGATCAGCGCGCAGCGTCTTCATCGCCGAGTTGACCGATGAGCGCACCTCGTCGGCGAGTCGGCGAACAGAGTCGGTGACGCCGTCTTCGATGCCGTCGAGTTCGCTCGCGCGGGCGGCCAGTTCGGCGCGGCCCGCTTCCGTGATCTCGTAGACGGTCTTGCGGCCGTCCGTGGACTTGGTGACGAGCCCGTCTTCCTCGAGTTTTGCGAGTCGAGGGTAGATGGTGCCGGCGCTCGGAACGTAGGTGCCGCCGAAGCGCTCTTCGAGTGCCTGGATGACCTCGTAGCCGTGCATCGGGGCGTCAGCGAGCAGGCTCAGGAGGTAGAGGCGCAGGTGGCCGTGGGCGAAGACCGGGGGCGTCATGCCGACACCGCGTGCATCACGTTGATGCGGCCCGACACCGTGTTGGCCTTGAAGTCGAGCCACTTCGCGTCGAGCTCGCCGTACTTGCCGATGTACTGGCCGTGCACGCCCTTGATCTCGGCGTCGTCGAGCTGAACCCTGCCGCCGACCGTGTTGATCTTGTACTGCGCCGCGACTCCGGGGGCGAGGCGTGTCGTGACGTCGCCGCTCACGGTGCTGATGCGCACCTCGTCGGGGATGCCGGTGATGTCGGTGAACACGTCGCCGCTCAGCGACTCCGCGGTGAAGACGCTCAGGTCGCCCGACGCGGTGATGTCGCCGCTGACGGTGCGGCACGAGATCCTGCCGTCGTGATCGCTGATCGCGACCTCTCCGCTCACGCCGTTCACCTGGAGGGTGCCGGTGAGCCCGTCGATCACGAGGTCTCCGCTCACGGTCGAGACCGTGGCATCCGTCGTCGTCAATCCTGAAATCAGGGCGCTCGCGCTGACGACGCCGAGGGTGAGCGCGACGGTGCGCGGCACCATGATGCTCACGTCGGCGCGGGCGGTGCCGCGAAAGCTCGAGAAGACTTCGATGAAGTTGTCCCAGCTCAGCTGGGGGTGGTCGATCTCGAGCGTGCCGTTCTCGATCGACACCTTGAGTTCTTTGCCGTCCACCGAGTGCACCTCGATGCGGGCGCCCGGTTCGTCGTGGCCGACGATGTCGACCTTGCCGGCGATGAGGCTGACCTTGAGCTTGCTCACGTTCTCGACGTCGATGACTTTGGCGCCGTCGATAAGCCATTTCTCGTGTGCCATCGGTTTCTCCTAGGGTCTGGGGCACTCGCGTTATATCGCGACTGCGTGATCAACACGATATATCGCGTCTTCGCACGAGCACAACCCCCCCGATTGACCTTGACGCTGCGTCAACCCGTACGGTGGAAAACACGAGAGAGGAGGGCCCGTGGACTGGCCCATTCAAGAGGTGGCGCGCCTCGCCGGCACCACCAGCCGCACCCTGCGGCACTACGGCGACGTCGGCCTGCTGGCCCCGAGTCGCACCGGCGACAACGGGTACCGCTACTACGACCAGGCGGCGCTCGTGCGGCTGCAGCGCATCCTTCTGCTGCGACAGCTCGGCCTCGGCCTGCCCGCGATCGGCGAGGTGCTCGCCGGTGAGCGCGACCACGCGTCGGCTCTGCTCGCACACCTGGACTGGCTGCGGTCGGAACAGCAGCGGCTGGCCGACCAGATCTCGAGCGTCCAATCCACCATCGACAAACTGAAGGGAGGTGAACAACTCATGGCAGAAGAAATATTGAACGGCTTCGACCACACCCAATACAAAGGGGAGGTGGTCGACCGCTGGGGCACGGACGCCTACGCCTCGGGGGATAAGTGGTGGCGCGCGAAGACCGGGGAGGAGAAGGCGGCCTTCCTGGCAGAGCAGGCGACGCTCGCCGCAGACTGGGCGGATGCCGCGGCTCGCGCCCTCGACCCCGCGGGTACCGAGGCTCACGAACTCGCCCGGCGGCAGTACGGCTGGCTGTCGGGCATTCCCGGCACGCCCGGCTATCCCGGCGCCCCGACGAAGGAGTACGTCGTCGGTCTGGGCGAGATGTACGTCGCAGACGAGCGTTTCGGCGCGAACTACGGCGGTGCCGAGGGTGCCGCGTTCGTGCGTGACGCGATGACGGCTTTCGCCGAGCGCGAGCTGTAGCGCTGGTTGAGTAGGTCGCTCCGCGACCGTATCCAAAGCCCTCGTCGGGGTTTCGATACGCGGGCTCGTTTCTCGCTCGCTACTCAACCGGCATGTCATCCTTAAGAGTGATTGTCGGCTCGGTCGGCATATTTGTTCAGGATCGGTCGGTAATCTCGCGGAGTGACTTCCCGCCCGAACTCCTATGACGACTTCCCGCTGCCGGTAGACCCGGCCCTCGGCGGGCAGCCGCCGTTCGAGCCACCGCAGCCGCCGATGCCGCCGCAGCGCCCGAAGCGCCGCCGTCACGTGATGCGCTGGATCGGCCTCGTGGTGGCGGTCGCGGTTCTCGCCGCCGGCGGATACGTCTTCTTCAACTACCAGCGGTTCATCTCGGGAGTGAACCAGGTCGACGCGATCGACAGCTCGGGCGACGACGACTTCGACGGCACCGACCAGAACATCCTGCTCGTGGGCGACGACCACCGGCCCGACGGCGCGAGCGACGCGCAACTCGCGCAGCTCGGTACGACCGCCGACGGCGGCGGCACCAGCACCGACACCATGATGGTGATGCACATCCCCGCCGACGGCAGCTCGGCGACGCTCATCTCGTTCCCGCGCGACTCGTGGGTCGACGTTCCCGGCTTCGGCAAGAACAAGCTGAACGCGGCGTTCTCGCTGGGCGGCGGCAACGAGGACCCGGCGGGCGGCGCACGCCTGCTGATTTCGGTGATCGAGGGCATGACGGGGCTGCAGATCGACCACTACGTGCGCGTCTCGCTGCTCGGCTTCTACAACATCGCCGAAGCGCTCGGCCCGATTGACGTCTGCCTCAACAACGCCGTGAACGACAGGTACTCCACCCTCAACCTGCCGGCGGGCGTCTCCACGTTGAACGCCCAGCAGGCCCTCGCCTTCGTGCGTCAGCGTCACGGCCTGCCGCGCGGCGACCTCGACCGCCAGGTGCGCCAGCAGTACTTCCTGTCGGTGGAGGCGCGCAAGATCCTCTCCGCGGGCACGCTGCTCAACCCGTTCAAGCTCGGCGAGGTGCTCGACGCCGTGAGCGGGGCGATCGAGACCGACGAGGGACTCAACTTCATCGACCTCGCGACCCAGGTGAAGGGTCTCAGCGCCGACAACATCACGACGGCGACGATCCCGATTCTCGGCACGCCCACGATCAACGTCGGCGGCAGTTCGCTGTCGATCGTCGAGGTCGACACGGCGGCGATCCCCGCCTTCATCGAGGACCTGATCGGCGGGCCGTCGGCGTACGAGACGGCGGCGGCCGCAGCCCCCGCCGACGTCACGGTCGCCGTGCTGAACGCTGGCTCCTACAGCGGGTCGGCGGCAGAGGCCACCGAGACCCTCGCGTCGTTTGGTTTCGTCACTGTCGCCCCGGCGTCCACGGAGGCGACCGCCGCAACCACCATCCAATACCCGGCCGGACAGGAAGCGGCGGCCAAGGCCGTGGCGACCTACCTTCCGGGCGCCGCCGTCGTGGCGTCGACCACGGTGTCGCAGGTCACCGTCGTGCTCGGCGGCGACGGCGTCATGCCGGCTGCCCCGGTGGCGGCCGAACCCGCGGCGCCCGCTCCCGAGGCGACCCCGGCCGGCACGACCTACGCCGCGGGCGCCTGCATCAACTAGCGCCTTCAACTAGCGGCGGCATCAACTCGAGCCGGCAAGCCTCAGACGAGCCGGGCTCTTCCCGCGCAGACTCCTGAAACGAAGGACGTCTGCGCCGCGAGCCCGCGAGTGTCCTTCGTTTCAGGAACGAATTGCGGATGTTCCTTGCTGCGAGCTATCAACAACAGTCGTAACCGGCTCGTCGACCACCCGTGGTTCCGGCGTCGGAACGCGCAGCCACGGCAGCGTGATCCCGACCATCGGGCCCACGAGCAGGGCGAAGGCTAGGGTGCCGAGTCCGACGTTGCCGCCGAGCAGCCAGCCGATCGACAGCACGGTGATCTCGATCACCGACCGCACCCACCAGATCTTGAAGCCCCACCGGGTGTGGATGCCGGTCATCAGCCCGTCGCGCGGTCCCGGCCCGAAGCGCGCGCCGATGTAGAGGCCGCTCGCGACCGACAGCAACGCGAGCCCGCCGGCGAACAGCAGCACCTGCTGCCAGAGCTCGGCGGGAACCGGTACCAAGAGGAGCCCGAGTTCGATCGACGGGCCGACGAGCAGCACGTTCGCGATCGTGCCGATGCCGGGCTTCTGCCGGATCGGGATCCACAGCAGCAGCACGAGCGCCCCGATGATGTTGGTCAGCAGGCCGAACGGCAGGCCCGTCTGCAGCACGAGGCCCTGGGTGAGCACGTCCCACGGCGGCACCCCGAGGGCGCCGCGCACCATCATCGAAATCGCGACACCGTAGGCCACGAGGCCGATCAGCAATTGGATGATTCGGCGAGCCAATAGGGCTGAACTGTTCATAGCTGCAATCCAATTACCAAATTGGCCTTTCGACAAGAGGCCAATCGGTGTAAAGTGGCCCGCGTGAACCTCGTATCGGCGCGCTCCCTCGACCTCATGCTCGACAGCTGGAGGGGCGCGGGAGCGACGCCCGCCTACGAGGCCCTGGCCGATCGCATCCGGCTCTTGATCCTCGACGGCCGCATCGGTCTCGGCACGCGCCTTCCCGCCGAACGCGATCTCGCCGCGCAGCTCGGGGTGAGCCGCACCACGGTGACCGCCGCCTACGCCGAGCTGCGCGATAAGAGCTACCTCAGCAGTGTGCGCGGCTCGGGCAGCGTCGCCCGCCAGCCCCGCGGGGCCGGCATTCCGGCCGAGGCGGCGTCGTCGGGCCTGCTCGACTTCAGCAAGGCCAGCATGCCCGCCCTGCCCGAAATGGCCGCCGCCGCGGTCGCCGCCGCCGAGCAGCTGCCGGCCTACTTCGGCGACAGCGGCTTCGACCCGGTCGGCATGCCCGTTCTGCGGCAGGCGCTCGCCGACCGCTACACCGCGCGCGGCCTGCCGACCGAGCCCGACCAGATCATGGTCACCCTCGGCGCGCAGCACGCCATCGCCCTGCTCTCGCGCACGCTCATCGCCCGCGGTGACCGGGCGCTCGTCGAGACGCCGAGCTACCCGCACGCGATGGAGGCGCTCAAGTCGTCGGGCGCCCGGCTGGTGCCGGTTCCCGTGACGACCCACGACGGCTGGGACCAGGAGGCGCTCGAGCAGGCGATCCAACGCACCAGCCCGTCGATCGGCTACCTCATGCCCGACTTCCACAACCCGACCGGGCAGACCATGCCGGCCGCGCTGCGCGAGCGCACCCTCGAGCTGGCCGCCCAGCACGGCACCACGCTCATCGCCGACGAGACGATGGCCGAGCTCGGTATCGATGAGACAGAACGGATGCTGCCCTTCGCCGCCTATGGTGCGGCGGGCGCGCAGGCAATCCTTGTCGGGTCGGTCGGCAAAACCGTGTGGGGCGGCGTGCGCATCGGCTGGATCCGCGCGGACCGCTCGGTGATCGCGCGCCTCGTGCGTGCGCGGTCGAGCGGCGACCTCGGAACGCCGGCGCTCGAGCAGCTCGTGGTGACCCACCTGCTGCGCGACTACGACGCGATCCTCGAGTCGCGTCGCCGGCTGCTCGCAACCGGCCAGGAGTTTCTGCGTGCCCAGCTCGCCGAGAAGCTGCCCGACTGGGAGGTGCCCCGTGTCGCCGGCGGCCTGACGACGTGGGTCAACCTCGGCGCCCCCGTGAGTTCGCAGCTCACGATCGCCGCGCGCAACGAGGGACTGCAGATCGCGGCCGGCCCCCGCTTCGGCATCGACGGCGCCTTCGAGCGGTTCCTGCGCATCCCGTTCTCGTACCCCGAGGCCGAGACGGTGCGCGCCGTCGACGCTCTCGCCGCGGCCTGGCGGGGCGTCGGCCGCCTCGATTTCTCTGAGAACGGCTGGCTCGCCGAAATCGTCTGACCACCGGGGCCCGCGAGCGCGACGAAAATAACAGGGGTCTGATCTGCACTTTTATCAAAGCCGCGACGGCGCGGGGATGGTTTCGCTCGAAACGCTCAACTTACTAACGTTTGGTGAGCCCGCGCAAGACCCTTTTTTGTCGAATATTTACCACTAATTTTTGACCATCACAGTCGTGTCCCTCGAAAGGGTGTCCGACCGTGTCGGGGAAAAGCTTTCTGCGGTCTTACCCATCGTGGTCGCCCCTCGTCCAGAGTGCTTTACCCGAACTTGCCGTGCCCACGTTGTCGTGGGCGGGGCGCGATCGGTTCGACCCGAAACGGACCTGTCATGCCGCTTTTCACGCGACCCTTTTTCGCGCGCCGCACCGCCTTCATCCCCGCCTCTGTGGTGCTCGCCGCCCTGCTCGGCTCGCTGCTGCAGGCCACGCCCGCTAGCGCCATCGCCGCCGCTGACGTGCCGGCTGACCCGGCCGCCTGGGCTGCAGCGCCGTACTCGCCGATCGGCTGGGGCGAGCTTGCTCCCGCGGCAGGGTCGCTGGAACTCACCTTCGACGCGGAGGCCGGCGGCCTGCCCGATTCGGCCGGTATCGGCACCGGGCTCACGGCGGTGCAGCCGTCTAGCGCCGCGGCGAGTTCGCCGTACTACCTCCCGGCGAACATCACCGTCGGCGGAGGCGCCTTGACAATCAACGCGACCAAGGGCATCGCCAACGGCACCAACAACAACCAAGACAACACGCTCGGAGTCGGCCTCGCTTCGGCGGGCAAGGCGCTGCTGCTCACGACGACGGTGACGAGTCCCGTCGCCACCGGATTCGCGCAGGGCGGGCTCTGGTTCGGGGCGGACGACAAGAACTACATCAAGCTCGTGATCGCCGCCAACACCGACACGGGCGGACGGCAGGTGCAACTCGCCAAGGAGATCAACGACGTCTCGCTGCCGGCGCCGAGCGTCGACCAGGTCGCTATCACCACGACCCAGACCGCTCTCGCCGCGGGCCCGGTCACCTTGAACCTGCTGGTCGACTCGATCAACCGCCGCGTGAGCGCCACCTACCGGGTCGGCACCGCCGCGCCGGTCGCCGTCGGCACGCTCGCCGACGTACCCGCCGCGTTCTTCTCGGGCGCGCTGCTGGCGCCGACCACCCGCCCCGCCGACTCGACGGTCACCGCGTTCGGTGGCGTCTTCGGCACCAAGCGCAACATGGCCGAGACCACCCCGCTGGCCTGGGCGTTCCAGAACTTCGCCTACGCCGAGGTCGATGTCACCCCGCCGGCGGCACCCTCGCAGCTCGCGGCATCCGGCACCCCCTCGACCGTCGATCTCGGCTGGACCGCACCGGCCGACACCGACGTCGTCGGCTACCGGGTCTACCGCTCCGCCACTTCGCCTGTGGCTCTCACCGGAACCCCGCTCTCGGGCGCGACCCCGATCGCCGCCACAACGTTCCGTGACGTCGCCACCTTCGGCGGCAGCAACTACCACTACGCCGTCGTCGCGGTCGACGCCCTCGGCAACACCTCGCCCGCCGCGGCCGTCGGGCCGGCCGGTTCGTCCGTCCCCGCCGGCGACCCGGTCGCCCGCGTCGACTTCACCACCGCGGCCGGAACCCCCGTAGCCGGTTACACGAAAGACGACGGCTCGGCCTACACCGCTGCTCGTGGATCGGGTTGGACCGGACCCGACGGCGCACCGCTCGATCTCACCGCGTCGACGCGCATCCGCGCCGTCTCGGGTCAGGCCGCCGACCCGCGTCTCGCCTCGATCATCCACCTCCAGCTCGCCGCCAACCCGACGGCGGGCAGCTGGCGCCTCGATGTACCCAACGGCGTGTACACCGTGGTCGCCGGCGTCGGCGACAGCGGCGACGGCATCGTGAACGGCTACGACAGCACGCACGTGATCAACGCCGAGGGCGTGCGCGTCGTGGCGCCGTTCGTCGGCACCGCCGCCCGCCAGTACGACGAGGCGGCCACGACCGACATCACCGTCGCCGACGGAACCCTGACCATCGACGCGGTGGCCGGCGCGAACACCAAGCTCGCCTACCTCGAGGTCTACCGCACGGCGCTCACGCTGATCACCCCGGCCGTGCCGACCGGCCTCGCCGCGACGATCGACGGCGAAGACGTCAGTCTCGGCTGGCAGGCCGCCGAGTCTGCCGTCTCGTACAAGGTCTACCGCGGCACCACCTCGGCGGTGGACACCAGCGCAGCCCCGCTCGCCACGGTCACCGAACCCGCCTACATAGACCTCACGACCGAGGCCGGATCGACCTACTTCTACGTGGTCGCCGCGACCAGCAGAGACGACCGCGACTCGGCGCCCTCCGCTCCCCTCGAGGTCGTTGTGCCCGAGGCCGAAGAGCCGACCCCGCCGCAGCTCTGCGCGGCGGGCACCTGGAAGGCCGAGCTGTTCGGCGGCACCGCGCTCGCCGGAACCCCCAAGTCGATCACCTGCGTCAGCGCAATCGACCAGTCGTTCACGGGAGGCACCTACCCCGTGGGTCTCGACGGTCCGAACCAGTACTCGATGCGGTTCAGCAAGACCGTGAACGAGGGTGCCGGCAGCTACCAGCTGACCACCCGCACCGACGACGGCGTGCGCGTGCGTGTCGACGGCGCCCTCGTGCTGAACGCGTGGACGGCGCAGTCCGCCGACCAGACCCGCGTCGTGCAGGTGCCGCTCGGCGACGGACCGCACGAGATCGTCGTCGAGTACTACCAGGGCTTCAACGACGCCTCGGCGAAGGTCACCTTTACCAAGACCATCACCGCCTGCCCGCCCGGACAGTGGATGTCGGAGTACTTCGCCGGCACCAGCCTCGCCGGAGTCGTGACCAAGCGCGCCTGCATCGACGAGATCGACCAGGAGTTCGGGGTGGGCGAGGGCCCGGCCGGCGTCGGTTCGAGCCTCTACTCGGCGCGGTTCACCCGCGCGATCAACGAGGGCAAGGGCACCTTCGAGTTCACCGCCCGCGCCGACGACGGCGTACGCGTGAGCGTCGACGGCGAGCGCATCATCGACGAGTGGAGCGACCAGAGCGCCACCGAGCAGTACTCCGCCGAGGTCGCCCTGTCTGCGGGCAGCCACCTCGTCGTCGTCGAGTATTACCAGGGCTACAACGAGGCGGCCATCGAGGTCGACATCGTCAAGACCAGCAGCGACACCGAGGCGCCGACCGCCCCCGCCGAGATCTCTGCGACGGCGGATGACGACGAGATCGAGATCGGGTGGTCCGCATCCGTCTCGACCGACGCTGTCGGATACCGTGTGTTCAGAAGCGAAAGCCTTCCTGTGGATGTGACGGGCACACCGCTGAGCGGAACGCAGGATCTCACCGCCCGTTCGTTCGTCGACACCACCGCCGAGCCCGACACCCAGTACCACTACGTCGTGGTCGCGGTCGACGACGCGGACAACGCCTCGCTGCCCTCCGCCCCGGCTACCGCCCTGATCTCGACCGTGCCCGACACCGAGGCGCCGCTCGCGGCCACCGGTCTCGCCGCCACCGCCGGAGGCGGCTCGGTGCAGCTGGTCTGGGCCGCTCCCGCGTCGACCGACCTGGCCGGCTACCGGGTCTACCGGTCGACCGAACCCGCGGTCGCGACCACCGGCACCCCGGTCTCGGGCAGCGCGCTCGTCGCCTCGACCGGCTACACCGACGGCACGGTGACCAACGGCACCACCTACTTCTACGTCGTGGTCGCGGTCGACCTCGCCGGCAACGCCTCGACAGCGTCGAACGAGGTCGTCGCCGTGCCGAACGTGCCCAACACCACGAACGTCAAGGTCGACTTCACCGCCACGAACGCGGCACCCGTCAGCGGCTACGTCGCCGACTGGGGCCAGGCCTACGGCCTGCGCACCGGCGCGACGCAGGGCGCCGGCACCCTCAGCTACGGCTGGCTCGACACCGACGGCCACGAACTGAGCCTCGTCAGCAACGGCCGCGACCGCGAGCGCGCGGGTATCCCCGCGCTGCTCGACTCGATCATGCACATGCAGTACGGCGACGCCAACGGCGGCACCGGAACGAACGGCATCAAGACCGAGGGCATGTGGGAGCTCGCCGTACCCGACGGGCTCTACTCGGTGAAGATCGGCGTCGGCGACGAGAAGGGCGCCGAGACCTACGACTCGAACTACGTCGTGAACGTCGAGGGCAGCCTCGGGGTCAACGGGTTCGTCGGCAGCGACGCCACCCAGTACTCCACCGTCACCACCACCGTCGGCGTCTGGGACGGCAAACTCACCATCGACGCCCGCGGCGGCGTGAACACCAAGATCGGCTATATCGAGGTCGTCGGGCTGGCACGCGCGCCGCACGTCGACACCGTGCTGCCCGAGAACCGGGTGACCGGCCACGACGTGAACGCCGGCGTCTCGGCGACCATCAAGGTGCCCTACGCGGGCATCGGTCTGAAGCCGTCGTCGCTTCCCGGCAACGTGCACCTGTATGCCGTCGCCGGTGGCGCCGAGGTTCCGACGACCGTCGGCTCGTCCGGCGGCAACGACGTGATCTCGCTGGCCCCCACCACCCCGCTCGCCCCGAACACCCAGTACCGGTTCGAGGTGACGAGCGGCGTCACCGACAACTTCGGGGTTCCGTTCGTGCCGTTCTCGTCGCTGTTCACCACCGGATCCGGCGAGACCGGCGCGAGCGGCGAGTTCACGCCGCTCACCGGTGTCGGATTCCAGAAGGTCGAGCTGCCCACCGGTCGCGGCAAGTTCTGGGCCTCGTTCGCCTTCGGTCCCGACGGCAAGCTCTACGGAACCACCATCGGGCAGGGCATCTTCCGCTTCGACGTGGCCGCCGACGGCACGCTCGGCGAACCGCAATCGCTGGGTTACGAGGGCGTCGCGCACATCGGCCTGCTCTTCGACGAATCGGCCACCGCCGACAACCTCAAGGTCTGGGTGACCCGCACCACCGCGAACTTCAGCGAGCAGGGACAGTGGGTCTCGAGCATCCACCAGCTCTCCGGCGACAGGCTGCAGGTCGACCGCCCGGTCTTCGAAGGCCTCCCGCGCTCGCTCTCCGACCACCTCACCAACTCGATGGCGTACGGCCCCGACGGACGCATCTACTTCCAGCAGGGTTCCAACCAGGCGTCGGGTGACCTCGACAACGCCTGGGGCCAGCGCGGCGAGCAGCTGCTGACCGCCGCCACCCTCGCCTTCGACCCCGCCAACCCGCAGGTGGCCACCGCCGCCAACGGCGGGGCGGCGATCAACGTGAAGACCGCCGACGGCGGAACGTACTCGCCGTACTCCGCAGGTGCTCCGCTCACGATCTATGCGAGCGGCATCCGCAATGCCTACGACCTGGTCTGGCACTCCAACGACCATCTCTATGTGGCGACCAACGGCACCGCCGGCGGCGCGAACACCCCCGGCGTCACGGCCAACCCGAACGGCACGTTCACCCGCACCGCGGCGCCCGGCATCCCCGGCTTCTCGACCGTGAACGGCAAAGACGTGACCGCGCAGTGTGTGCGCCGCGGCTACACCGGCGGCACCGTTCCGCCCCAGGGCAACATCGCCACCCAGCGCGACCTGCTCTTCGACGTGGTGGCCGGCGGCTACTACGGCCACCCGAACCCCGAGCGCTGCGAATTCGTTCTCAATGCCGGCAACAACCCGGCGACCCCCGACGCTCCGGGAACTAAAGAGGTCAAGTACCCGCTCGGCACTGCGGCAGATCCGAACTATCGCGGCGTCGCGTACGACTTCGAGTTCAACAAGTCGCCGAACGGCGCTCTCGAGTACACGAGTGCGACGTTCGGTGGCCAGCTCAAGGGCCGCCTGCTGATCACCCGCTTCTCGAACAACAACGACCTCATCTTCCTGCAGCCCGACTCGACGAGCGGCAAGATCCTGGGCGCACAGACCTCGGTCGGCATCACCGGCGTCGCGAACACGACGATGAGCGGCGTCGACGGGTTCAACGACCCGCTCGAGGTCGTCGAAGACAAGAGCAACGGCAACCTCTACGTCAACCAGTACGACCGCAGCGGGGGCGACCAGCGCCTCTACCTGCTGCGCGTGCCGGCCAGCCAGCAGGCCGCGGCGATCTCGAGCTCGGTCGACGAACTCGTCTTCTCGGCGGTGAAGAACGGCACGAGCGCGGCCAAGTCGGTCACCGTGACCAACAACGGCTCGAAGCCGATCGCGCTCGCC
Source organism: Conyzicola sp. (assembly GCF_046714715.1). GTDB lineage: Bacteria > Actinomycetota > Actinomycetes > Actinomycetales > Microbacteriaceae > Conyzicola. Next base: position 19,183 of record NZ_JBKKAD010000099.1, on the reverse strand, counting down.
AACACGCTCACCGGCGGCCAGACCGGTGAGTTCATCGTCACCGGCGGCAACACGACCCTGGCGCCGCAGGGGTCTGCCGTGCTCAACGTCACCTTCAAGCCGAGCGCCACCGTCGGGCAGCGTGCCACCACCCTGCGGCTGACCGCGGGCGACAGCACCGTCAACGTCGGGCTGTTCGGTCTCACCATGAACGGCATCGAGGGCGGCAACGAGCCCACCTTCGCCAACGTGATGGGCACCCTCGGCTATGCGATCAACGTCGGCTGGACCAACCTCGAGGGCGGCGTGCAGCCGACCGCGAAGGGTGACGAGATTCTCGAACCGCTGTTCGTGAAGAGCGGCACCGCGGCGCCGACCATGACCCCGCTGGCGCAGTACGCCCCGAAGGAAGACCTGCCGTTCGGCTGGTACACCGGCGACGGCTCGACGGCCGAGCGGGTGAAGCTCGGATCGATCGACACGAGCGGATACCAGTCGCTGCTGCCGCCGTCGAGCCCCGGCACCGTGCCGAGCTTCGACCCGGGCGCCGCGAAGTTCGGCTTCTACTACTACTCGAACACCTTCCAGCGCACGGGCTTCACAGAAGACCGCCTGAACACCGGCATCGCCCACCGCGCCCGCATCTACCCGGCGAAGAACCGCGCGGGCACAATAATGACGAACTCTTACATCGTGGCCTTCGAAGACGCCTCGAACGGCGACTATCAGGACTACGTGTTCCTCGTCACCGGCGTGAAGCCGGCCACCGACACCGGTTCGGTCGACGGCGGCGTGCGTGTCGACTTCACCACGGCGACCGCCGCGGTTCCGACCGGCTACCTGCGCGACTACGGCCAGGCGTTCAGCCTGCGCACCGGAGCCGGCCAGGGCACCAGCCTGTCGTACGGCTGGAAGAACGACGTCACCGAGAACGATGTCGACCTGTCCGTCGGCGGCACCGCCGGCAACGGTCGCGACCGCGCCACCAGCCAGACCGACCAGCGCCTCGACACCTTCATGCACATGCAGGGCTCCGACGTCACCGGCACCTTCAACGGCACCCCGATCGACGCGCTCTGGGAGCTCGCCGTGCCGAACGGCCAGTACACCGTGACCGTGGCGGTCGGCGACCCGGCCCCGCAGACCGACGTGGAGATCCACCAGATCAACGTCGAGGGCACCGCGCTCATCGAACGCTTCACCCCGAGCGGCGCCGCCGGTGCAGCGACCAGGCACAGGACGGTCACGCAGGTCGTTACCGTTGCCGACGGTTTCGTCACCGTCGACTCCCGCGGCGGCCAGAACACCAAGATCAGCTACATCGACGTGATCCCGGTGACCGACGGCGGCGGAGACGACCCGACCGACGGCGCACAGGTGAAGGTCAACTTCCGCACCCCGGACGCTCCGGCGACGGACGGTTGGACCGCCGACGTCGGTGGCGCGTTCACCGACGCCGCCGGCTTCGGCTGGGTCACCGCGACCGGCGCCCCGGTGGATCGCTCCACCTTCCTGCGTTACCGCCCGGCCCCCACGGCCGGCATCGCCTTCCCGGCCGACCCGCTGCTGCGGTCCGGCGCCCACCTGCAGGCCCCCACGGCCGCGGTCTGGGAGTACGAGGTGCCCGACGGCGAATACGAGGTCGCGGTATCGGTCGGCGACTCCGCCTTCCTCGACTCGGTGCACACCGTCACCGCCGAGGGCCAGCCCGTCGTCGCGACGTTCGCGCCCACCGGCACCACCCCCTTCCAGACCGGCAAGCGCATGGTCACCGTGACCGACGGCAAGCTCACCATCGCCGGCACCGGAACCAACACGAAGATCAACTGGGTGTCGATCAAGGGCGACGGGCTCGAAACGCCTCCGCCGGCCGGGGCCAGCACGAAGGTCAACTTCCAGCCCTCCACGGTCACCGCTCCCACCGGATGGGTCGCCGACACCGGCGCCGCCTTCGACGCGGCCCGCGGTTACGGCTGGTTCACCGGCGGCGTCGCCACCGACCGCTCGGCGGCCACCCGCTACCGCAACGCGCCGACGCAGGGCATCACCTACCCGACCGGCGACCTGACGCGGCAGACCTTCATCCTCACCCAGGCCGGCCCGGTCGACGGCGTCACCGACGGGGTCTGGCAGTACTCGGTCGCCAACGGCACCTACACGGTGGCCGTCTCGGTGGGCGACGCGGGCTTCCTCGACTCGGTGCACGGCGTCACGATCGAGGGCACCCCGGTCATCACCTCGTTCACGCCCACGGGAACGACCCCGTTCACCACCGGCACCGCCGAGGTGGTCGTCAGCGACGGCTTGCTCACGCTGACCCCGACCGGCACGAACACCAAGGTCGACTGGATCACCATCACCGGCGCGGAGATCGCGGCCCCGTCGATCACCGTCACCTCGAACGGCACCGCCGTCGGCGCCAGCTCGACCAGCGGCCCGGCCAACGTGGTACTCGCGGCCACGGCGGCCGGCGGAGCGACGGTCTCGTCGCTCAGCTACGCGCTCGACGGCGCGGCGGCCACCCCCTACACGGCCCCGCTCGCGCTCGGTGTCGGCAGCCACACCCTCGTGGTCACCGCCGTCGACTCCGCCGCCCGCACCTCCGCCCGCACGGTGGCCTTCACGATCGAAGACATCGGCGGAACCCTGGTGCTGCGCAACGAGCAGGCCACCCGCGTCAACGGTGCTCCCATCCCCGGCTTCAGCGAAGACTGGCTGGTGATGCAGCGCATCAACAGCGGCGTCGTGCTGCACCAGACGGTCGACACCGCAACGGTCACCCTGACCAACTCGGGCACAAAGCCGCTGCGCATCTCCAGCATCACGATCAGCGGACCGCAGGGTGCACAGTTCGAGATCACGGATGCGCCAGCCGGCGTTCGCACCGTCGCTCCCGGCGCGTCCACCCCGGTCACGGTGAAGTTCATCGCCACCACGGGCGGCAAGGGCGTGCGCGCCGCGCAGCTCGTGATCACCTCGAGCGACCCGGCCCAGCCGGTCACCACCGTGCAACTGCGCGGCGGCTACATGACGGCTCCCGAGGGGGGCAGCGAACTGACGCTGCCGCAGATCTCCGAGCTGTTCGGCTGGACGACCGACATCGGCGCCCTCGAGAACGGCGACGAGATGCGCACCTCGCCGCTCGCCGGCGAGGAGGTGCGGTCGCTGCTCTGGAAGCGCGCCGACGCCACCCTCCCCGTGAACGTGCGCCAGCTCGCCGCTTTTCACGGCTGCTGCGACCAGACCGAGGTGGTCAGCGTCAACGGCGCCACCGCGCGTCACGCCGCACCGTACGGACAGTCGATCCTGCCGCCGACCGCGACCGCGACGCCGACCCAGCTGTCGACGAGCCCGACCGGCAACTTCGGCATCATCGTCGCCGGTCAGAGCACGAACAACATCGCGTACATGGCCTCGAAGACCTGGCCGGTGCGCGACCGCAACGGCGCGATCGTCGCCGGAGCCTGGATCGTCGGCCACGACTACGTGAGCTCGCCGAACCAGTGCGGTATCGCTCCGACGAACTGCGACTTCCAGGACAACGCGTACCTCATCACGAACGTGCTGCCCGTCGCATCCAGCGACACGGTCGCACCGACGGCACCGGGTACGCCCACGGCCACGGTCGGCACCTCCGACGTGACCCTGGCCTGGCCCGCTGCGGTCGCGGTCGCACCCGACCTCGCCGGCTACCACGTCGAGCGGGCGACGAGCGCCACCGGCACCTATACGCGCCTCACCTCGACGCCGATCCGGGCCACCGGGTTCGTCGACTCGGCGCTGCCGGCCTTCGCCAACACCCTCTACTACCGGGTGATCGCGGTCGACGCGTCGGGCAACGTCTCGACTCCCGCCGCCTCGGGTGCCGTCGACATCTCCGGTGTCACCGGCCGCGCGATCCTGATCAAGTCCGGAGGCGCGGCGGTCACCACCGGCGGCCGCACCTTCATCGCCGACACCTTCTTCACGGGTGGTGCCGCGTACCGCAACCCCGCGGTCACGCAGATCGCCGGAACGACCGACGACGCGCTCTACACCTCCGAGCGCAGCGAGGCACCGGCGTTCGCCTACGACATACCCGTGCCGAGCGGCCTCTACGAGGTCAAGCTGCACTTCGCCGAGATCTACCACGGCGCGACCGGCGGCGGCACGGGCGGTGCGGGCAAGCGCATCTTCGACGTCAACTTCGAGGGCGGGGCCACCGAGATCCCGGCACTCGACCTGAACGCGCGGGTCGCACCGATGACCGCCTACGTCACGACCAACTCGGTCGGCGTCACCGACGGCACCCTCGACATCGACTTCTCGGCCCGGGTGGACTACCCGACGATCTCGGCCATCGAGGTCGTGCGCGTCGGCGATGCGCCGATCCCGCCGGCCGCGCCGTCGGGAGTCACCGCGACCGTCGCGGGCGCATCCGTCGCCGTGTCGTGGACCGCCGTCGCCGGAGCCGCCGGCTACACCGTCGAACGCGCGACCTCGGCGACCGGACCGTGGAGCGTCATCGGCGGAAGCGCGCCGATCACCGCGACAAGCCTGACGGATGCCGCCCTCCCGTTCACGTCGACGACGTACTACCGGGTGACCACCGTCTCGGCGTCCGGCAGCTCCGCGGCCTCCGCGGTGGCGTCGGCCGACGTCTCACGGCTGTACGTGCCCACCGCAGTCACCGCGACGCCGAACGCGAACGGCGTGACCGTCGCCTGGACGGCTCCCGTCGGCAGCGGCGTCACCGGCTACCGGGTAGAGCGTGCGCTCGCCGCGGCCGGACCGTTCACCACCATCAGCACCTTCGCGGTGACCGGGCTCAGCTTCACCGATTCGGCGGTGCCGTTCGGCAACGCCGCGCACTACCGGGTGATCGCGCTCGGGGCCGGCGGAGCGGTGTCGGCGCCGAGCGCCGTCGCCTCGACCGACATCACGGGGGTAGCCCAGTCGATCCGCGTGAACGCCGGCGGGCCGGCACTCACCGTCGGCGGTAGAACGTGGTCGGCCGACTCCGGCTTCACCGGGGGTAAGGCCTACACGAACCCGGCCGTCACCCAGATCGGCGGAACCACCGACGACGCGCTCTACCTCACCGAGCGCAGCGCCACGACGAACCTCGCACCGTTCGCCTACGACTTCGCGCTGCCGAACGGCAGCTACGAGGTGAAGCTGCACTTCGCCGAGATCTTCCACGGGGCGACCGGCGGTGGCGCGGGCGGCAACGGCAAGCGCGTCTTCTCGGTGAACCTCGAGGGCGGACCGGCCGAGCAGGCGAACATCGACCTCAACGCCCGCGTCGGATCGATGACCGCGCTCGTCACCACCAACCTGGTCACCCTCACCGACGGAAACCTCGACATCGACTTCACGTCGACCGTCGACCAGGCCAAGATCTCGGCGATCGAGATCGTGCGCGCGGTCGTGCCGCAGGCACCGACCGGGCTTGTCGCGACGACCACGTCGAGTGCGGTGAACCTGGCCTGGCAGGGCACGCCCGGGTTCTACGTGCAGCGTTCGGTCGCAGCATCCGGCCCGTGGGCCCGCATCAGCGGCGCCTCGCTGCTCACCACCGGCGCCTACACCGATGGCGCCCTCGCCGTCGGTGCCACCGCCTACTACCGGGTGGTCTCGGTCGGGGCGACCGGGCTGGAGTCGCCGGCGTCGGCCGTGGTCTCGGCCACGATCGCACCGCCCGTGCAGCAGCCGGTGCGCATCAACACCGGTGGTGGCGCGCTCACCCTGGGCGGCGTCACCTGGCTCGCCGACAGCTACTCCACCGGCGGCAAGGTCTACTCGAACCCGGCGGTCACCCAGATCGGCGGAACCACGAACGACCAGCTCTACCTGAACGAGCGCAGCACGACCGCCGCGCCCGGGTCGTTCGGCTACAACGTGCCCGTCGCCAACGGCGTCTACACGGTGAAGCTGCACTTCGCGGAGATCTTCCACGGGGCGACCGGCGGTGGAGCTGTCGGAACGGGCAAGCGCGTCTTCAACGTCAACTTCGAAGAGGGCACGCCCGAGATCAGCGGGCTCGACATCTCTACCAGGGTCGCGCCGATGAACGCGTTCATCACGACCAACCGGGTCACGGTGACCGGCGGCAACCTCGACATCGACTTCGCGTCGACGGTCGACCAGCCGACGATCGCGGCGATCGAGATCATCCCGGGAACGATTGCGGATGCCACGGCTCCCGCCGCACCCACGGGTGTCGCCATCGCGGCGACCGGGTCGGGCAACACCGTGACCTTCGCGGCGAGCGGGTCGGCCGACGTGAGCGGTTACATCGTGGAGCGCGCCTCGGCGGCGGCCGGACCGTTCACCCGGCTCACCGCGGTGCCGACCGCCGGTCTCTCGTTCGTCGACACCACCGCGCCGGCCACGGCGGGCACGGTCTACTACCGGGTGACCGCGGTCGCCTCGAGCGGACTCACCGCGACGAGTGCGGTGGCCAGCATCACCCGCGCGGCGACCGGGCCGACCGTGCGGATCAACGCGGGTGGACCGGCCGTGACCACGGGCGGCGTCTCCTGGCTCGCCGACTCCTTTTACAGCGGCGGAGGCAAGTCGTACAGCAACCCGGGCGTCACCCAGATCGCCGGCACCGCCAACGACGTGCTCTACCTCAACGAGCGCAGCACCACGGTAGACAAGGGTTCGTACTCCTACGACATCCCGGTGCCGAACGGCGCCTACACGGTGCGGCTGCACTTCGCCGAGATCTACCACGGCGCCACTGGCGGAGGCGCGGGCGGCAACGGCAAGCGCGTCTTCTCGGTCAACCTCGAGGGCGGGGCCACCGAGATCGCCGGGCTCGACCTGAACGCGCGGGTCGCGCCGATGACGGCGGTGGTGATCGAGAACACCGTCACGGTGGTCGGCGGCAACCTCGACATCGACTTCTCGGCGGCCGTCGACCAGCCCACGCTCGCGGCCATCGAGGTCGTGCCGGTGCCGGTGCCGGCCGTGACGCCGCCCGCGCAGGAGGCGCCGACCCAGGTGCCGACCCAGACGCCGCCGGGCCCGGATGTCGCGCCCGCCCCGACCCCGCAGGTGTCGCCGAGCGTCGCTCCCTCGGTGTCGCCCACCGCTACCCTGTCGGAGACTCCGGCCGCCGGGCCCGCCGTGGCCGCGACCCCGCGCGGCTTCGCGCCGCTCTCCCGCCTCTTCCCGCTGGCGGAGGGACTCGTCGAAATGCCGGCATCGTCGGTGGTCGCGTCGCTCGATGCGTCGCAGGATGCGACCCAGGAGGCGCGTCAGGGTGCCGTGGCCGCGAGTGGCGGTTCGGCGGAGCCGGAGGCCGGGGCCGGGCCCGAGGTCTTGTCGGCGTCCGCCGCGTCGTCGATCTCGCCCCTCGACGACCCGCGGGCACGCGCATTGCTGCTGGTCCTGCTGCTGTCGGCGATAGCCGCCGTCGGTACCACGGTGGTACGGCGCCGGTGGCACAAATAATCCGACGGGAGTATGTGGCCGGCGCGCGCGACAAGGGATAATTTGGGGCAGCGCACGTCGTTGTGCTTCGCCCACAACAATCCCAGGGAGCCTGCCCCGTGCACCTTTTGTCCGTGTTCAGCCTGCGCAACCGCGCGCTCATCGCCCTCGTGACGGTCGTCGTCGGCATCTTCGGCGGTGTGGCGCTCACCTCGCTGAAGCAGGAGCTCATCCCGTCGCTGTCGCTGCCGCAGATCTTCATCGTCACCTCGTACCCCGGCGCCAGCCCCGAGGTCGTGAACGAAGACGTGTCGACCCCGATCGAGACCGCCATCCAGAGCGTGCCCGGTCTCGATGGAACCACGGCGACCTCCAACGCGAACGTCTCCACCATTACGGCATCGTTCGCCTACGGTACCGACATCACGACCTCCGAGCAGAAGGTTCAGCTCGCGATCAACCGCCTGTCGTCGCAGCTGCCCGAGAGCGCGGAGACGCAGGTGCTCACCTTCAGCCTCAGCGACCTGCCCGTCATCCAGATCGCCGTCACCAGCGACCTCGACCCGCGCGACCTGTCGGCGCAGCTCGAGAACACCGCGATCGCCGACATCAAGCAGCTCGAGGGTGTCAGCGACGCGAGCCTGCTCGGTTCCACCACCCAGCGCGTCACCATCACCCCCGACGACGCGGCACTCCTGGCTGCCGGCCTCACCACCCAGTCGATCCGCGACGCGCTCGACGACAACGGCGTGCTGCTGCCCGCCGGTGAGATCACCGAAGACGGCAAGACCCTCACTGTCCAGGCCGGCTCGCGCATCCAGTCGACCGACGACCTCGCCGCCCTGCCGCTGCTCGGCGCCCGCACCCCCACCACCCTCGGCAGCGTCGCCACCGTCACGATCGCCGACGACCCGGTGACCGGAATCTCCCGCGTCGACGGCGAACCCTCGCTCACCATCGCCGTCACGAAGTCGCCGGCCGGCAACACCGTCGAGGTGTCGAAGCTCGTGCAAGACCTCATCCCCGAGATCGAGGAGTCGCTCGGCAGCAACACCGAGCTGACCGTGGTCTTCGACCAGGCACCGTTCATCGAGGAGTCGATCAACAGCCTCGCCGTCGAGGGCCTGCTCGGTCTCGTCTTCGCGGTCATCGTGATCCTGGTGTTCCTGCTCTCCATCCGTTCCACACTCGTGACGGCGATCTCGATCCCCGTCTCGGTGCTCATCACCTTCGTGGGCATGCAGGCCTCCGGTTACACGCTCAACATCATCACCCTCGGCGCGCTGACGATCGCGATCGGCCGCGTCGTCGACGACTCGATCGTCGTGATCGAGAACATCAAGCGGCACCTCGGCCTCGGCGAAGACAAGAAGACCGCCATCCTCACTGCCGTGCGCGAGGTCGCCGGCGCGGTCACCGCGTCGACCGTGACCACGGTGGCCGTGTTCCTGCCGCTCGCACTCGTGGGCGACGTGACGGGCGAGCTGTTCCGCCCGTTCGCGCTCACCGTGACGATCGCGCTCGCCGCGAGCCTCTTCGTCTCGCTCACCATCGTGCCCGTGCTGGCCTACTGGTTCCTCAAGGCGAAGCCCGTGCACAAGCACGCGGGCGGTGTCGAGCCGGTCGCCGACGAGCTCGACACCCCGAGCGCGCTGCAGCGGGCCTACCTGCCGGTCATCCGCTGGACACTGAAGCGCCCGTTCGTCACCATCCTCTCGGCCGTGCTGGTGCTCGCGCTCACCGTGCTGGTGACCCCGCTGCTGAAGACCAACTTCATCGGCGACAGCGGCCAGAACACGCTCACCGTGACCCAGACCCTGCCGCTCGGCTCGAGCCTCGAGGTGCGCGACGAGGCGGCCATGAAGGTCGAGGACGCGCTCATCGGCCTGCCCGGCGTCGAGACCGTCCAGCTCTCGCTCGGCTCCAGCGGTAGCTCGCTCACCGCCGCCTTCTCGGGCGGAGGATCGAACACGTTCTCCTTGACTACAGACCCGGATGTCGACCAGGAAGAGTTGAAGGCCGACGTGCGTGATGCGGTGGCCGACATCGACGACGCGGGCGAGATCAGCCTCGCTGCGGCGAGCTCGGGCTTCGCGTCATCCGATATCGAAATCAACATCACGGCCAACGGCTCCGAAGACCTCACCACCTCGGCCGACGCGATCCTCGCCGAGGTCGAGAAACTCGACGTCGTGGCCGAGGCGTCGAGCAACCTGTCGGTGACGCAGCCGTACATCGCCATCGTGGTCGACCGCGATAAGGCCGCACAGGCCGGGCTCAGCGAGATCGCGGTCGGCGGCATCGTCACCGCCGCGATGAACCCGAGCGCGAGCGGCTCGGTCGTGATCGACGAGGAGACCCTCTCGATCTACATCGATAACGAGAACGCGCCCACGACGCTCGCCGAGATCCAGGGCTTCCAGATTCCGACGGCGACCGGCCTGGTGCCCCTCTCCGACCTGGCCACGGTCGAGCAGGCCGACGGCCCCTCGAGCATCACCACCATCAAGGGCGTGCGCAGCGCGACCGTGAGCGTCACCCCGGGCAGCGACGACGTCGGAACCGCCTCGTCGCTCGTCTCCGCGGCCGTCGCCGAGGTCGACCTGCCCGCCGGCGCGAGCGCCGAGCTCGGCGGCGTCACGTCGCAGCAGGGCGACGCGTTCCAGCAGCTCGGTCTCGCGCTGCTCATCGCCATCCTGATCGTCTACGTGGTGATGGTCGCGACGTTCAAGAGCCTGCGCCAGCCGCTGCTGCTGCTCGTGTCGGTGCCGTTCGCGGCGACCGGAGCGATCCTGCTGCAGGTCGCCACGGGCATCCCGCTCGGTGTGCCGTCGCTCATCGGTGTGCTGATGCTCATCGGAATCGTGGTGACCAACGCCATTGTGCTCGTCGACCTGATCAACCAGTACCGCGAACGCGGCATGAAGGTGGGCGAGGCGATCATCCACGGTGCCTCGCGCCGACTGCGCCCGATCCTCATGACGGCGTTGGCCACGATCTTCGCGCTGCTGCCGCTCGGCATCGGACTCACCGGACACGGCGGCTTCATCTCGCAGCCGCTCGCGATCATCGTGATCGGCGGCCTCGTGTCGTCGACCGTGCTGACGCTCGTGGTGCTGCCGGTGCTGTACTACCTGGTCGAGGGCGCCAAGGAGCGCCGCACCGACAAGCGGGCCGCTCGCGAGGCCGAGGCGCTGACCGCCGAGCCCACCGCCTAGGCTCGACGCATGGCAACTCCCGACTTCGTCTTGGCCCTACGCGAGAAGGTCGGCACCCACCCGCTGTGGCTCTCCGGAGTCACGGCGGTGGTGCTGCGCGACGGTGACAGCATCACCGGCACCGAGGTGCTGCTGGTGCGGCGCTCCGACACCGGCGCGTGGACCCCGGTTACCGGCATCATCGACCCGGGCGAGGAGCCGGCCGTGGCCGCCGCCCGCGAGATCCTCGAGGAGGCGAACGTCGTCGCGAGCGTCGACACCCTCGTCTGGGTGAAGGTCACCGACCCCGTGCGCTACGAGAACGGCGACGAGTCGCAGTACCTCGACCTCATCTTCCGCTGCAGCTACGTCTCGGGCGACGCCTTCCCCGCCGACGGCGAGAACACGGAGGCCGCCTGGTTTCCCCTCACCGCCCTGCCCGAGATCAGCGTCGACATGCGCGGACGCGTCATGAGCGCGGTCGAGACCGACGGCACCGCCCGCTTCGAGGTCTAGCCCAGCCGCTTCTCTGCCAAATGAAGGAGAAAGTGCGGTCGAGTCACACGTTCTCGCGGATGCGCGGCCCGCGCCGGCGAAATCTCCTTCATTTGGCAGGTCGACGACGATAGAGGGGCGCTAGGCGAGCCGCTTCTCCATGCAGACGCTCGACTCGTCGCCGACGTACTTGCCGAAGTTCGGGATGTGCACGTAGCCGTGCTTCAGGTAGAGCGCGATCGCGTCGGGCTGCTCCCAGCCGGTCTCGAGACGGATGACAGAGACGGATGCCGCGGCGGCAGCCTCGGCGAGGCGCCCGAGCAGCGCGCCCGCGACGCCGCGGCCCCTGTGGGTCTCGGCCACGAACATCCGCTTCACTTCGGCGGAGCCGTCGCCGTTCTCGACCAGCGCGACGATGCCGGCCAGCCCGTCGTCGCGCGCCACGAACAGCGTCACGCCCGGCCGCTCGAGGTCGGCGACGTCGAGCTTGTGGTACGCCTCGGGCGGGTAGAGGCTCAGCGCGTATTCGTCGGCGGCGCGCATGAGCTCGAGCACGTCGGGCTGGCGCGGGGCCTCGATGGTGATGGTCGTCGGCATCCGTCAATTCTGTCCCCTTGACGCCCCGCTCCGGCCCCGAGAAGGATGGGCGGCATCGCGTGACGAGCTGCGCGACACGACGCCGGCAGCATCGCCGAAGCGACGAATGCCACCGGTGGTGAAACCAACCGGAGGAAAACATGACAATCAAGCGAACAAGGGCGTTCGCGGCGATAGTGGCGGCACTCGTTGTGCCGACGCTGTTGGCGACGTCCCCGGCAATGGCGGCACCGACGGGAGGATCGCCCGGCCACCACCCGCCCGTACCGGTCGCGGAGGCGCACCTCATCGCATCCGGCCTGCAAGGCGCGACGGGCAGCGCGATCGGCCCCGACCGCGCACTCTATGTGACCGAGGGCGCGATCGGCCAGATCACCCGGGTCGACCCGAGAACGGGCGAGACCTCGGTCTACGCCAGCGGCTTGCCCGCCTCGGTGATCGGCATCGGCGGCGCGATCGACATCGACTTCGTCGGGCGCACCGCCTACGTGCTGGTGACGGTCGTCGGCGACGACGCACCCGGCCCGAACGGCCCCGGAACCTCGGTCGACGGCATCTACCGCGTCGACGGCCCGACCAGCTTTACGGTCGTCGCCGACATCGGAGCCTGGTCGCTGGCCAACCCGCCGGAGACCGACTTCTTCCTCTCGCGGGGTCTGCAGTTCGCGCTGCAGGCCACCCGGTCGGGCTTCCTCGTGACCGACGGCCACCACAACCGCGTGCTCAAGGTGTCGCGGTCGGGCGAGATCAGCGAGCTGGCCACCTTCGGCAACACGGTGCCGACGGGCCTCGCCGTCGACGGGCGCACCGTCTACATGGCCGAGGCCGGGCCGGTTCCACACCTCCCCGAGACCGGCCGCATCCTGGCGTTCTCGGCCCGCAATCCCGAGCCCCGGGTGATCGCGAGCGGGTACAGCCTCATGATCGACGTGGAGTTCGGCAAGTGCGACGTGCTCTACGGGCTCTCGCAGGGTGACTCGCCCGGCGTTGTGCCCGACGGGTCGCCCGCGCTCGCCGACAGCGGCGAGCTGCTGCGCGTCAACCGCAACGGCACCATGACCCCGGTGGTGAGCGAACTCGATCTGCCGACGTCGCTCGAGTTCATCCGCGACACGGCCTTCGTCGTAACCCTGAACGGCGAGATCTGGCGGGTCGACGACGTGTCCGGTGGCCCGTGGCGGCACGGTTGCCGGGACGGCGGGCGCCACAGCGACGACCTGTAGACGGACATAAAGGGGCGGATGCCGCGGCTGCAGCCTGCGCATGGCGGTGGTCGCGGCATCCGTCTGTTCGGAGACGAAGCTGGCACAATTGCGGGTCATGCAGTAGCGTCACGCGAGTCTGGGTGCAGCTATGTCTCCCGCGATGCCTCCCCCTCCGACGGCGACATGATGGTCGTCACGAGCAACCGCGCGCTTTGTGAATTGCGCAGACCGTGTTGCACTACCTCGTGGGTAGGTCGGATATTCGAGCGGGCTCGCGTGGAGCCTTGTCGGGATTCACACTTTCTGTCCCCCCTTGTCCTAAGTCGCGGGCGCTACAGTGAAGAAGGGCAGGCGAGGGCGGGGGGCGACGTGGGTAAGCCAGTTAGTATCGCCGTATGACGGTCCTTAGAGAATGGCGGATTATCGCGCTGGCCATCGTCGCAGCGATCACCGTTTTCTCTCCGTTATCGACGACGACCCCGCTGATCGTCGTTTCCGCGATCGTATTTCTCGCGTCCCGACCGCTGAACTTCCGATTCGACGTGCCCGCGATTCTCGCCACGGGGATCGTCTTTTTCTCCGCCCTCTCCTCACTGTGGTCTATCAACATCCCGGTGACGTTCAGCGCCGCCGTCACGAGCGGGGCGCTGTCGATGTACTTCATCGTGTCTCGATACGTGACAACAAACCGGCTCCAGCTCGGTATCTTGGCGGGCGGCTATCTGGCGGGCTGCCTGATACTGCTCGGCCGCTTGATTGAATTGCGCGTCTCGAAGCCCGAGACCGTGCGGCTTAATCTCATCGATGTGAATGCGAACTATGCGGGGTACGCGTTCGTCGCCGGTTTCGGCGTCGTAGTGCTGCTCGCGGCCGCGATGAATAGAACCAACGCCGTGGTCGCCATTCTCGCCGTCGTCACGGTTCTGCTCGGAATAGGCATTGTCATGGCAGGTTCGCGCGGGAGTTTCGTCGGGCTCGCGCTGCTCGTGGTGTGGTTGCTGGCCTCGCGGTTCCTCAAACGACCGCCCCTCTGGGCCTTGGTCGTCGCCTCGGCTCTAGTCGCTCTGACACTGGCAGTGGGAGTCATCGACCGTTTGCTGCCTGTTGTCGAAAACGTTCTGGGTCGTCCCACGGGAACGTGGTCCGGGCGCCTTCTCATCTGGCCGATCGCCCGGGAATGGTGGTTGGATCACTTCTTCATCGGGTCCGGGGCCAGCACCCTCGCGGTGGCCAATCCGATGGGAATCGGAGCTCACAACTTAATCCTCGAGCTGGGGGCCGGCCAAGGCATCGTAGGTGTCGCCCTATTCCTGACTTTCCTCTGGTTCACCTTCGTCAAGCAGCCACCTCTTCTGGTTGGCTCTTTCATCGCGGTGAGCCTCGCCAGCTACTTGACCGGTCACTGGGATCTCGCGCCAGCAGCGTGGGTCGTGCTCGCCCTATTCTCCCGAGCGGATCTGACAATCAAGACGAACGCCGAGTCGTCACTCGACCTCCAACCCGAAGCTGCGATCGACTGACGGATCACAATGACGCCGAAGCTCGCTTAAGCTCGCCTCATGCAGTAACGTAGACAAGTCGGCTCGAGACAGCACGCACTGCGTGTATGGGTTTGTAAGTCTTAGAGGCCGGTTTTCCAGCGCATCCGCTGCGAAAAAATCACACGAATGTATGTGACGGCCTCGGTCAAAGACTGCCCGGGTTCAGAAGTGCAACTCACGCGTACTCCACAATCGCGTTTGCATCTGCACGTGTACTTTCACGTAACTGAAACAACCCAGGAAAGAACTATGTCCCCGTACTCCAAGCCTGACTACAACAAGTCGGACCGCGACAACAAGAAGCCGTACACCCCTCGTGGTGGCGACGCCCGCAACTCCCGCCCCGACCAGGGCGGCGCACCCAAGAAGCGCTGGACCGGCGACGACCGTGCAGCACGCACCGGCGACCGCCCCTCGACCGGCGACCGCCGTCCCGACTGGAACCCGCGCGAGAAGCCCGCTTACGGCGACCGCCCGAACCGCAGCAATGGCGCACCCCGCTCCGAGCGTCCCGCCTACGGCGACCGTCCCGCGCGTCCCGCGTACGGCGACCGCAACGAGCGCCCCACCTACAACGACCGCCCGGCCCGCCCGTCGTACGGCGACCGCCCCGCGCGTCCGACCTACGGCGACAGCACCGACCGCCCCGCGCGCACCGAGCGTCCCGCCTACGGCGACCGCCCGGCCCGCACCGAGCGTCCCAGCTACGGCGACCGCCCGGCCACGAACGACCGCCAGCCGCGCACGCCCTACAACGAGCGCGCCGGCCGCACCGAGCGTCCGAGCTACAACAGCGACCGCCCGGCCCGCCCCAGCTACAACTCGGAGCGCCCCGCCCGCACCGAGCGTCCCTCGTACAACTCCGACCGTCCGGCCCGCACCGAGCGTCCGTCGTACGGCAACGACCGCCCGAGCTACAACTCGGAGCGCCCCGCCCGCACCGAGCGTCCCTCGTACAACAACGACCGCCCGGCCCGCACCGAGCGTCCCTCGTACGACCGCGCAGAGCGCACCGAGCGTCCCTCGTACGGAGCACGTACCGAGCGCCCCTCGTACGCCGACCGCGCCGAGCGTCCCGCCCGCGACTCCAGCTACTACCCGGCCAAAGACGGCGCTGCGAACAAGTCGCACTCCGGCGGCGGCATGCAGGAAGACGTCGTTCTCGAGCGTCTCGAAGCGGCCGTCATCACGGCCAAAGACGTCGAAGGTGTGACCTTCGGCGACCTGGGCCTCGGCGCCAACATCGTTCGCCAGCTCGAGTCGATGGGTGCAGCGGCTCCGTTCGCCATCCAGGCCGCGACCATCCCCGACGTTCTCGCCGGCAAGGATGTTCTCGGACGCGGCAAGACCGGCTCGGGCAAGACCATCGCCTTCGGCGCACCGCTCGTCGAGCGCCTCATGGAGAACAACGGTGGCAAGGACCGTCAGGCCGGCCGCAAGCCGCGCGCCCTGATCCTCGCCCCCACCCGTGAGCTCGCCATGCAGATCGACCGCACGGTTCAGCCCATCGCCCGCAGCGTCGGCCTGTTCACCACCACGATCGTCGGTGGCGTTCCGCAGTACAAGCAGGTTTCCGCCCTCCAGCGCGGCGTCGACATCATCATCGCGACCCCGGGCCGCGTCGAAGACCTCGTCGAGCAGGGTCGCCTCGACCTCTCGAACGTCATCGTCTCGGTTCTCGACGAGGCCGACCACATGTGCGACCTCGGATTCCTCGAGCCCGTGCAGCGCATCCTCAAGGAAACCAAGGAAGGCGGCCAGAAGCTGCTTTTCTCGGCAACCCTCGACAAGGGTGTCGCCACCCTCGTGAAGCAGTTCCTCAAGAACCCGTCGGTTCACGAGGTCGCCGGTGAAGACCAGGCCTCCTCCACGATCGACCACAAGGTTCTGCTCATCGAGCAGCGCGACAAGCGCGAACTCATCCGCGAGCTCGCTTCGGGCGAGGGCAAGACCCTGGTCTTCACCCGCACCCGCGCGTTCGCCGAAGAGATGAGCGACTTCCTCGAAGACGCCGGCATCCCCGCGACGAGCCTCCACGGCGACCTCAACCAGAGCCGCCGCACGCGCAACCTGCAGCTGCTCACGAGTGGTCGCGTCAACGTTCTCGTCGCGACCGATGTCGCGGCACGTGGCATCCACGTCGACGACATCAGCCTCGTCATCCAGGCCGACGCTCCCGAGGAGTACAAGACCTACCTGCACCGTTCGGGCCGCACCGGCCGCGCGGGCAAGGTCGGTACCGTCGTCACGCTCATCCCCCGTGCGCGTCGTCGCAAGATGGACGAGCTGCTCGAGCGGGCCGAGATCAAGGCGCAGATGATCCAGGCCGCTCCCGGCGACAAGGTCGTCTCCGACCTCGCCGCCCTGTAGCCACTTCGGTCGCTGAGCTGCCTAACGGTCGCTGAGCTTGTCGAAGCGCAAGGCGCTCATCCCTCAGGGGTGGGCGCCTTTCGCCGTTAACCGACGGTGCCGGATGCGCCGCAACCCACTGGCGCGTGTCGGTGGCCGCGGATAGAACGGTCACCATGACTACGACAGACGATGTGACCCGCTGGGTGGAGGCCTACCGTTCCGCCTGGATCAGCAACGACGCCGACGAGATAGGCGCCCTCTTCACCGAAGACGCCCTCTATGAGTTCCGCCCGAACGACCCCGACCCCTGGCGCGGACGCGACGAGATCGTCACCGGCTGGATCGAGGAGCCGGACAGTCCCGAGGTCTGGAAGCTCGATGTGCGCGTGCTCGGTGTGCTTGCGGATGACACGGCTGTCGCACAGGCGTTCGTGGAGTATCTCGACGACCGACCCGACTACGACGACCTCTGGTTCATCGAGCTCGAGAACGGGCGGGCGCGGCGCTTTACCGAGTGGCCGGTGAAGCGTTCGTAGAGTCAATCATTATGTGAGCGTGTTACGTCACATTAGGGAGAACGGGCCCCGCCCACTCATCGCGTCCCTAAGCTTGGCCTAACGCTTTGCCGACCGGTCTAGAGAGAGAACACGCATGCCCGTCTACAACGACATCACAGAGATCTTCGGAAAGACCCCGCTCGTGCGCCTCAACAAGGTGACCGAGGGGCTCGGCGCCACGGTGCTCGCGAAGCTCGAGTTCTACAACCCCAGCGCGAGCGTCAAAGACCGTCTCGGTGTCGCCATCGTCGACGCCGCCGAGAAGAGCGGTGAGCTGAAGCCGGGCGGCACGATCGTCGAGGGCACGAGCGGCAACACCGGCATCGCCCTCGCGATGGTCGGCGCGGCCCGCGGCTACAAGGTGATCCTCACCATGCCCGAGACGATGAGCAAGGAACGCCGCGTACTCCTGCGCGCGTACGGCGCCGAGCTGGTGCTGACCCCGGGCGCATCCGGAATGAAGGGCGCAGTCGAAAAGGCGGCCGAAATCGTGGCCTCGACCCCCGGCGCCGTTCTCGCCCGCCAGTTCGAGAACGAGGCGAACCCCGCTATTCACCGCGCGACCACCGGACCCGAGATCTGGCAAGACACCGACGGCACCGTCGACATCTTCGTTTCGGGCATCGGTACCGGCGGAACCATCACCGGTGCGGGCAACTACCTCAAGGAACAGAAGCCCGGCCTGCAGGTAGTGGCGGTGGAACCCGCCGAGAGCCCCATCCTCAACGGCGGAGCGCCCGGCCCGCACAAGATCCAAGGCATCGGCGCGAACTTCGTGCCCGATGTTCTCGACCGCGAGGTCTACGCCGAGGTCATCGACGTCAACATCACGCAGAGCGTCGAAATGGCCCGCCGTCTCGCGGCCGAAGAGGGCATCCTCGGCGGCATCTCGAGCGGTGCGACCGTCACGGCCGCCCTCGAGCTCGCCGGCCGACCCGAGAACGCCGGCAAGACGATCGTCGTGATCGACGCCAGCTACGGTGAGCGCTACCTCTCGACCGTTCTCTACGAAGACCTGGTCGACTAGCGTGCCGTTCTCCCGCACCCGGGAGGACATCGCCACCGCCCGCCACCGTGATCCCGCGGCACGAAACGGGCTGGAAGTCTGGCTCACCTACTCGGGACTGCACGCGATCTGGGGCCACCGCCTTGCCCACCGGCTGTGGAAGTGGCGGTGGCTTCTGCTGGCGCGCGTCGTATCTCAGCTCACCCGGTTCCTTACCGGCGTCGAGATTCACCCCGGAGCCGTCATCGGTCGCCGGTTCTTCATCGACCACGGCATGGGCGTCGTGATCGGCGAAACGGCAGTGATCGGCGACGATGTCATGATCTACCACGGCGTCACTTTGGGCGGTCGAACTTCGCTGCCGGGCAAGCGGCATCCCACGCTGGGCGACCACGTCGTCGTTGGCACGGGCGCGAGCATTCTCGGTCCGGTCGTCATTGGAGCGAACTCGGTCGTCGGCGCGCACGCGGTCGTGTTGACGGATGCGCCGGAAGGCTCTCTGCTGACGGGTGCTCCCGCGAAGCCACGGTCCCGCACTCCGCACACGCCCGACTTCTATATCTAGCGGTTCGGTCGCTCGCTAGGGACTCGGTCGCTTAGCTTGTCGAAGCGCCGCGCCGACGGTCTCGCGTTCCAGCCGACGCACAACAGTACGTAGGGCGAAAGCGAGGCCGGCGCCGATGAACGCGCCCGTGGAGTTGGCGATAACGTCGCCGACGGAGGCGAACCGCGCCGAGAACGCGATCGCCTGAACGAGCTCTATTGCGATCGACATTGCCGGCCCGACTACGAGCGCGAACCACGAGAGGCGGTAGGGCAGCAGCATCGCGAT
>NZ_JBKKAD010000098.1:0-7331 GCF_046714715.1 Conyzicola sp. | reverse complement strand
ATCAACACGATCGGCCCCATCTGGGACCTCAACGAGACCTGGCTCATCGTGGCGGGCGCCGCGATGTTCGCGGCCTTCCCCGAGTGGTACGCCAGCATGTTCAGCGGCTTCTACCTCGCGCTGCTGCTCATCCTCGTCGCCCTCATCCTGCGCGGCGTGTCCTTCGAGTACCGCCACCAGAACAAGGGCCGCGAGTGGACCAAGTGGTTCGACCGCATGATCTTCGTCGGCTCGGTCGTGCCCGCCCTGCTCTGGGGCGTCGCCTTCGCGAACCTCATCCAGGGTGTGCCGATGGATGCCGACAACAACTTCACCGGCAACCTGCTGACCCTGCTCAACCCGTACGGCCTGCTCGGCGGCCTGACGACACTGTTGCTGTTCTTCACCCACGGCGTGGTGTTCGTCTCGCTGAAGACCACCGGCGACATGCGGGAACGCGCTCAGGCGCTCGCCCGCAAGTCGGGCGCGATCGCGATCCTCGTCGCGGCGCTCTTCCTCGGCTGGACCATCTTCCAGCACCTCGACTCGCCGCACCTCTGGCTCATCCTCACGCTGGCCCTCGGCGCCGCCGTCGCCCTCATCGCGTCCTGGCTGTTCAACGCGGTCGGCCGTGAGGGCTACGCGTTCGCCGCCATCGCGCTCACGATCGTGCTCGCCGTCGCCACGATCCTGTCGGCACTGTTCCCGAACGTCATGCCCGCGAGCAACGACCCGGCGAACGGGCTCACGATCGAGAGCGCCTCGAGCACCCCGTACACGCTCACCCTCATGACCTGGGTGGCCGGCATCTCGCTGCCGCTCATCCTCGCCTACCAGGCGTGGACGTACTGGGTGTTCCGTAAGCGCATAACGCGCGAGGCTATCCTCACGTCCGCCCACTGATACGGTGTCTGAATGAGCGCGGGACCCATCGATCCGCGGCTGCTCCGGTACGCATCCGCCTCTCGGTGGTTCCTCCTCGCCGGCGGCGTCGTCGGATTCCTCCAGACCGTGACGGTCGTCGCCGCGGCATGGTTCGCAACGGCCCTCATCGTCGGCATCATCGACGGCCGGTCGGTCGCCGAGCTGGCCCCCGAATTCGTCGCCTTCGCGGTGGTCGTCGTGGCGCGCGCGGTCTTCATCTGGCTGCTCGACGTGCTCGCGGTGCGGGGGGCCGCCCGGGTGAAAAGCCAATTGCGGATGCGCGTGGTCGCCGCCATCACGAAGCTGGGCCCCGCGTGGCTCGCCGACCGCAACTCGGCGCGCGTAACCACGACTGTGTCCCAGGGGCTCGACGCGCTCGACGGCTACTTCGCCAAGTACCTGCCGCAGCTCATCCTCACCGCCATCGCCACCCCGGTGCTGCTGCTCGTGCTGCTCACGCAGGATGTCGCGACCGCGATCATCATCATCGTGACCCTGCCGCTCATCCCGCTGTTCATGGTGCTCATCGGCTGGGCGACACAGGCCGTGCAGAAGAAACAGTGGGCGGCGCTGAACCGGCTCGCCACCGGCTTCCTCGACGTGGTCGACGGACTCTCGACGCTGAAGATCTTCGGGCGCCAGCACCGGCAGGTCGAGCGCATCGAGCGCGTGACGGAGGACTACCGCTCGCGCACGATGGCGGTGCTGCGCATCTCGTTCGTCTCCGGCTTCGTGCTCGAACTCGCGGGCAGCCTCTCGGTGGCCGTGGTGGCCGTGTCGATCGGTCTGCGGCTCGTCGACGGCACGCTCGCGCTCACGGTCGGCCTGTTCGTGCTGCTGCTCACCCCCGAGGCGTATCTGCCGTTGCGCCAGGTCGGCCTCCAGTTCCACGCCGCGGCAGACGGCGTGGCCGCGTCCGAGGAGGTGTTCGGCATTCTCGACGCCGCCGCGGTGACGGCGGCCGCGACATCCGGGGCCCGCGTTCTCTCGCCGGGCGCGACCCTCGCGGTCGACGGCCTCGGTGTGCGCTACGGCGACCGCGCGGTGATCGACGGGCTCAGCGTGCGGTTCGAACCCGGTGTCGTCACGGCGATCGCCGGGCCGAGCGGTGCGGGCAAATCGTCGCTCGTCGGCGCCATCCTCGGCTTCGTGCCCAGCACCGGAACGGTCTCCTACGGCGACGTCGCCCTCACGCCCGCCGAGGCGCGTGAGCTGGTGGCGTGGTCGGGGCAGCGGCCGTCGCTCATGGCCGGCACCGTGGCCGAGAACATCGCGCTCGGGGCGCCCGCGGTCGACGAGCGGATCCTGCGGGAGGCGATGCGCCTCGCGGCGGCAGAACTCGTCGACCCGTGGCAGGTGCTCGGCGTGAACGGCGCCGGGCTGTCGGGCGGGCAGGCGCAGAGGGTGTCGCTCGCGCGCGCCTTCTACCGGGCGATCGCCCGTTCCTGCCCCGTGCTGATCCTCGACGAACCGAGCTCGGCACTCGACGCCGCCACCGAGGCCGAACTCATCCAGGGGCTGGCGCGGTTCGCGGCCACCGGCGTGGCGGTCGTCGTGGTGAGCCACCGCGCGGCGCTGCTCGACGCCGCAGACAGTGTGATCGAGCTGCGCCCCCGAGTGGCGGTGGCGTTGTGACATCCATCACCGACCGCGCCGACGCGGCCTTCGACTCCGCAACCGACCCCGCCGATACCGCTCTCGACACCGCGGCCGTACTGCGGCTCGCGCAGCCGCCCGCGCGGCGCTTCGTTCCCGGGCTGCTGCTCGGCATCCTGGCCTCGGGCAGCGCCGTCGCACTGCTCGCCACCTCGGCCTGGCTGATCACCCGCGCGTCGGAGCAGCCGCCCATCCTCTTCCTCGGCTTTGCGGTCGTCGGGGTGCGCGCGTTCGCGCTGGGCCGGGCGTTCTTCCGCTACGTCGAGCGTCTGGTGACGCACGACGCGGCCTTCCGATCGCTCGCCACGCTGCGCGCCGGCATCTTCCGCCGGCTGATCCCGATCGCGCCCGACGGCCTGGGCGGAACGCGCCGCGGCGACCTGCTCACGCGGCTCGTCTCCGACGTCGACCAGCTGCAAGACCTGCCGCTGCGCGTCGTTCAGCCCCTCGCGACCTCGCTCGTGGTGTCGGTGCTCAGCGTCGTCACCGTCTCGATCATCCTGCCGGGGGCCGGGCTCACCCTGCTGGTCGCGCTCGTGGCCGCGGCCGTCGTCGGCACCGTCGTGCACAGCGGCATCACCGCCACGGCCGACCGCGCCGTGGCGCCGCTGCGCGCGGAGCTCGCCCAGCTGGTTCTCGACTTCGTCACCCGCCTCGACGTGCTCACGGCGTTCGGCGTCACCGAGCAGCGCGAGGCCGCGATCGCCGCAGCGGACGCCCGCCTGCGCTCCGCCCAGCTGCGGCAGGCGCTCGGTGCCGGCGTCGTCTCGGCGGCAGTGTCGCTGCTGAGCGGAGCGGCGATGATCGGGGCGCTGCTGACGGCCGCACCCGCGCACGGCTCCGGCGACATCACCGGACCCGCCCTCGCCCTGGTCGTGCTCGTGCCGATCGCCGTGTTCGAGGCGTTCGGCATGGTGCCGCTCGCGGTCGGAGCGTGGCGTCGGGTTCGGGTGAGCGCGCGTCGCATCGCCGACGTCGTTCCCGACTCCGTGCCATCCGAAATCCCGGTCGCGCTCGCCCATGGCGCCGACCTGCCGACCGGGCCGGTCACTCTCACGCTCGACCGCGTCTCGGCGCGCTGGCCGGGCGCCGCGGACCGCGCGCTGCGCAACGTCACGGTGACGGTCGCGCCCGGCGACTGCCTGCTCGTCACGGGCGAGAGCGGCGCGGGCAAGACCACGCTCGCGCACGTGCTCGTGCGGTTCCTCGACCACGAGGGCACCTACCGGCTCGGCGGCGTCGACGCCCGCGAGCTCGACCCCGACGCGGTGCGAACGATCGTCGGACTCTGCGAGCAGTCGCCGCACCTGTTCGACGACACGATCCGGCAGAACCTGCTATTCGCCCGCGAGACGGCGACCGACGACGACCTGCACGCCGTGCTCGCGTCGGTCGGGCTCGACGAGTGGGTGCGCGAGCGCGGCGGACTCGACTCGCCCGTGGGGGAGCGCGGCTCGCTCGTCTCCGGCGGCCAGGCCCAGCGCATCGCCCTCGCCCGGGCCCTGCTCGCGGAGTTCCCCATCCTGGTGCTCGACGAACCGACCGCCAACGTCGACGTCGACCGCGCCGACGCGCTGATGGCCGACCTGCTGCGCGGCGCCGCGGCCGCCGACCGCGCCGTGATCGTCATCTCCCACACCGCGATCGACAGCAGCCTGGTCACCGCCACCCTGCGCCTGGCCTGACGGCACGCTCCCTCCCCTTCCGCCCTATTCGGAAATTCAGGAACTCTGGTCGCTGGCGTTTCTGCGGCGCGCGGAATCTGGCGCATCCGTCTGCCGCGGCCGACCGCGCTGCCTGAGTTTCCGAAGGGGTGGGGCGGATGTCACGGCTGCGGCACCTCGCGGGCGGGGGTTTTCGGAAATTCAGGAACTCTGGTCGCTGGCGTTTCTGCGGCGCGCGGAATCCGGCGCATCCGTCTGCCGGGGCCGACCGCATTGCCTGAGTTTCCGAAATGGCCGCGCGAAACTGCCGCACGAAACCGCCCGCTACTCGGGCAGCGGCCGCCGCAGCACCGCGAGCCGCGTGCGCCACAGGTCGAGTCGCCCGGGCAGCGCCGCCATCTCCGGCCCGTCGACCCAGCGCGTGACGATGCGCGGGCCGTGCAGCGCGCTGAGCGCCCAGACCTCGCAGCCGTCGAGTTCCGCGGGGGGGACCGACTCCTGATAGGTTTCGACGCCGAGGGCACCGGCCATGCCGAGCAGGGAGCGCTCCGTGACGCTGTCGATGCGCGCGAGCTCGGGCGACGTCCCGCACAGGATCGCACCGCGCCACCAGACGAGCGCACTGTAGGCGCCCTCGACCACGTAGCCGTCGGGGGAGAGGATGACCGCCTCCTCCGCGCCGAGCGGCTGCACGGCGGTGCGGATGCGCAGCATCGACTCCAGGTCGGGGCCCTTCACGGACGGCCGGGTGCGCGGGTCGGGTCCGGCGTGCGTCGCGACGACGACCGAGCGGGTGAGCGTCGGCGCGCTGCGCAGCCGGAACACGAACAACCGCGAACCCCGTCGCGACTGCAGCTCGACCCGCGGAAACCACTCGCCCTCGCGCGGGATCGCCGCGACCGCCGCGTCCCAGAACTCGGCCCCGTCGGGCGCCGCGTCGAGGAAACGCGACCGGTGCAGGTCGAGCGCGAGCGTGCGGCCGTCGGTGACGAGCCACGAGTCGGCCGCCTCGACGGTGGTCTCGGTCATGTCGCAGTAGTCGAGAAACTGCAGCGCTCCGTCGTGCCAGCGGTAGACGGCCGAGGTGGGCGCGATCGGCGTACTCATAAACTCAGGGTATGCGCCACGCCCCGTCTCCGCCGTCACGGGTGCTGCGTCATCCGCTCGGCCGCTGGGTCGAACCGGCACAGGCCTGGGCCAGCCTGCTCGCCGACGAGCGCGACAGTTTCTGGCTCGACAGCGGCCAGGGCGGGGGAGTCAGCTACATCGGCGCCGGCTCACGGGTGATCCGCGGCGACGGGGTCTTCGACGAACTGCGGGCCGATCTCGCCGAGAACAGAATGGCGGATGACACGGGGCCCGGCTTCGCGCTCGGGTGGGTCGGCTGGCTCGGCTACGAGCTGCGGGGCGTCACTCTGGGCACCCCGGCCGCGCGCACGAGCCGGTATCCCCACGCGGCGCTGATGTTCGCCGACCGCGCCCTCGCCTTCGACCACGGAACCCGCGAGGTCACGCTGCTCGCGCTCGGCGACTCGTGGGAGGGCGAGCTCGCCGACTGGCGCTCGGCGACCGTCGCGGCGCTGGGCGCCGTGCACCGGCTGCCCGTGCACACGCCGGCCGACGCGGCCGCGACCTGGAACACGACCGACGCGCGCTACCTCGAGCTGATCGCGGAGTGCCAGGCCGCGATCCACGCGGGCGACGCCTACCAGTTGTGCCTGACGAACGAGGCGAGCGTCGACGTGCGGCCCGATCCGTTCGCCGCCTACCTGGCCCTGCGCGCCGCGAGCCCCGCCCACCACGGGGCCCTGATCCGCATCGGCGATGTCGCCCTGCTCAGCGCCTCGCCCGAGCAGTTTCTCAGCGTCGCGCCCGACGGCGTCGTCGAGTCGAAGCCGATCAAGGGCACCAGGGCGCGCGGTACTTCCGACGAGGACGACGACGCGCTCAAGGCCGAACTGCTCGCGAGCGACAAGGAACGCGCCGAGAACCTCATGATCGTCGACCTCATGCGCAACGACATCGGGCGCGTGAGCGAACTCGGCTCGGTGACGGTGCCCAGCCTGTTCGCGGTCGAGACCTACCCGCAGGTGCACCAGCTGGTGAGCACCGTGCGCGGCCGGCTGTCGGCGGGCGTCGCTGCCGTCGACGCGGTGGTCGCCTGCTTCCCGGCCGGCTCGATGACGGGCGCGCCGAAACGCAACGCCACGGTCATCCTCGACCGGCTCGAGGGCAGGGCGCGGGGGATCTACGCCGGCGCCTTCGGCTACTTCGGGCTCGACGGACGCGTCGACCTGGCCATGGTCATCCGCTCGATCGTGCTCGACCCGGACGGCGCGACGGTCGGCGCCGGCGGGGGGATCACGGCGCTCTCGGTGCCGGCCGAGGAGCTGGCCGAGGTCAAGCTCAAGGCGGCCGCGCTGCTCGCCGTGCTCACGACCCGAGCGCCCTGACGAGTTCGTCGAGTTCGAGGTTCCAGCCCTCTCGGTTGCCGTGCAGCAGCTCGCGCCGCGACGCGTCGTCGCCCGCGAGCGACTCGAAGCCGCTCTCGACGACGGTGAGGATCGCGCCGTCGGGGGCGTCGGCGAGCACGAAGCGCACGGATGTCGCGTTGTCGGCGCTCACGTCGACACCCGGATCCTTCGCCCAGCGGAACTCGAACAGGAACCCGTCGACCACGGCGGTGACGACGAACGCGTAGTCGCCGAAGTCCTCCCAGCCCAGCGAGCCGGTCGTGCCGACGCGGGCCTCGTCGAGGCGGGCGGTGTCGCCGAACCAGGAGGCGATCCCGTCTTCTGTGGTCAGCGCCTCCCAGACCCGGTCGCGCGGTGTGCGCACGTACACCGTGCGACTCACGGAGAAGTGCTGCTCGTCGACGACCGCGCCGTTCTCGTTGTCCGCCATGGGGGTGTCCTCCCGTCGCCCTCCACGTTCCTCCGCCCGCGCGGCCCGCGCAACGGGGTGCCCGCCCGAGTCGTGGCGGGCGCCGCGGCATCCCCCCCCCAGCCCCCGCCCCCGCCCCTGCCCGCGCATAGTTTAGGAAACTCAGGAGGCGCGGTCGGCCCCCTGCGGCGGGTGCGCGGGGTTACGCGGGCGGCCGACCGTCCA
>NZ_JBKKAD010000097.1:0-14046 GCF_046714715.1 Conyzicola sp. | reverse complement strand
CCTACCTCGACAGCGCCGCCCCCATCAGAAAGCCCCCGCCGGGCCTGCACCTGCACGCCTCCCGGCCGACCGCGGGGGCCGACGGCGCCGCGCGGCTCGGCATCACGGTGCGCGAGTTCTACCAGCGGCTGCGCGACGCGGGAGTCGACACTGTGCCGGGCACGGGTGCGCGCATCCTCGACGACCGCATCCGCGCGCTGCTGAGCGGCGGCAACGACCCCTCCGTCGCCGAGTGGGTGTCGAGCGTCGCCACCGCGCACGCGGTCGGCCTGCGCTCGACCGCGACGATGGTCTACGGCCACGTCGAGACCGCTGCCGAGCAGGTTGCGCACCTGCGTTCCCTCGTGGCGTTGCAGCACCAGACCGGCGGATTCACCGAGTTCATCGCCATGCCGTTCGTGCCCGTCGACTCGCCGCCGATTACGGGCGCCCGTTCCGGCCCGAGCGTGCGGGAGAGCCGCGCGGTGCACGCCGTCGCGCGGCTGATGCTGCACGGCAGCATCGACCACATCCAGGCCGCCTGGACCAAGCTCGGGCTCGAGACCAGCCAAGCCGTGCTGCTCGGCGGCGCCGACGATCTCGGCGGGCTGCTCATCGACGGGGTGTGCGCGCCCGAGGCCGGGGCGGAGGCGTACCGCTCGCTCACCGTCGCCGACGTGCAGCGGGTCGCCGCCGAGATCGGCCGCACCGCCCGCCAGCGCACCACCGACTACGCCCCGGTCGCTGAGCCGCCATCGTTGATCGAGCCGCCTCCGTTGATTGAGCCGCCTTCGGTGATTGAGCCTGTCGAAATCCACCACCCATGATCACCCTCGCCGACCAGGTCCCCCACCGCGCCTTCCTCGTCGCCATGCTCGCCCGGCACTACGACCCGGCGCAGCCTCCGACCGTCCTGATCACCACCGACCCCACGACCCCCGTCGCCGACACGATCGACCGAATCATCCAGATCACCGACGCCCCCTGGCCCACCACCCGGCCCACCCTCGTCATCGGGGCCGACCCGCCGACCGACCCGTCCGCGAGCCACGCCCGCCTCGCCACCGCCCACCCCGCCGAGCTGCTCAGCGTCATCGACGGCTACCTGCGCCACCCCGAGTCGTACCCGGCCGGGCGCACGCGAGAACCGGCCCGGGTATGACCGACGTCGACACCGTCATCGTCGATACCGTCATCGTCGGCGCGGGCTTCGCCGGCCTCGGTGCCGGCATCCGCCTGTCGCGCCTCGGCGAGCGCTCGTTCGTCGTGCTCGAACGGGCCGCGGCCGTCGGCGGCACCTGGCGCGACAACGACTATCCCGGCGTCGCCTGCGACATCCCCTCGCACCTCTACTCGTTCTCGTTCGCGCCCAAGCACGACTGGTCGCACTTCTTCGCCCGGGGTTCGGAAATTCAGGACTACCTGCGCGAGTGCGCCCGCGAGATCGAGCCCCGCATCCGGCTCGGCACCGACGTGCTCGAGATGCGCTGGCTGGCCGAGACCGAGCGCTGGTCCGTGCGCACCTCGACGGGCGACTACTCCTGCCGCACGCTCGTGGTCGCGGCCGGCCGGCTCTCCGAGCCCCGGATGCCCGAGATTGCGGGCATCGATTCGTTCCCGGGCGTCGCGTTCCATTCCTCCCGCTACGACCACGACGTGCCGATCGCCGGCGCGCGCGTCGGCGTCGTGGGCACGGGAGCCTCGGCCGTGCAGCTCGTTCCGCGGGTCGCGGAACAGGCCGGCAGCGTGGTGCTGTTCCAGCGCACGGCCGCCCACGTGGTGCCGCGCGACGATTCCGAGTACTCGGCACGCGACATCCTGAGTTTCCGAAACAGCCCCGAGACCCGCGAGCGCCTGCGCGCCGACCTGTTCTGGTCGATGGAGGCGGGTTTCGCCGAGCGGGTCGCCACCCCCGGTTATATCGACGCCCTGCGGGCCCGCGCGCGCGGCCACCTCGAGGCGCAGGTCTCCGATGCCGACCTGCGCGACCTGCTCACCCCCGGCTACGAGATCGGCTGCAAGCGCGTGCTGCTCTCCGACGACTTCTACCCGGCCCTCGAGAGCGGGGCGGTGACCCTCGAGCCGTCCGCCCTCGTGAGCATCGACGGCCGCACCGCGATCGCGGCGAGCG
Source organism: Conyzicola sp. (assembly GCF_046714715.1). Classification (GTDB taxonomy): domain Bacteria; phylum Actinomycetota; class Actinomycetes; order Actinomycetales; family Microbacteriaceae; genus Conyzicola. Next base: position 11,936 of record NZ_JBKKAD010000097.1, on the reverse strand, counting down.
GCGCCGCCCACGACCTCGACGTGCTGATCTTCGCCACCGGTTTCGAGTCGACCCGGCCGCCGTTCGCGCGGCGCGTCTTCGGCCGTGACGGCCTGAGCCTCGACGAGGCCTGGGGCGACGGCATGGTCGCCTACGCCTCGACCACGGTGCACGGCTTCCCCAACCTGTTCGTCATCGACGGACCGAACGCGAGTCTCGGCCACAACTCGGCGATCGTGATGATCGAGGCGCAGATCGAGTACCTGCTCGGCGCGCTGCACGACGAGTCCGACGTGCTCGAGGTGTCACCCGACGCGCAGGCCGCCTACGTCGCCGAGCTCGACGCGCGCGCCGCCGCGACGGTCTGGCTCGGCGGCGGCTGCGAGAGCTGGTACGTCGACGAGCGCAGCCACCGGCTGACTCTGCTCTGGCCCGACTTCGCCTACGCCTTCCGCGACCGGCTCTCCGCGTTCGACCGCGCCGCGTACCTCTGACCCGCCGCCCGGTACACGACACCGACGACGAGCACGGCGACCCCGACCACGATCGACAGTGCCGGAAGGGTCGCGACGAGCACGAGACATCCGACGGCCCCCGCCACCTGCACGGCCCGCGGGTACCGCCTCTGCTCGGCCGGCTGCGTGAGGGCCGCGACATTCGCGACCAGGTAGTAGAGCAGCACGCCGAACGACGAGAAGCCGATCGCCCCGCGCAGGTCGACCGTGAGCACGAGCGCCACGATCACGACGGCGAGGGCGACCTCCGCGCGGTGCGGGACGCGGAATTTCGGATGCACCGCCGACAGCCACCTCGGAAGATCCCCCTCGCGCGCCATCGCCAGGCTCGTGCGCCCGATGCCCGCGATAAGACCCAGCAGGGCGCCGAGCGAGGCGACCGCGGCGGCCACGCGCACGACGGGTCGCGCCCACGACCAGCCCGACTGCACGGCCGCGTCGCTCAGCGGCGTCGACGACCCGGCCACGCCCGCCGCACCGAGGGCGCCGAGCACCACCACCGCGACCACCGCGTACACCACCACCGTGACGGCGAGCGCGATCGTGATCGCCCGCGGGATGGTGCGTGCCGGGTCGACGACCTCCTCGCCCATCGTGGCCACGCGCGCGTAGCCCGCGAACGCGAAGAACAGCAGCCCGGCCGACTGCAGCAGGCCGTGCCAGCCGCCCGCCACGAGCGCGTCGCCGGAGAAGGGGTCCACGTCAGCGATCTCGGGCAGGCCGCCGCTCGCCGCGGCCGTCACGCCGATCGCGAGCCCGACGAGCACGACCACGACGATGACGCGCGTGAGCTGCGCCGTGCGGGTGATCCCGCGGTAGTTGACCGCGGCGAGCGCCACGACGGCGACCGCGGCGACGGCACGCTCCCAGCCGGCGGGTGCGGCGTAGGCGGCGAAGGTCAGAGCCATCGCCGCGCAGCTCGCGGTCTTGCCGATCACGAAGCTCCAGCCGGCCAGGAACCCCCAGAGCGCACCGAGCCGCTCGCGCCCGTAGAGGTAGGCGCCACCCGAGAGCGGATAGCTCGCGGCGAGCTGCGCCGTGGAGGTGGCGTTACAGAACGCCACGAACGCGGCGACGGCGAGCCCGACGAGCAGGCCGCTGCCCGCGGCCTGCGCGGCCGGGGTGAACGCGGCGAAGACACCGGCGCCGATCATCGACCCGAGGCCGATGACCACGGCGTCGGGCGTGCGCAGTCGGCGCGCGAGGTGGGGCTGAGGGGTCACGGTCGCAGGATAGCGGGCGGCCGTGAACACCACGATCCGGTATCGAATTCTATTCATCCCTTGGGTTACGCGGCCGGGTGCCGTAGCGTCGGTGAACCCGCAGGTTCGAAGTCGAGAGGCTCTCCCTCATGCCCAGCCGCTACGAGATGGTCTCTCTCGACGAGATTTCCGTCGGGGCGACCGACTACTCGCGGCCCCCGTGGCACCGGGTTCTGCTCGCCGCCCTCGCCATGATCCTCATCCCCGCGCTCATCGGTGCCGGCTTCGCCGCTCTCGCAACACCCGCCGTGCTCGCGGCGTCGACCACAACCTCGAAGGTCACCGACTACTGGGAGGGCTTCCCCACCGACCTCCCCATCGCGGCCGCACTGCCGCAGCACGTCGTGCTGCTCGACAAGAGCGGCGCCGAGTTCGCCCGTTTCTACAGCGAGAACCGCATCCCGGTCACGTTCGAGCAGATCTCGCCCAATTTCCTGAACGCGCTGATCGCCACCGAGGACTCCCGTTTCTACCAGCACTCGGGCGTCGACTTCCCCGGCATCGCTCGAGCGATGGTGAAGAACCTCACCAACGACGAGCGCACCGAGGGCGCCTCGACGATCACCCAACAGCTGGTGCAGAACATCCTCATCAGCAACGCGCGCAACGACGACGAGCGCGCCGTCGCCGAGGGCGACACCTATGAGTCGAAGATCCGCGAGGTGAAGTACGCGGTGGCCCTCGAGAAGACCATGGCGAAGCCCGACATCCTCACGACCTATTCGAACGCCGTGTACTTCGGCAACCTGGCCTATGGAGTCCAGGCCGCCTCCCGCGTCTATTTCAGTACGGATGCCGCGGCCCTCACAGTGCCGCAGGCGGCGGTGCTCGTCGGGCTGCTGCAGTCGCCCGTGCAGTTCGACCCCTACGCGCAGCCCGAGGCGTCCCAGGGCCGGCGTGACGCGGTCATCGACCGGATGCTCAGCGAGGCCTACATCACCGCAGAGGAGGCGGCCGCCGCGAAGGCCACCCCGCTCGAGCTCATCCGCGGTGACACCCCGTCGGGCTGCGCCACCTCGGCCTACCCGTACTACTGCGCGCTGGTGCAAGACGAACTGCTCACCAACCCGGCGTTCGGCGCGACACCCGAGGAGCGCCAGATCCTTCTGCGCCAGGGCGGCCTCACCGTCACGACCGCGCTCGACCGCGGCGTCTCCGACGCGGCGACCCGGGCCGCAACCGAGGCGCTCGGCAACGGCAACCGGGTGGCCGCCGGCATCGGCGTCGTCGTGCCCGGCACCGGCCACATCGCGGCGGTCGCCGAGAACCGCACCTGGGATCAGACCCAGGTCGTCTACGCGACGAGCGCGCAACAACCCGGCTCGGTGATGAAACCCCTCACGCTGGTTACGGCGCTCGAGCAGGGCATCCCGATCACCACGACCTTGTCGGCCAACGGCCCGTACTTCTCCCGCGTGCTCGACAGTCCGAAGAAGGGCTATACCAACTTCGGCAACGCCCAGCTCGGCGACATCGATGCGCGCAGCGCGATCCGCCAGTCGGTCAACATCTACTTCGTGAAGCTGATCGAGCAGACCACGGTGATGTCCGTCGTCGACATGGCCCGGCGGCTCGGCATCACGACGATCAACACGAACCCCGACGACGTGGCGGCGGTCGGCCCGCGCACGGGCTCGTTCGCGCTCGGCACCTCCTCGGTCACACCCGTGGAGATGGCGAACGTCTACGCGACCTTCGCCGCGGGCGGCGTGAAGTGCAACCCGATCGCCGTGATCGGCGCCGTGCGCACGACCACCGGCGAGCCGGTAGCCACGTCGGCGCCCGAGTGCCACCAGGAGATCAGCCCGTCGGTCGCCGCGCAGATGACCGAGGCACTTCAGGGCACCTTCAACGCCGGCGGCACCCTCGCGGGCGTCGGCGCCCTTCCCGGACGCGAGACCGCGGGCAAGACCGGAACGACCGACGACAGCTCGGCCAACTGGACAGTCGGCATGACGCCGAACTTCGCTACCGGGGTCTGGGTCGGCGACCCGCTTGGCGGCTTCGCCAATCCGCTGATCCGCGTGCAGGCCTACGGCCGCTCCTTCTACAAGCCGACAGGCTCATCCATCGCCGGTCGCGTCTGGAAAGCGGTCATGGTCGACGTGCACCAGGGGCAGCCGGCCATTCCCTTCCCGAACGGCTGAGCGCCCGGCGGCTCGTAAGCTCGACGGGTGAGCAACGCCGCGCCGACACCCCGACCGCCCCGCGAAGCCGTAACAGCCCGCATCGCGGTGAACATCCTCTTCTTCACCAACGGAGCGATCTTCGCCAACCTGCTCCCCCGGTACCCCGAGATCAAAGACTCGCTCGAGCTCACCAACACCGCCTTCGGCGCGGCGGTGGCCGCGTTCCCGCTCGGCGCCCTGATCGCCGGTCTCTCGGCGGGATTCCTCGTGCGCCGCTTCCGTTCCTCCCGCGTCGCGGTGGCGGCCGCCGTGCTCTCGTCGGTCGGCATCCTCATCGCGGGCGCGTCGCCGGTCTGGGCGCTGCTCGCACTCGGCCTCTTCCTCTCCGGCGCGATGGACTCGATCACCGACGTCGCCCAGAACTCGCACGGCCTGCGGGTGCAGCGGCTCTACGGGCGCTCCATCCTCAACTCGTTCCACGCAGTGTGGAGCATCGGGGCCGTGACCGGCGGCCTGCTCGGCGCCGCGGCGGCCCAGCTCGCCATCCCCGTGACGACCCACCTGGCCATCTCGGCCACACTGTTCAGCGCGATGGCCGTGCTCTCCTACCGGTTCCTGCTGCCCGGGGCCGAGCCGGAGGAGGTCGCACCCGCGCCGCACGCCGCCGCGCGCATCCCGGGCCGGGCGGGGGGCCTGATCGCCAAGTACGGGGTTCTCACCGCCCTCGTGCTGATCGCGTGCGCCGGCGCCATCGTCGAAGACGCCGGAGCGTCGTGGGCGGCCATCTACCTCTCCGACTCGCTGGGCGCCTCCGCGTTCCTCGCCGGCGTCGGCTTCATCGCCCTGCAGGGCATGCAGTTCGTCGGGCGCCTCTTCGGCGACCGCCTCGGCGACCGGTTCGGCCAGCGCACCGTCGCCCGCGCCGGCGGCGCGGTCGTCTTCGTCGGCATGGGTCTCGCGCTCGCCTTCCCCACCCTCGCCGGAACGATCGTCGGCTTCGGCCTCGCCGGCCTGGGCGTAGCCACGCTCATCCCCGCGGCCATGCACGCCGCCGACGAGCTGCCGGGGTTCCGCGCCGGGTCGGGGCTCACGATCGTCAGCTGGCTGCTGCGGCTCGGCTTCCTGGTGTCGCCGCCGCTGGTCGGCGCGATCGCCGACGCGACCGAACTGCGCTACGGCCTGCTGATCGTGCCGCTCGCCGGGCTGCTCGTCGTCGCGTGCGCGGGGGTGCTGTCGAAGCGCCGGGCGCATCCGGCCCCTTAGGCGTCGCCGCCTCGCCGTCCCGCCGGTCAGGCGGCGACCCGGCGCATCGCCACCAACCTTCGCGTTCACTGGATTTATAACGATTCAGTCGCGAATCGGGTAAATTTGGGGATCTTATCCATCCCGAGGAGTGCTTTGCGCCCGTTGCTGCCGACCGAGTCTTCGCGGTCTTCGCGACCCGTGGCGCGGGCAGTTCGAGCAACGTTCGTGGCGGTTCTCGCTGTTCTGGCGTGCATGCTGGTCCTCCAGCAGGTGCCGGTTTCGCATCTCGCGGCCCACGAGCATGGTGTCTCGGACCAGCAGCACGCACACCATTCGGAAGCGGAGACCTCCGGCTCACCGGTCGCGCACGTCGAGCTGGAGACCGCACACGATTTCGACGACGGCGAACCCGCCGACACGCGTGATTGCTGCACTCAGACGGTCGAGTACGTGTCGGCGCCGACCACGGTCGTGCCGGCTCTGACAGTGCATCCGCATGCCGCGGCTGTGCCGCGCACCGCCGAGAATTCGGGCATCAGTCTTGCCGCCACCGCAGCACCCCCGCATTCTCGATCGTTGATACAACTCTCTCTGCAGCAGGTTTAGAACGCCCGTTCTCGTCGTCATCGTGGCTGTATAGCCGTTTCGGCGAGACATCGAGTCCCTCTGGGACTCGCCCAGACACACCGCGATCCGAGCCCTCAAGGCTCGACCATTCGCCCGATCGGCGTTGCGCTCGAACCGCCTCGCCTTGTTAGGAACCATGTACACCATCACGTCCGGAACTCGTCGTTCCGCTTCCAACCCAGAGCGCACGCGGCCCCGTCGGGTCGGCGCCACGGGCAAAAAAGGTGCCGCAGCGCTGTTGTTCGCCTGGTGCCTGACGCTGTCGCAGGGCCTCCCCGCCGAAGCGACGCAGCCGACCTCGCTGCCCGATCTTCCGTCGGTCGACACGACGCAACTCCAACCACAGTCGCTGGTCGCGGGGGGAGAGATCGATCGGATCGAGAGGGATTCGTTCACCGTGACCGCCCCGCCTCCCCCTCCTCCCCCGCCGACGTCGAGCGGCCGCTCCTCGTTCGCAGGGCTGGGCATGGCATACGTCAACGTCTCGACGTCCGAAGTGCAGTGGCCTCTCGCCGCTTCGCCGATCAGTAGCGGGTTCGGTGCCAGAACCGCGCCGTGCCGCGGCTGCTCGTCGAACCATAAGGGCCTGGACTTCACCCCCGGGTCGGGCACCCCTATTTCGGCGATGGCGGCCGGCACCGTTCGCCAGATTCGCAGCGACAGGGACGGCCTCGGCACCCACGTGATCATCGACCATCGGATCGGTGGCGAGCTCGTGACCACCGTCTACGCCCACATGCAGGCAGGGTCGGTTCCCCTCTTTGAGGGAGAGACAGTCAGCGTCGGGACCACCGTCGGGCGGGTCGGAAACACCGGTGCGAGCACCGGAGCGCACCTCCACTTCGAAATACACCGTCAAGGCGTGCAGGTCGACCCGTACTCGTGGCTGGTATCCAATGTCCGTTAGGGCCGCCCTTAACACGCTGAATGGAAGGAACAATCGTGAATAGATCACGTCTCTCCCTGACTGTCGCCGGCCTGCTCACTGCCGCGCTCGCACTGCCGGCATGCTCCTCCGGCGATTCGATGAGCGGCATGGACCACGGGTCGGATTCGTCGGATTCGTCGTCGGAGGCGTCCGCCGATTTCAACGACACCGATGTCACGTTCGCTTCGAGCATGGTCGTGCATCACGAGCAGGCCGTCGAAATGGCGGATATCTTTCTCGAGAAGAACGATGTCGACGAACGCGTGACGGCGCTGGCTGAAAAGATCCGGGCCGCCCAGAAGCCCGAGATCGACACCATGACCGGGTGGCTCGACTCGTGGGGGGTGTCGTCCGAATCGATGGGCGGCCACGACATGGGCGACACGTCGGGGTCCATGAGCGAGGGAGACATGACCGCTCTCACGGAATCGACCGGGGCTGAGGCGAACGGTCTGTTCCTCACCCAGATGACGGCGCACCACACGGGCGCTGTCGAGATGGCCAACGAGGAGATCGACTCGGGCCAGAATCCGCAAGCCGTCGCACTCGCGGAGACGATCGTCACGGATCAGACCGCAGAGATTGCCGCGATGAACGACCTTCTCTCCACTCTTTGAGACCACGCCGGCCACAAGCCTGCGGCTCCATGCGGTCAGACGAGAGAAGGCCCCCGGTTTCCCGGGGGCCTTCTTCCGTGTTGTGTCTGGTGCGCGAGGGGGGACTTGAACCCCCACGTCGTTTCCAACACACGGACCTGAACCGTGCGCGTCTACCAATTCCGCCACTCGCGCCAACCAAGCGAGATTATCACAGCGCGAAGCACCATCCGCACACGGTGCCCGGTAGGGTCATCCGCTGGGTGTAAAACTCCCGTGGAAACACGCGCGTTCAAGCCCACCGGCTAACATCGTCGTATTCACTAGGCGTGAGATGAGGAAATCCTTGGGGCTTCTTGACAGCTTCGAACGAGGGCTTGAGCGAGCGGTCAATGGCGCGTTCGCAAAAACTTTCAAGAGCGGCGTGCAGCCCGTTGAGATTACGAGCGCGCTCCGACGCGAGCTCGACACGAAGGCGGCTGTCGTCTCACGCGACCGCATCCTGGTTCCCAACCGCTTCACCGTTCGCCTCTCCCCCATGGACTTCGACCGCATGTCGGCGATCGGCCCCGCGCTCATCGACGAGCTCACGAGCCTGGTTCAGCGGCACGCCACCGCGCAGCGCTACTCGTTCTCGGGCCCGCTGGCGATCGCGCTCGACCGCGTCTCCGGCCTCGGCGAGGGCATCATCGAGATCGAGTCCGTCAACGTGAAGGGCACCGTCGCCTGGGCCCCGGTTCTCGATATCGGTGGCAAGCGTCATCCGATCACCCGGTCCCGCACCGTCATCGGTCGAGGGTCGGATGCGGACATCACCGTCGACGACTCCAGCATTTCCCGCAAGCACGTCGAGGTACTGTGGGACGGCAACCGGGCAGAGGTCAACGACCTCGGCTCGACCAACGGCTCCCTGCTCAACGGCGAGCGTGTCTCCAAGGCGAGGCTCGATCCCGACTCCGCGATTGATATCGGCCGCACGCACATCGTGTTCCGCGTCATCGCACAGGCGGCCGACGACTTTCCCACTTCGCGCGACAAGGGCGGCAACCGATGATCGATCCGAGCCCGCTCACCCTGCTCGTTCTCAAGATCGCCTTCCTCATTCTGATGTGGGCCTTCGTTTTCGCGGTCGTCTACGCCCTGCGCACCGACCTGTTCGGCCAGAAGGTGCGCAAGCTTCCCGCCTCGGTGGATGCCGCGGCTGCCGCACCGGCACCGATGGGCATGGCGGCGAGCACCCCCGCGCCGGCCCGCGCACCCGCCGCCGCGCCCGTCAGTTCGTCGGGCGCGAGCCGCCTCGTCATCACCGGCGGCGCCAAGGAAGGGCTCGAGATCGCCCTTCCCCCCGAGCAGCTCACGATCGGCCGGTCGAGCGATTCCGGCCTCGTGATCCGCGACGACTACACCTCGACGCACCACGCCCGCCTGCTCAACTGGAACGAGGGCTGGGTTATCCAAGACCTAGACTCGACGAATGGCACGTTCCTCGATGGCACGCGGGTGATCGTTCCGACTCAGGTTCCCCTGAACACGCCAGTGACCATTGGCACGACCAGTTTCGAACTACGGCGGTAATCGAGTGGCCCCCGGCAAGAGTGCCGCGGTCTCCCATGTGGGGAAGATCCGCGCCAACAATCAGGACAGCGGCTATGCCGGCGAGTACCTGTTCGTTGTCGCCGACGGTATGGGCGGGCACGCGGGCGGTGACGTCGCCTCGGCGATCGCCGTCAAGCGCATCACCGAGACCGACCGCCAGTTCGCCTCCGGCAGCGACGCCGAGTTCGCGCTGCACACCGCCCTCACCGCCGCCAACGCCCAGCTAGCCGAGACGGTCTTCGACCACTCCGAGCTCACCGGAATGGGCACGACCGTCAGCGGGCTCATCATGGTCGGCGGCCAGGTCGTGATCGCCCACATCGGCGATTCGCGCATCTACCTGCTGCGCGAGGGCGAGCTCACCCAGGTCACGGCCGACCACACCTTCGTGCAACGCCTCGTCGACAGCGGCCGCATCACCGAGGAGGAGGCCGCTGTGCACCCCCGGCGCTCGGTGCTGATGCGCGTTCTCGGCGACGTCGACGCCACCCCCGAGATCGACACCTCGATCATGGCCACCCAGCCGGGCGACCGCTGGCTGCTCTGCTCCGACGGCCTCAGCAGCTACGTCTCGTGCGACAAGATCATGCACGCGCTCACGTCGATAGAAGACGCTCAGGATGCTGCGGAGCGGCTCGTGAAGGACGCCCTCGATCAGGGCGCCCCCGACAACGTCACAGTGGTGCTCGTCGACATCGACGAATCCGGCTCCTCGGCCCACGTTCCCCCGATCACAGTCGGATCGGCGGCGCACCCGCTCGTCTTCGACGGCGACGTGGCGAAGAAGCCGTTGCGCCTCCCCGCCCTCTTGTTGCACCCGCTCAAGGTCACGAAGCCCGACGACTCGCACTTCGAGCCGGAGTCCGACGGCTACCTCGACGAGCTCATCCTCGAAGACCGCCGGCGCGCGAGGCGTCGCCGCATCACCTGGCTCGTCGGGCTCATCCTCGTGTCGCTCGGCATTCTCGGCGGCGTATTCACCGCCTACCAGTACACGCAGAGCCGCTATTTCGTGGGCGTCGACCAGGGCAACGTCGCCATCTACCGCGGCGTGCAAGAGGGCATCGGCCCGATCAGCCTGTCGACCGTCTACCGCACCACGTCGATCGAGGTCGACTCCCTCACTGCCTACTCGCAGCAGAGGGTAGAGGCCACCATCAACGCCGACGACCTGAGCGACGCCGAACGCATCGTGGACACATTGTCGAATGTCAGCACCGAATAGTCTCCCGACCGAAGCCGTATCGACCGGTCGTCCGGTCGATGCCGCCGATCGCGCCAACTTCACGAGCAGCATCCGCCTGAAGCTGCGGGTGCCCGCGCGCATGCGCAACCTCGAGCTGGTGCTCCTGCTCGTCGCGAGCGGCATCAACGCCGCCGCCATCTGCCTGGTGCAGCTCGGCGCGCTCGGCGAGATCGACTCCGCGCTGCTCACCTACGGGGCGGGCCTCACCCTGCTCGTCTTCGCGATGCACATCACAATGCGCGTGGTGGCGCCCGACGCCGACCCGTTCATCCTCCCGGTGATCACGGTGCTCAACGGCCTCGGCATCGCCATGATCTACCGCATCGACATCGACGACAACCTCACCGGATGGGATGCGGCCGGCGTGCGCCAGATGGTCTGGACCGCCCTCGCCATCCTGTTGGCGATCATCGTGATCATCGTCGTGCGCAACCACCGGGTACTGCTGCGCTACCGCTTCGTTTCCATGTTCACCGGCATCGCACTGCTGCTGCTGCCGCTCGCACCGCTGATCGGCTCCGAGCGCAACGGCGCGCGCATCTGGATCGAACTCGGACCGCTCAACTTCCAGCCGGGAGAGCTCGGCAAGATCGCCCTCGCGATCTTCTTCGCCGGCTACCTCGTTACCGCGCGCGACTCGCTCTCGATGGTCGGCACGAAGGTGCTCGGCATGACCTTCCCCCGTGCGCGCGACCTCGGCCCCATCATCGTCGTCTTCATCGCGTCGATGGGCGTGCTGATCTTCCAGCGCGACCTCGGAACGGCCCTGCTCTACTTCGGGCTCTTCCTCGTGATGATCTACGTCGCGACGGGCCGCGCGAGCTGGATCATCCTCGGCCTCACCGCCTTCCTCGCCGGCGCCCTCGTCGCCAGCCAGACCCTCAGCTACGTCAACGGCCGGTTCGCCGCGTGGCTCGACGCGTTCAACCCCGACATCTACGGCCAGTCCGGCGGCAGCTACCAGCTCGTACAGGGCCTGTTCGGTCTGGCCAAGGGCGGACTCATCGGTGCCGGGCTCGGCCAGGGCCGACCGGGCATCGTTCCCCTCGCCGAGAGCGACTACATCATCGCCAGCCTCGGCGAAGAGCTCGGGCTCATCGGCCTGTTCGCGATCCTCGGCCTGTACCTGCTGTTCGTCTCGCGGGGTTTCCGCATCGGCTTCGCCGGGCAGGATGATTTCGGTCGCCTTCTCGGGGTCGGCCTCTCGTTCCTGATCGCCCTGCAGGTATTCATCGTGGTGGGCGGTGTGACCCGGGTGATCCCGCTCACCGGGCTCACGACGCCGTTCCTCGCCGCCGGAGGTTCGTCGCTCGTCGCCAACTGGATCATCGCCGCGCTGCTGCTGCGGCTGTCCGACACCGTGCGCAATCAGCCGAGAGCGGTGATCGAAGAATGAACAAAGAACTCAAGCGCGTGAGCATCGTCGTGCTGCTCATGTTCGTCGCCCTGTTCGGCTCGAGCAGTGTCATCCAGGTCGTCGAGGCCGACAGCCTCAGCGCCGACCCCCGCAACACACGCACCACTCTCGACAGCTTCTCGGCACAGCGCGGACCGATCCTGGTCGACGGAGTGCCGATCGCCGAGTCGACGCCGGTCGACGACGACTTCTCGTTCCTCCGGCAGTACTCGAACGGGCCGTTGTACGCGCCCATCACCGGCTACTTCACCCTCAACCAGGGAACCACCGGCATCGAGAGCGCGCTCAACGACTACCTCAGCGGCACCTCGAACGCCCAGTTCTTCGACCAGATCAACGCCATCTTCACCGGGCAGACCCCCAAGGGCGACGCCGTCGAGCTGACCATCGACCCGA
>NZ_JBKKAD010000096.1:0-3961 GCF_046714715.1 Conyzicola sp. | reverse complement strand
TCTGTAGACTCCCTCATAGCTTCTATCGAAGACGGTTTATCCACCGTTGGCGAGGCGTACGGCTCGATGTCGTACCCCGCACCTACGGTTGGAAACAACTGAACCAGCCTTTGTCGGAAGGCTCGGGGCCCTGCACCATCGGCCCCCAGAATCCCGACAGCCTATGGGCAGCAACCTACGACTCCAAGGAGACACACAATGGCATCAGCAGCAGACCGCGAAAAAGCGCTCGACACCGCCCTCGCCCAGATCGACCGCCAGTTCGGCAAGGGTTCGGTCATGCGCCTCGGCAGCGACGAGCGCGCTCCCGTCGCCGTGATCCCCACGGGTTCCATCGCGCTCGACGTCGCGCTCGGCATAGGCGGGCTTCCCCGCGGCCGCATCGTCGAGATCTACGGACCGGAGTCGTCGGGTAAGACCACCCTCACGCTGCACGCCATCGCGAACGCGCAGCGTGCCGGCGGCATCGCAGCCTTCATCGACGCGGAGCACGCGCTCGACCCCGAGTACGCCCAGAAGCTCGGCGTCGACATCGACGCACTGCTCGTGTCGCAGCCCGACACGGGTGAGCAGGCCCTCGAGATCGCCGACATGCTCGTGCGCTCCGGCTCGATCGACCTCGTCGTCATCGACTCCGTCGCGGCCCTCGTGCCGCGCGCCGAGATCGAGGGCGACATGGGAGACTCCCACGTCGGCCTTCAGGCCCGGCTCATGTCGCAGGCGCTGCGCAAGCTCACCGGTGGCCTCAGCCAGACCAACACCACCATGATCTTCATCAACCAGCTGCGCGAGAAGATTGGTGTGTTCTTCGGTAGCCCCGAGACCACCGCCGGCGGTAAGGCGCTCAAGTTCTACGCGTCGGTGCGCCTCGACATCCGCCGCATCGAGACCCTGAAAGACGGCACGGAGGCCTACGGCAACCGCACGCGCGTCAAGGTCGTCAAGAACAAGATGGCGCCGCCGTTCAAGCAGGCCGAGTTCGACATCCTGTACGGCGTGGGCATCTCCCGCGAAGGTAGCCTCATCGACTTCGGCGTCGAGCACGAGATCGTGCGCAAGTCCGGAGCCTGGTACACCTACGACGGCGACCAGCTCGGCCAGGGTAAAGACAACTCGCGTAAGTTCCTGCTCGAGAACCCCGAGATCGCCGCCGAGATCGAGGGCAAGATCATGCTGAAGCTCGGCATCGGCGTCGAGGGCAAGGCGGCGAAAGACGTGGCCGACAAGGCCGCGGCCGTCGAACGCGCCGAGGCTAACGCCGCCAAGATCGCCGCGAGCGCCGAGAAGGCAGCCAAGGCCACGAGCGCGGCAGCACTCAAGGTCGCGAAGGGTTCGGCCGCCGGTGCTGCCGCAACGCAGAATGTCGCCGCGCGCGCCGACGCCGAACTGCTCAAAGCCGTAGGCGAATAGCGTGGAGCGTTCCGACGGCCGTCTCGCGAAGGTCAGCTACTTGTTCGGCGCGCCGTCGGAAGCCGCTCCCGCGGAAGTACCGTCAGATGCGTCTGCAGATGAGTCCGCACCAGATGCCGCGGTGTCGCCCGTCGGTGACACCGCGGGTCCCGCGGCGAACGGGCGCACACCGGCGTCGGGCTGGTACATCGAGCCAGGAGCAGACGCCGATGGCCCGTCGTCCCGCGACGACGAACCGGCAGAAGAAGAGCCCGAACCCGAGGCTCCTGCTATAGCCGCGGCCCGGCGGTTTCTGTCCGTCGTCGAGAACTCGGGCGCTGAGACCACGGCGTCGGACCCTGCGCCGGGCGGTGTGCGCTTCGTCGAGCAGCCCGACCACCCCGACCAGCCCGACCAGGCCGAAGAGGCTGCACCGAAGCCTCCACCGGTGCGCCGGGCAAGCATCAACGCCCTCGCCCGCAAGGGCATGTCGAGCGCCGAGATGACCACGCTGCTCGAGAACCGAGAGATCGAGCCCGACGAGGTGGCGGCCGAGGTCGAACGCCTCGAGGGCGCGGGCCTCCTCGACGACCGCGTGCTTGCCCACGACCTGGTGAACACGCTGCGCGACCGCAAAGGCCTCGGCAAGTCGGCCATCACCGCCGAACTGCGTCGACGTCAGGTCGACCAGGCCGCGATCGACGAGGCGCTCGAGAGCGTCGACGTCGACGACGAGCTGGAGCGCGCCACGGAGGTCGCGATCAAGCGTGCCGGCCAGCTCAGTTCCTACGACCGAACCACTGCCGAGCGACGGCTGAGCGCGTTCCTGCAGCGTCGTGGCTACTCGGGCACCGTGGTCGGCGCCGCGGTGAAGGCCGCGCTCGGGCCGGCCGGGCCCCGGTTCAGGTAGGCGCGAGCAGCTTCCGGCGTAGGCCACCCTTCGGTGATCGCGCCGCCCGCAAGTTCTACACTGGACAGCACTATGACCCTCGTCGCACCCACGCCAGTAGCGCCCGAATCGACCAAGGTGCGCACCTACGAGGTGCGCACGTACGGCTGCCAGATGAACGTGCACGACTCCGAGCGTCTGAGCGGTTCGCTGGAGGCCGCCGGCTACGTGCGGGCGTCCGACGACCAGGCCGACATCGTCGTGATCAACACCTGCGCGGTGCGCGAGAACGCCGACAACAAGCTCTACGGCAACCTCGGAATGCTCGCCTCGATCAAGAAGTCCCACGAGGGCATGCAGATCGCCGTCGGCGGCTGCCTCGCGCAGAAAGACAAGTCGGTGATCCTCGAGAAGGCTCCGTGGGTCGACGTGGTGTTCGGTACGCACAACATGGGGTCCCTGCCGGCGCTGCTCGAGCGCGCCCGCCACAACGACGAGGCGCAGATCGAGATCCTCGAGTCGCTCGACGTCTTCCCGTCCACGCTGCCCACCCGGCGCGAGTCGACGTACAGCGGCTGGGTGTCCGTGTCGGTGGGCTGCAACAACACCTGCACGTTCTGCATCGTGCCCGCGCTGCGCGGCAAGGAGAAAGACCGGCGCCCCGGCGACGTGCTCGCCGAGGTGCAGGCGCTCGTCGACGACGGCGCGCTCGAGGTCACCCTGCTCGGCCAGAACGTCAACTCCTACGGCGTCGAGTTCGGCGACCGTCAGGCCTTCGGAAAGCTGCTGCGCGCCGCCGGCACTATCGACGGCCTCGAGCGCATCCGCTTCACCAGCCCGCACCCCGCCGCGTTCACCGACGACGTCATCGACGCGATGGCCGAGACCGACGCGGTGATGCCGCAGCTGCACATGCCGCTGCAGTCCGGGTCCGACCGCATCCTGAGGGCGATGAAGCGCAGTTACCGCAGCGAGAAGTTCCTCGGGATCCTCGACCGCGTGCGCGCCAAGATCCCCAACGCCGCGATCAGCACCGACATCATCGTCGGTTTCCCGGGCGAGACCGAGGAAGACTTCCAGGAGACGCTGCGGGTGGTGGAGGCCGCGCGCTTCGCCTCGGCGTTCACTTTCCAGTACTCGATCCGCCCCGGCACTCCCGCCGCCACCATGCCCGACCAGGTGCCGAAGGCCGTCGTGCAGGAACGCTATGAGCGCCTCACCGCCCTGCAAGACCACATCTCGCGCGAAGAGAACCAGAAGCTCGTCGGCACCGTCGTCAACGTGCTGGTGTCAGCCGCGGAGGGCAAGCGCGACGCGGAACGCCATCGCCTGTCGGGCCGCGCCGAAGACTCCCGCCTCGTGCACTTCGACGTGCCGGCGGGCAGCGAGGTGCCGCGTCCCGGCGACATCGTCACCGTGCGCATCAGCGAGGCCGCATCCTTCCACCTCGTCGCCGACGCGACACCGGGCGAACCCCTGATCGTGCGCCGCACCCGCTCGGGCGACGCTTGGGACCGCGCCGAGGCCGAGTCCTGCGGTGTGCCGGCCCCCGCGGGGGCCGCGGGCAAGACCGGCCAGGTCTCGCTCGGACTGCCCGGCCTGCGCATCGGCACGGGGCCCGGCGCCTCGCTCCCGTTGCGCGCGGTCAGCGCCCCGCAGGTCTCGACGACGCCCATCTACGAC
>NZ_JBKKAD010000095.1:0-7708 GCF_046714715.1 Conyzicola sp. | reverse complement strand
CTCCAGGACAACCTCAGCGTGAGCGGTGCCACCGACCCGCTGATCGGTGGTGCGAGGGTCGGGCACGTGCTCCTGCAGGTCGGTGACGTGCAGAGCGCCCGCGAGTTCAATGTCGACCGGCTCGGCTTCGAGTCGACCTTGTCGCTCGGCGACAGCGCACTGTTCGTGAGCGCGGGCGGCTATCACCACCACATGGCGATGAACACCTGGAACTCGAAGGGCGCCGGCCCCCGCACGCTGGCGCTCGGGCTCGCGCAGGTCGACATCCGCGTGCCGGGCGTCGACGACATCGGCGCGCTGACCGAGCGGCTGAAGCACTTCGGCGTTCAGACCCGCGACGACGGCGAGAGCGTGAGTTTCGACGACCCGTGGGCCAACCTCATCAGGGTGAGCGCGGCCGGCTGAGTTTGCTCGCCGAGTCGGGAGCCAGCAAGATGGGCCCATGCTCGAAGTTGTCGCAATCGCCCTGATCATCGTCGGCACGGCGCTCGGTTTCACCGCAGCGCGGCAGATCACGCGCGCCAACGAGGGCGTGCCGATTCCTTGGTCGGGCCGAATCCCAAACCAGCCGCCCAACGCGCCGTTGTTGCGCGGTCTGGGCGGTGCGCTCGTCGTCGTGGGATCGCTGATTCTCTACTCCGTGCTGAACGTGCTCATCATCGCGGTCGTGCTTGCGTCTACCGCCTCGCCGCTGCTCGTGTTCGTGGCGCACAACCGCCGAGTGAGGGCCCGAGCATGACCCGCCCGATCGCCCTCATCACCGGCGTCGGCCGCACGGTCAACATCGGCGCAGGAATCGCCCGCACACTCGCGGCCGATGGCTGGGACCTCGCGCTGAGCCACTGGACGCCCGCCGACGAGGCCGTCTTCGGTGGCGCGGCCTCCGACGGGCTCGACGACCTGCTGACAGAGCTCGCGGCGAGCGGCGCGCGAGTGGTCGCGATACCCGCAGATCTAGAGAGAACGGATGCCGCGGCATCCGTCATCTCGCAGGCGCGCGAGCTTCTCGGCCCTCTCGACGCTCTCGTGCTCAGCCATGCCTGGGGCGTCGACTCCGGCCTGCTCGAGACCTCGGTCGAACAGTTCGACAAACACTTCGCCATCAACACCAGGGCCAGCTGGATGCTCATCGTCGAGTTCGCCCGCCAGGCGCGGTCGGGCGGCGCGATCGTGGCGCTGACGAGCGACCACACCGCCGGCAACCTGCCCTACGGCGCGAGCAAGGGTGCGCTCGACCGGATCGTGATCGCCGCCGCTAAAGAGCTCGCACCCCGGGGCATTTCGGCGAACCTGGTGAACCCGGGGCCGATCGACACCGGCTGGATGGACGACGCGACCCGCAGCTGGCTCACCGGCATGCAACCGAACGGACGCCTGGGCACCCCGTCAGACACCGCGAACCTCGTGGCTTTCCTGCTGTCGGAGAAGGGCCGCTGGGTCACCGGGCAGCTGTTGAAGAGCGACGGCGGGTTCTCGATCTCGGTCTAGCCGATGCGCTCGTCGATCTCGGTGATGACGTCCCACGCGCCGTCTTCCGAGTTCGAGAGCACGACCACGTCGAGGTTCTCGGCCGGGTAGTGCCGCAGGATGCCGCTCGCGCCGGCGTTGATGCCGTCCTGGAAGTACGACCGCACCGAGCCTTCCTCGTCGAGATCGAACTCGAGGCCGAAGCCGTAGGCCGTCTCCTCGTCGAGCTCGACCTGGGGCAGCAGGAACTCGTCGGTGTACTCCTTGTTGAGCAGCACACCGCCGCGCACGGCCTCGAAGAACTTCACGAGGTCGGCGGCGGTCGAGTGCGCACCGCCGTCGGGCGTGCCGATCGGCGGGTAGGAGAGCGCGTTGTGCTCCCACTCGCCGTTCTCGGTGCGGTCCCAGCCCTCGGCGACGCCGGGCACGCTCTCGCGCCGGTCGAAGAAGTCGGAGTCGGTCATGCCGGCCGGCGCGAACACCTCGTCGCGGATGTACTGACGGTAGGGAACACCGGTGACCCGCTCGAGCGCGAGACCGGCGAGGATGTAGCCGACGTTGATGAAGGCGACCTCGTCGCCCGGGTCGGCCAGCGGCTCCTTGTTCACGAACAGCGGCAGGAAGTCGGCCGCCTCGAGAAACTCCTGTACCGGCAGCGCGGCCCAGAACTCGGCGTAGTCGTCGCCGTTCTCCTCGTCGACGTCGTCGGCCAGTCCGCTCGTGTGCGTGAGCAGGTTGAGCAGGTTCACCTCGATCGGGATGCGGGTTCCGGCGAGGTCGACGTAGTGGTGAATGGATGTCTCGAGGTCGAGGTTTCCCGCGGCGACCTGCTGCAGCACGCCCACGCTCGTGAAGAGCTTTGTGATCGAGGCGGTGTCGAAGCGGGTGTCCATGGTGATCGGCGTCTCGGCGCCGCGACTCGCGAGCCCCGTCGCCGACTCGAAGACCGTGGTATTGCCCTTGCGCACGAGCACGACGCCCGAGAATTGCTGCTGCTCGAGAAATTCGGTGAGACCTGCGGTATCCATGCCTGCGAGTTTACCGACGCGCCTAGCATTGGTTTGTGCCCCTCCTCCAGCGATTCAGCCGACTGGCGATGCTCCCGGTGGCACCGGTTCTGCTCGTGCAGGGTCGACGGCTTCGCCGCGACACACCCAGGCTTGCGGATGCCGCGAGCCCCTGGTCGGGAACGCTCGATGCCCCGGCATCCCGCCCAGGCGATGCCCCGCTGCGGCTGCTCGTGCTCGGCGACTCGACGGCGGCGGGGGTCGGCGTCGACTCGCAGCACGAGGCGCTGCCGGGCAACCTCGCCCGTTCGCTCTCCGCCCACTACGGGCGCGGGGTGCAGTGGACGGCGATCGGCAAGAACGGCGCCACGGCCAAAGACCTGCTGAGCGACTTCATCGAGGCCGCCACGGCGCACAGCTACGACGTGGTGTTCCTCACGATCGGCGCGAACGACGCCCTGGGTATCCGGTCGCGGGCGGCGTTCGGGCGCGACATCCGAACCCTGCTTGACCGCCTGCGCGCCGCGAACCCCGACGCGACCATTCTGATGTCGTCGCTGCCCGCTTTCTTCCGGTTCGTGCTGCTGCCGAATCCGCTGCGATTCAACCTGTACCTGCACTCGCGCAGCCTCGAGGCGGAGGCGCGCGCGATCGTGGCGGCGACGCCCGGCGCGTTCATGTCACCCCCGCCCCCGCCCTACACGGAGGGGTTCTTTGCGAGCGACCTGTTTCACCCGAGCGCCATCGGCTACCGCGACTGGGCACACTTCGCGGTCGACGACGCGGTCGCGCGCGGGCAGCTCTGACGGCACCCGGCGCCCTCGGGTAGACTCGTACCCGTCAACCCACGCGCGAAATCCTTGGAGTTACTGGTGCCCACAATCGTCGTCGAGGTCATGCCCAAGGCCGTTCTGCTCGATCCGCAGGGAAAAGCCGTCACCGGCGCCCTGCACCGCCTGGGTAACACCACCGTCTCCGAGGTGCGCATCGGCAAGCGCTTCGAACTCACCGTCGACGGCGAGGTGACCGACGCGCTGCTCGCCGAGGTGCAGACCTACGCCGACGAGATGTTCTCCAACTCGGTGATCGAAGACGTCGTGTCGATCACGGTGGTTCCGTAATGCGCGTCGGCGTCATCACCTTCCCGGGCTCGCTCGACGACCGCGACGCCCAGCGCGCCGTGCGTCTTGCCGGCGCCGAGCCCGTCGCGCTCTGGCACGGCGACCACGACCTGCACGGCGTCGACGCACTCGTTCTGCCGGGCGGATTCAGCTACGGCGACTACCTGCGCTGCGGAGCGATCGCCGCGCACTCCCCGATCATGGCCGAGGTCATCGACGCCGCGAACGCCGGAATGCCGGTGCTCGGCATCTGCAACGGCTTCCAGATGCTCGCCGAGGCGCACCTGCTCGCCGGCGGCCTGATCCGCAACGACCACGGCAACTTCATCTGCCGCGATCAGGGCCTGCGCGTCGAGAACACCTCCACCGCGTGGACCAACGACTTCGCAACGGGCGCCGAGATCACCATCCCGCTCAAGAACGGCGAGGGCGGCTTCATTGCCGACGCCGACACGATCAACCGGCTCGAGGGCGAGGGCCAGGTCGTCTTCCGCTACCTCGGTGTCAACCCGAACGGGTCGATCAACGACATCGCCGGCATCAGCAACGAGCGCGGCAACGTCGTCGGGCTCATGCCGCACCCCGAGCACGCCGTCGAGGCCGGCTTCGGCCCCGACACGGCGGCCGCCATGCGCTCCGGCGTCGACGGGCTCGCCATCTTCACCTCGGCGATCCGAGCGCTCGCCTCGGTCTGATCGTGCCCCTGCCGTGGACCCCCGTGCTGCCGATCAGCACGCCGCGGCTGCTGTTGCGCCCGCACACGGCTGACGACCTCGACGACCTGCTGCAGTTCCACTCCGACCCGGAGGTCGTGCGCTACCTGCCGTGGCCGGTGCGGTCGATCGACGAGGTGCGGTTCGCGCTGCTCGCCAAGGTGCCGCAGTCGCGCGTCGACAGCGAGGGACAGTGGCTCGTGCTCGCCATCGAGGTAGCCGAGGACGGCCAGCCCGGCCAGGTCATCGGTGAGGTCGTGCTCAAGTGCGAGAGCCAGACCGAGGGCGAGATCGGGTTCGCCCTGCACGCCGGATTCCAGCGCGCGGGCTACGGGTACGAGGCGGCCAGCACCATGCTGTCGCTCGCGTTCGGAGAGCTCGCGCTGACACGGGTCACGGCCACGCTCGACGCCCGCAACGCCGCCTCGGCCGCGCTGCTCGAGAAGCTCGGCATGACGCGCGGCGCGCTCGTGCCCGACCAGCCGTTCAAGACGGAGCGCGTCGACGAGCTGCACTACGCCATCGACGTCGCGGACTACTCATAACGCCGCGCGCCCTGTTCCGCGCCCTCGCGCTCGCGGAGACAGTCACCTGGACCCTGCTCATAGCGGGAATGCTGCTCAAGTACGTCTTCGTGCTGACCGACGTCGGGGTGAGCATCGGCGGCGGGCTGCACGGGTTCGTCTTTCTGGCGTTCGCCGCGACATCCGTCATTCTCGCCGTCAACCAGCGCTGGAACCTGCCGGTGACGCTGCTCGCCCTCGCGAGCGCGGTCGTTCCCTACGCGACGATCCCGGCCGAGCGCTGGCTCGAGCGGCACGGGCACCTCGACGGCGGCTGGCGCCGGGTCGCCACCGACCACCCGCGCGACGGCAGCGCCGCCAACCGCCTGTTGCGCTGGGCGCTCGCCCACACGGCGCTGTTCGCGGTGCTGGTCGCCGCGGGCGTCGCGGCGGTGTTCGTGGGGCTGCTCGTGATGGGCCCGCCCGGCTAGCTCGCGCCTAGTCGCGCCGGCCGTCGACGTCGATGATCGGGATCGACGACGTGAGCAGGCTCGCGCGCTCCTCGGCCTGCGCGCTTCCCGTGAACAGGCCGATCTGGTCGGTGTGCGTCTCGTTCGCCGGCGCGCTCGCGGCGCGCTGCTCCGACTCGACCATCTGCACGCGCGTGCGGGGAATCGCGGCCGGATCCTGCGTCTGCAGCCACTCGACCATCTCCTCGCGGATGAAGCAGCGGAGGTCGAACAGGGTAGGCGCATCCACGGCCGTCACCAGAATGCGCACGCGCACGAATCCGCCGGTCGCATCGGTGACCTGCAGCACGCTCGCGCGGCCGTCCCAGATGTTGGTGCGGGTGAGGATCTTGTCGAGCTCGGCGCGCATCGCGACCGGGCTGACGCGCCAGTCGAGGTCGATCTCGACCGAGCCGAGCAGCTCGGAGCCGGAACGCGTCCAGTTCTCGAACGGCGTCGACGTGAAGTAGGTCGAGGGCAGCACCATGCGCCGGTCGTCCCAGATGTGCACGACCACGTAGGTGAGGGTGATCTCCTCGATGCGGCCCCACTCCTTCTCGGCGATCACGACGTCGTCGACACGGATGGCGTCGCTGAAGGCGAGCTGCACGCCGGCGAAGACGTTCGCCAGCGTCGACTGGGCGGCGAGACCCGCCACGATCGAGACGATGCCGGCGCTCGCCAGCACGCTCGCGCCGACCGCCTGCACGCCGGGGAACGTGAGCAGGATCGACCCGACCGAGACGATCACGATCACGGCGAAGGCGAGTCGGCGCACGATCGCGAGCTGCGTCTGGATGCGGCGGGCGACCCGGTTGTCGGGAACGTCGGTGCGGTACCGCCCCATGCCGAGGCCGATTCCGAAGCTGACGATGGCGCCGATGAACCAGGCGCCGACCGCGATGAGGGCGATGAGGAAGGCGTGGTCGACCCACTCCATGCCCGGCATGCTGAAGTTGATGGCGGCCCAGGTCGCGATCACGGCGAGCAGCAGGCGGTAGGGGTGGCGCGCCTTGCTGGTGAGCGCACGCGGCCACTCGCGGCGCTTCGTCGCGGCGACCACGATGAGCTTGGTGATGACGGCGATGACGAACGCCGCCGCGAGGGCGATCGCCACGGACGCGGCGAGGCCGAGCCAGGAATGCCAGTCGAACATGAGTCTCTCCTAGGTGTTGGGTCACGCACACCGTCGAGCGCCAAGCCTCAAGGGTAGCGGGGGCGGGCTGGGCGGCTGCTCGGTGGCGGCTCGGCGGAAGTTTTGGTCGCAAGGTGCTTGATGTTCGCTCAGATCGCGCGTCTAGCTGTACTACGCCATGAGGTTGATGACATTTCGAGTCTTGTGAAGAGGAGGAACCTCCGTGCTTAGTGGAGGTATCTGACATCTTCACAAACACGGAGGCCCTCGTGGTTCACGCTAATGCTCCTTTGAATTTGCCCGCGAAAGTTATCCTCATCGGGCGGGTGATTGTGGATAAGCGGCCCGTCTCCCATGTCGCGAAAGAGATGGGGATCTCCCGGCAGGCCGCAACCCGATGGGTCCGACGTTTCCAAGATGACGGTCCTGCGGGTTTGCTCGAACGCTCGTCTCGGCCCCGATCGTGTCCGCGGAAGACCTCGCTGGAGCTGGAGGCTGCGGTGTTGGCTGCCCGGGAGCGTCTGCGATCTGGCCCTCAGCGGATCTCGGCCGATACGGGGGTCTCGCCGCGGACGGTGTCGCGGATCCTGGTCCGCAACGGTGTTCCCCGGTTGGACTGGTGCGATCCGATCACCGGGGAACTCATCCGCGCCTCCCGGAAGACCGCTCGCCGCTATGAACGCGAACGGCCCGGGGAGCTGGTGCATATCGACGTGAAAAAACTCGGCAAGATCCCGGACGGCGGCGGCTGGAGGGCTCTCGGACGAGAGGCGACCGTGGCCCACAAGCACAAGAAGCAGCGCATCGGATTCGACTACGTCCATGCCGTCATCGACGACCACAGCCGCCTTGCCTACGCGGAAATCCACGACGACGAGAAGGGCGTCACCTGCGCCGGCGTCCTGACCCGCGCCGCAGCGTTCTTCGCCGCGAACGGCATCCCGAAGATCGAACGGGTCATCTCCGACAACGCCTTCGCCTACCGGAACTCGGCCGCGTTCAAAGACGCCGTCGCCCGACTCGGAGCCGTGCAGAAGTTCATCAAACCCCACTGCCCATGGACCAACGGCAAAGTCGAACGCCTCAACCGCACCCTGCAGGCCGAATGGGCATACCGGCGCAAATACACCAGCGGACAAGAGAGAGCCGACGCCCTTGCCCCCTGGCTCAACTACTACAACACTGAACGCATCCACACCGGCATCGGAACCGCCCCCATCAACCGGGTGTCACCAATGTGATGGCCGAGTACA